>JAPOTT010000004.1 GCA_026709025.1 bacterium
GTGGTTGTATACTTACATGTATGGAGTTTCGGGATAGTTTACAAACTAACAACTTGGATGATCACTCTCAAACATCTGGCGAATCTGTAAGCAATGCTGCGGGTTTTGATTTTCCAGATTTTGTTGGTTGTGGTGCTGGTGATCTTGTTATGTTGGCTGTGAGGGCTAATGCTTTTCGCCAGCAGGTTGAGAGTTATTTGAGTGCTGTGTTGGTGCGGTTGGGTGAGTTGGAGGGTGAAGAAGCTGTGATGAGTGTGTGTAAGCAGTTTGATTTGCCTGCGTATAAGGCTCGCCGCCAGGCGCGTACTGCTAAAGGGCTTAGAGCGCTGCCTGATGTGATGCGGGCCGCTAAGGATGGTTGGATAACCATGGATCACGCGGAACTGATGGCCGCGTCGCATGGTCGGGCTCCCATGAACACTGATGAGCAGTTAGATTTATTAGCTACAGGCGTGCAACAAGGCCCTGATGTGTTCAAAGCCACTTTGGCAGAGTGGGAAACCAAACGCTTAGCCGCAACGGGGTTGAACCCTACAGAACAACAACGAGCCCGGCGCACCGCCAAAATCTTCAACGGTGATAACGACATGGTTATCTTGCACGCTGAATTAGACCACCTAGCTGGTGAACAGGTGAAAACCGCTATGGACGCGTTAACCACACGAATGCTCAAACGCGATTTCCAAAACGGTGTAGAACGCTCCTTTGAACAACGCAACGCCGACGCTCTAGTGCAACTCATCTGTAGCCACACCACACCCGCAAGCAACGGCACTGGGGTTGACAAGGCACACAGAACCGACGACACAGATGCTGACACCAACACTGGATGTGTAGACACCGGCTGCGAACCGGAACCAGAACCAACCCCGCAGGCCACCACCATCATCCTCACGGCTGATTATGATGCCATCACCGGCCAACTCAAAGCCGCTGGGCTTATAGATGGCACACCCATCGGCATAGATGAAATCCGCCGCCTAGCTTGTGAAGCGGAGATCATACCGATGATCTTCAACAGCGATGCCCAACCCCTCTATGTGGGTCGCACTCGCAGAAAGCACACTAAAGCCCAAAAACTCGCCCTCTACAAACGAGACAAACACTGCACCTCATGCGGAATACGCGCCAGCAACTGCGACGTACACCACATCGTACCCTGGGAACACGGTGGCACAACCGACATCGATAACCTCACCCTCCTCTGCCCAACCTGCCACCGCCAAACCCACAAACACCCCCCACCCCCCTCACAAAATAACGGCCCCTAGAGCCGCACAATAACCCCTCCATGAACAGGGTGAAACCTCAGTTACAACTCTAAGTATCCTCCTCGAGGAGGGTGAGTTGGGTGCCATATCTCACTCCGGCTATGTCGCAAACTAACTTGATTTTCTGTATGACTCCAGCGACGCTCATGTTTGCACCAAGCCACCAACCTCCACCAAGGTCTTTATAGTGATAATCACGGAGATGCTTCCCAAACAGTTCATCACGATTTTGCGAAACAAATACCCGAGTTTTGGTTCTATTTCGGGAATCATTGTAGAGACGTGGCAAAAAACCTGAATCTTGAGTTTGAAATGCCTTTACCATCTCCACCAAAGTGCTAACAGCATTGCCACAAACAACCTCATTTCCATGAAGTTGAAAACCAACTATCTTCTTCACTGCTGGGCTTGGGGCTGCTCGTGGAACCTGCGACTGCTTCCCGGAAGGCTTGCTTGGGCCTGTTCTTGTAGGCCCACTTTGTTGTGATGCCTGAGACATGGGGCTTACTACTGATCTAGCAAAATCCCTAAGAAAGGTCTCCACATCCTGCTGATGAGGTCGTGTACCACAGATGCTTTCAACCTCTTCTGTCAACAGTTCACGCAACAAACCGTCGGGCGGGCTCAACAATCCCTGCCACGCGTTCGCAAGTTCGGCCCTAGCGCTCTCTCTACTCTTTGTGTCGGCAAGATGGCTCCCGGCATCTTCTTGAGCTGTACCACTGCCTACCTGCTGTTTACCCAAAAACTTGTGAAATGATTTGTCGTACTCTATCAGACGAGCATTATCCAACGTGCCCAGTTCAATCCGACAAAAACGCCGCTCTGATGGCTCACCCGCAGCCATCGCTAAGTAAAAATCCCATTGGTTACCGTCGGTCAACACGAGAAGCGGAATGCCCTTATTATTAGCATACTTAAAAAGCTGCTCTTCAGCAGCTGGCTTTAAGTTTCCAACCTTCTTTGCCTCAATAAAGACAACAGGTTTTTTCTTATCCAATAAGGCGTAATCCACGTAACCGGTATCTACCTTGTACTCCACAAAAACCTGATGCGGATCTTGAACATCCCACCCCAGCTCACACAAAATCGGATCAATAACGAACTGGCGTACATGAGCCTCTATCTCCAGAACACCAGATTCGAGGTGACCGGCGGTCTTTTGGATTACTTCTCGTAAAGACATCAGATGTCTCTCCCGGTTCATGGTTGCAAAGGTGTCATTAGCGACAATTCAGGTGGTAGCAACACTAGCAGACTGGGGGTTGGCGCTTGTGAGGGGTACCGGCGCGGGGCTGCGAGTAGTTTGGTTGCTAGTGAGGCTTTGCGGAATGTGTTAGGGAACCAAAATAAGGCTAACCTTACAAACTCATGTTCTCTAACGATGACTTGGGGCCTGTAGTAGCAGAGCCTGTGGTAGCAGAGCCTGCGATGCCAGAAACTGCGATGCCAAACACTGCGACTCCAGAGCCTGCGGCACCGCTACTGTGTGCTCAGGGCCTCTCTAAATCGTTTGATGGAGTAACGGTGCTGAGCGATTGCAATTTGGATGTGCGACCCGGCGAGATGGTAGCGCTGTTGGGGCCCAGTGGCTGCGGCAAAACCACACTGCTGCGTATTATTGCTGGGCTAGAACAAAGCGAGGCGGGTGAGGTGCGCGTAAACACTCGCCTCGTGGCCAGCAAAAGCACATGGGTACGACCCGAAGACCGCAACGTGGGCATGGTGTTTCAAGATTGGGCGCTGTTCCCTCATCTAGATGTAAGCCATAACGTGGGCTACGGGGTGCCGCGGCGCATGCGTTCAAAACAAGTACAAAAGGCCCTAGAGCTAGTAGGCATGGCTGCTATGGCACAACGGATGCCCGACACCTTATCGGGTGGACAACAACAGCGCGTGGCGCTAGCCCGAGCCCTAGCACCTGAACCCGCGGTGCTGCTCTTGGATGAGCCTTTTTCCAACTTAGACAGCGCTCTGCGCCGCGAGGTGCGAAGCGAAGTGCGCCAACTTCTCCAAGAAACACAGATGACGGCGGTGTTTGTAACCCACGACCGCGAAGAAGCCCTCGTTCTAGGCGACAGGGTGGCCCTAATGAACGAAGGGCAAATTGTGCAGTTTGCAAACCCCGATGAAATCTACCAACAACCAGCCACTGCATGGGCAGCTAACTTCATCGGCACCGTGTCGCTTTACCCTGCTTTGGCCCACGGCAACTTTGCAGAAAGCAACCTGGGGTCAATCCCCTTGCAAAAGCCCGCTAGTGGCCCGGTGGAAGTGGTGGTGCGTCCTGAAGCGGTTGAGCTAAGCGCATCGGCAGGCAACCACACCGTTGAGCATCAAGAATACCAAGGAGCCGACACCTTAGTAACCGTTGTCAGCCCGTGCGGCACACGCCTGCGGGCTCGAGTGAGCGGTACAACAAGGTTTACAAACGGAGATGCTGTTACCCCAACTTATGTTGGCCCGCCAGCAACTTCATTCAAACAAAACCACATTCAAAACAGCCAGCATTCCCATCAAAAGCATCAGAATCACCAAAACGGCCAGCACCCCCAACCACCCCAAGACCACCAACCCCAACACCCCCAGCAAACTCAACACGCCCACCCCCAACAACGAAACGCTCAAGGCATCAAAGTTAAGGCTAGCTAGCAGTGCAACTGCAAACTACCCGCTCCTCGGCGCTGCTAAAGCTAGCGGCTCTGGGGGTAACGATAGGGTTTGCGTTTCCCGCTGCTTACCTAATCTGGCGCAACTTCACCTTCCAAAGCGATCCGTTAGGGGTGCTGGTTTCAGAACGAACCGCTGCCCCGCTGCTACGCACCCTGCGTCTAGCCGTGCTGGTTTCAGCCTCTACTGCTGTTTTAGGCACAGCGCTGGCATGGTTTTCCACCCGCTGCGACCTGCCATGGAAACGCCTATGGCAAACGCTTCTGCCTCTGCCCCTAGTGTTCCCTACATTCATCGGGGCTGCGGCGCTTATCCGCACCCTCAACCCAGGCGGGCTCCTTACAGATTGGCTCGCCAACATAGGCATCAGCTGGAATGTGGAGATACGGGGCCTGTTCGGAGCATGGCTAGCACTTACCTTGTTCACCTACCCCTATGTTTATTTACCAGTAGCCGCCCGCCTGCGCCGCTTGAGCGGTTCTGCCGAAGAAACCGCCCGCCTGCTAGGCGACTCTCCTCTAGCAGTTGTGCGCCGGGTAGTGCTCCCGCAAACAGCCACAGCCATAAGCGCTGGCACCTTGCTGGTGTTCTTATATGCCATCAGCGATTTCGGCGCGGTGCAGCTAATGCGCTACGACACATTAAGTCGTGCCATATACACCACTAGGCTCAACAACCAGCCAGTATCGCTAGCGCTCAGCGTGATCTTGTTGGTGCTAGCAGCAGTGGTGGTGTTTTCCGAGCGGGCTGCAACCCGACGCTTTGAAACTGCCGCTCCCGCTCGCAGCACCCGTCCTGTTATCTACCGCTTAGGTAAAACTAAACCGTTGGTGCTGGCTTTTATGGGCACCTCAGTAGCAGTTGCTCTGCTAGGGCCGTTGGCATCGCTGTTGGATTGGTCTATAGACGGCCTACGCATCGACTCCGCAGGCGGACGGGATTTGCTAGTAGGCTGGGACAACATCTGGGAGCCGATTTGGAACACAGCTTTAGGCAGCATCTTAGCCGCTTTAGCTGCGGTGTTCGCGGTGCTGCCTGCTGCCTATCTTGCGATCCGACATCGCTCTCGGATAGGAACGATAGCCAACGCAATAATCGTTTCTTCCTTTGCGCTGCCCGGAATCCTGATCGGCCTCGGGCTGTTGTTCTGGACGCTAAAGACCGACTTGGGAAACCCATTGCGAAACACCGTGGCGTTGTTGGTGTTTGGCTATGTGGTGCGCTTTGGAGGCCAGACAATGCGTACCTCACAGGTGGCTGTGGCGGCGGTGTCAGCCCGCCTCACCGATGCGGCTCGCACCCTGGGAGCTAAATGGACGAAAAGGTTTCGAACCCTAGATCTACCGCTCATGGCACCGGGGCTTTTGGCTGGAGGTGGGTTGGTGATGCTGTCGGTAATGAAGGAACTGCCAATCACCTTGCTAATCGCGCCATTTGACTTCCCCACCCTAACCACCAAAGCATTCAACAGCATTGAAGAAGCCTTCATCGCCGAAGCCGGTGTGTGGTCAGCCCTTTTGGTGTTGCTTTCTGGCATCGGCACATGGCTGTTCATCGTGCGCCGAGCCGACAAGTTCGACTAGATACACGCGAACCATCGCTGCCTGCATGCCACCACATCTTGTGCCACCACCGGGTGGGCCGTAAGGGACTCGAACCCCTGACCCCCTGCGCGTCATGCAGGTGCTCTAGCCAACTGAGCTAACGGCCCG
>JAPOTT010000039.1 GCA_026709025.1 bacterium
CCCACCAGCGCCATGATCGGCCGACTCATGAAGATGATTGGCCCAACCCTAACCAGCATGACCGCAGGCAGCATGATTGGCAACCTAGCAACACGCAGCCTCGGCCAATACGACCTACCCATCCCCCGCAAAACCTCGCAAATACTGGTTATCCCCGCAAACATACACCAGTTAACTAAAGAGTGGAACCTAGATCTGATCGACCTGTACCTGTGGGTATGCCTCAGCGAGCTAACCCACCACGCTGTGCTGTCGATACCACACGTACAAAAGCGCATGCTGAGACTGCTCAACACATACGTATCCAACTTCGAAACCGATGCCACAGCACTGCAAGACAGGATCAGAGATTTCGATCTAGACGATCCTAAGGCCATGACCAGCCTAGAATCGCTTTGGGGTGATCCCGAGGTGATGTTAGGTACCATGCAATCACCAACACAAAGGGAAATACTGCCGAACATAACCGCCCTAGTGAGCGTGATTGCAGGCTATGTGGACTGGGTAATGGACAGCATAGGCCGCGACATCATTAGCTCCTACCCACAACTCAGCGAGGCTTTGCGCCGCAGGCGGGTAAGCACCACTGCTAGCCACCGCTTCATCGAACAAATGCTCGGCCTAGAGCTCAACCAAAACCACTACGACAAAGGCACCGCCTTTGTCACAGGCGTACTAGACCGGGCCGACACAGACGGACTAGCACGACTGTGGAACTCGGCTCGTGAGCTCCCTACTCCCGCTGAGGTTGAAGCTCCGGGTTTGTGGTTGGCTCGGATTGATCTTCCCGATTAAGGCCATTGCCCAACCAAAACAACCCAAGCGACACTGCTGCTGCTACCCCAATAAGCACATACCCCACCCGATCGGGAATGGTGATCACCACCGGCAACAGCGCTCCTAGAACCCAGATAATCTGAAAGCGGGTTTCAAACGCAGCAAAGGCCCGTCCGTGGTTAACGTTTTCAGCATCGCGCTGCACAATGGAATCAAACGACAACTTGGCAGCGCTTGCTGCAATTCCCAAAGAAAGCGCCAAAAACAACATAGAACCAAAGCCGCCCGTAAAAGCAGCCAAAAACCCCACGCCGGACAACACCAACAGAGCCGCTGCGATGATCACCTCCTCACGAATCCGAAAACGCAGCTGCGGTGCCAAAGCCGAACCCGCCAAAAACCCCGCCACGGTTACAACTGCTACCAGCCCCAGCTTCCACACCGGGCTAGCATCTGAGGCCACATCTCCTTGCATGGCATGGCGCACCCCTGCACCAATGGCCTTACCCACCCCAGATAGGTCAACGTCATCGGTGCCTCCCCTTAGTGCAAACGCAGCCAAAAAGGTCATAAACCCCACTACCCCTCGCAGCGTGCCAGTAGCAGCAGCGGCCCGACGTATGCCGCTGCTGCGCACCAGCTGAGCTTGGGTTACAACCTCTTGTTCAATCTGTGGCTGCGCGGTGGGCAACCCCAGCGCTGCAAGAGCAGCCAGCGTATACACCACCATTGCCACTGCAACCGTCCATGAAGAGCCCCCTACCCAGTTGGCCAAGATCGCAGGGCCCGCACCCACAAACCCACAAACACCTCCCACCAAAGCCAGCCGAGCATTGCCGCCCACAAACTTGTCTTCGTCCTCCAAGATTAAAGGCACCATGGATGCCTTGGCTACCCCGTAGCTCTTTTGTAGCACCAGCATCAAAAAGGCGATGGGAAACAACAACAACGAATCCAAATTGGAGATCATCAAAAAAGCCACCACCGCCCGGCCAGAGTTGATCACAAAGATCATGGTGCGCCGCCCGCCCCGAAAACGATCCATGGCAGGGCCTACCAAAGGGCCTACCACTGCAAATGGTGCCATAGTTAACAACAGATACAGCGCTACGCGTACCCGGGCAGCACTTGGATCTATAGAGAAAAACAACGAGCCCGCTAGAGCCACGGTGATCATGGCATCGCCCGCAGCGGCTAATGCATGAACCCTGACCAACCGCAAGAACGAGAAGTTGAGCACAGCCAAAAGACTATGGCAACAACACGCTCAAGAGGAGCTTACGATGTACTTATACCCCAAACCTCGAATGGTCACGATGCGACTGGGGTTAGCAGGATCGGGCTCTACCTTAGAGCGTAGGCGCTTGATGTGTACGTCTAACGTTTTGGTATTGCCCACATAATCGCCGCCCCACACCTGATCAATCAGCGCATCTCTGGTTATCACGCGACCCGCGTTGAGAACCAACAACTCCAAAAGATCAAACTCTTTGAGGGGCAAATCCAAAAGCTCACCTCGTACCAAAACCTCGTGGCGCTGCGGATCTACAGAAACATCGCCCACGCAGATGACATCGCTGCGATAAGCCTCTTCGGTGTCAGACCAACGGGCTCGGCGTAACAGCGAGCGCATACGAGAGGTTAGCTCCCGCAATCGGTAGGGCTTGGTGACGTAGTCATCGGCGCCTACCTCCAAACCAACCACGGCATCAATCTCCTCGCCTTTAGCCGTAACCATGATGATGGGTACCTGCGAGCGAACTCTGATCTGACGGCACACATCTATGCCAGAAACCACAGGCAACATCACGTCCAAAAGCACAATGTCGGGAGCGATAGCCTTGAAATAGTCCAAAGCTTCCTTGCCGTCGCGGGCTACCTGCACAACAAAGCCCTCACGGGTCAACCCCACACTCAGGGCTTCCACGAAGGATTCCTCGTCTTCTACCACCAGCACCTTTGTTGATCCGCTCAAACTGCTGCTCCCACAAAATCATCCGCCATCCCAGCCCCCGGCCCGGCCCTAGTACCTGCCCCACTGATATCTACTCCACTGCTATCTACTCCACTGCTATCTACTCCACTGCACCCGGCCAACCTCAAAGTACCGGCCAACCTCAAAGTAAAGGTAGAGCCCTGCCCCAGACCAGAGGCAACTTCCACCTCACCGTTATGATTGGTAGCTACATGGCGCACAATTGCCAAACCAAGGCCAACACCCGCAACAGCATCGGTGCGGGAGTTATCCACCCGATAAAATCGCTCAAATATCCGCTGGGCGTGATCTGGGGCAATGCCGCAGCCCTCGTCTCGTACCTCTATCTCTACCACAGCCTCTAGGGGCTCTTGACGGGGAGCTTTGCTGGCCCAAGCGGCCCGAACAGTCCGAACAGTTACCCACACCTTACGCTGTACCTCGGAATACTTAACGGCGTTGTCCAACAAGTTAAACACTGCCGAAGTGAGCTGACGTTGGTCGCCTTGCACCTCTAAAACTAACTCTGGCAAGGATATTTCAATCTGTATCTGCCTGTTAGCGGCAGCTTGGCTAACCCGCAAAAGCGCGTCGCGCACAACATCTTGGATGCTCACCACCGTCCGCTCGATCATCTCATCAGATTCAATCTGGCTCAACTCCAGCAGATCATTCATGGTGTCTGACAGGCGAATGGCCTCAGCTTGAACTCTTGTAGCTAAACGAGACACCACCAGCGGATCTGACTCGCCCGCAAGGGTCTCGGCCAGCAAGCACAAAGCCCCCATCGGAGTTCTGAGCTCATGGCTGATATTGGACACGAAATCGCGGCGCATTGCATCTAGACGCTGCGATTCGGTCACATCGTCTATCTGAGCAACCGCACCATAGTTCTTGTCGTCTATCCGCAAAGGCTTAGCGCTCACGAAATAGCACCTACGCGGCGGGCCAAAAAGCTCCACCTCTCGCTCTACGGTTTCACCGTGGGCTGCTTGAGCCAACAAATCACCGATGCAAGCCTCCACCAAAGCCTCCCCATGGCGTGCCTCTGCAAAAGCCTGTGCATACCGATTACGGTAAATCTCCACTCCATCAGCTGTGGCTAACACCACCCCCTGGGTAATGGCATCTACCGATAGCTGCAGCCGGGCTTCACTTTCAACCAACTCGATTGCTTGGCGGCGGTGTTCCTCTTCGCGGCGCCGCTGCATATCACGATCTGCAACACCCCGCCTGTGCTCTCTCCAAGCCACAGCCCCAATCACACAAACGCCAACTCCAGCTGCCACCAACAAAAACGATGCTATCAACCTTCAACCTCGCTCATCTGCAGTGCTGTTATCTAGCTGTTGCGATCTGCGGATTCGTAAACGCGCCGACCCGGTGTACTCGGGCAGCCAGCCGGTCACCATATACACCACCCGTTCGCCAATGTTCACCGCGTGATCGCCAATCCGTTCGTAATAACGACTGATCAAACAGAGTTGCACCGCGGCTTGAAGATCGATGGTGCCCGCTTGATGCGCCTTGAACACGGCCTGTACACACTCGCTGTTCAGACTATCTAGCCGATCGTCAATGTCGCTCAAGGCCGAGGCCAGCCCAGCGTTGCCATCCACATAAGCATCGATTGACAACCTCACTAAGCGACAAGCCTCTTCGCTCATCTGCACCAACAAACCTCTAAGTGCTGCATCATAACGAGTGCCGTAGATCCGCCGGGTGGCCTTAGCAATGTTCACCGCCAAATCGCCAGACCGTTCTAGCTCGGCATTCAACTTGAGCGCAGAGCTGAGGGCACGCAGATCGCTCGCCATAGGCGCTTGTAGGGCCAGCACTTGATGGCAGTGCTCCTCCAAATAGACAGCTAGATCATCTAGCTCATCGTCCGCATCTATGAGCTGCTGAGCCAACTGCAAGTTGGATTCCAACAACGACTCAGTAGCACGTGGCACAGCTTCAGTTACCAGAGCTGCCATCTGCACGATGCCAACTTTGATCTCTTCTAGTTCTTCATGGAAAGATCTTCGCAGTTCGCCCACTGTTGTCTCCTGCATTTGATTCAGCCAAACCTACCGGTCACATAGTTCTCAGTACGCTCATCTGAGGGGTTTGAGAAGATGATCTCGGTACGGTCGTACTCCACTAACAACCCCGACCGCTGGTCGGTTTCAGAATTCATCTGTGCAGTAAAAAAGGCTGTGCGATCGCTAATGCGAGCGGCTTGTTGCATGTTGTGAGTAACGATAACGATGGTGTAGTCGTTCTTTATCTCCTGCATTAGGTCTTCGATACGGGTAGTGGCAATAGGATCTAGCGCGGAACAAGGCTCATCCATCAACAACACATCCGGATCAACTGCTATAGCCCGAGCGATGCACAAACGCTGCTGCTGTCCACCAGAGAGCCCGAGAGCAGAATCCTTAAGGCGGTCTTTCACCTCATCCCACAACGCCGCTCTCTTCAGCGAACGCTCCACCACATCATCTAGGTCGGTTTTGCGTTTAGCCATCCCAATTACCCGAGGCCCAAAGGCGATGTTGTCGTAGATAGATTTCGGGAAAGGGTTTGGCTTTTGGAAAACCATACCTATACGGCGGCGTACTTCTACTGGATCTACCCGAGCGTCGTAGAGGGGCACGTTGCGAAAGTCCAGCCTGCCCTCCACCCTTGCCCCCGCAATCAGGTCGTTCATCCGATTAAAACAGCGCAGCACAGAGGTCTTACCACATCCAGAAGGACCGATCATGGCCGTTATCTCATGTTCATAAACGGTGAAGGTGGCACTTTGAACTGCCCGAAAACTGCCGTAGTACACGTCTAGATTCTCTACCTCAAACACCACCTCTGCGGTGTGAGCAGCAGCGTCAGGCTGAGCTTGCTGACCTAGATCCAATCCAACTGTAGGAGGGGCAACTACAGGGGCTGGCTTTTCCATTAAATCTGTCCTCAGTTTCTCAGCAATAGCTTCCACGGATCATCCTCGCTTGTTCTCAAAGTAGTTACGCAACAATATGGCCGTGGCGTTCATCAGGATAACGAAAACTAACAGAACAACTATTGCCGCAGCAGCAGCTTCAGCAAACCCAGGATCCCGCCCGGATTCCTGCACCCACTCCACAATGATGATTGGCATGGCCATGAATCCCTGTTCGGTGATGGCACCAAAGTCGAAAAACCCAGCATCTGAGCCCAGCCGCCCAGAAACTGCACCCACCAACAAAAGCGGTGCCGCCTCGCCGATACCGCGCGACATAGACAACAAAGTACCGGTGAGTATCCCGGGCGCTGCATAGGGCAGCACTTGGCTGCGGATCATGTCCCACTTAGTTGCCCCCACCCCGTAAGCACCTTCCTTCAAACCCTGAGGCACAGCTCTAATGGCTTCTTGGGCTGTGATGATCACAATGGGTAGCACCAAAATAGCCAGAGTTACGCCAGCCGAAGCTATGGACTTACCACCGGTAATGCCCTCTAATCGCTCCACAAACAAGAACAAGCCCAACAAGCCATACACGATGGAAGGAACTCCCGCTAAGTTGCGAATGTTCAGCTCCACAAACCGGGCAAAACGATTCTTGGGAGCATACTCCTCTAGCCATACTGCAGCACCTATGCCGATGGGAAAAGCCAACACCGCCACAAATACAGCGATCCAGAAAGTGCCAACAAGGGCTTGATGTACCCCTAACTTCGGATCTATGGAACGGGACCTGATGGTGCCAGACAAAAAACCACCGGGGCGACCAGTAATGATGCCCCAGCCATCCATCACCACATCTACCACCAAAACACCCAAGATAAACAAAGAAAGCAGCAGCGTGACAAACAAGCTCACCTGAAACACACGACCTCGCACATCGGTGCTGCGACGCTCCATGGCCTGCACCATCATGGTGCTAGTGCGGTCGCCCACAAGCCTCGCTTTGGCCATCAGTACTGCTCTCTTACCTTGTGTACAAATCGATCGGAAAGCAGGTTCAAAACAAACGTAAGCACGAACAACACAAGCCCAATAAAGAACAGGCTCTGAAAGGTGAGCCCTTCACCCACTACATTGTCGGTACCACGCGCCAAAGAGGTCATGCCCGCAGTAATGGTAAGACTGCCCTCTAGCGGGCTGTGAGTGTATACAGCAGTTTGTGCAGCTCCACCAGCCATAACCACCACCATTGTCTCACCTAAGGCTCGGGATACGGCCACAATGAAGGCCGCCATCAACCCCGATACAGCCGCAGGCAGAACCACCCGAATGGTGGTGGTTACCCTCCGAGCACCCAGCCCAGAGGAGGCTTCGCGAAGTGACATGGGTACAGCCTTCATGGCATCTTCCGAAATGGATGCCACTAAGGGTATAACCAAGACACCCACACCGATTCCCGCCGCCAGCAAAGAACCTGCGGCTGGCCCACTAAACAGCGTTTTTACAAGATTGGGAGCTATCCACTGAAGCGCGAAAAACCCCAGCACCACGCTAGGAATACCCGCCAATATCTCCAAGATAGGCTTAAGCATCTTGCGGATCTGTGGCCGTGCATATTCAGACAAATAGATAGCAGCCCCCAGCCCCAGTGGGCCAGCCACCACCATTGCTATGCCGGTGACTATGAAGCTTGCAATAAGCAGAGTCTTTATGTCGTAGATGCCTCTACGGGGAAACCAGCCAATATCCCAGACCGTTCCCCAATCCACCTCCACAATGAAGGTATAAGCCTCAGAAAACAAAGACCAGATGATAAGACCAGAGACGATCACCGACACTAAGGCGGTAGCGCCCAGACTGTCGCGGATGAGGCGCTCTTTGCGAGCCTGGCGGGGATTCGCCCGCAGGGATTCAACGGTGAACCCTCCGCTAGGATCAACTCTCGCGTTGCTCACAGCCACACACTACAAGCAATGGATGTTTGGATTCCCAACGCAGTGAAACCCAACGCAGTTAACTCTGCAACTCTTGAGCTTTGAGCCAAGTAACTTAGCGGGCTGCCCAGTTGCTGCGGGTTGAGGCTTTGGCATCTTCTGTAAGGTTCACATAACCCACATCAGACACCGCCGTGCCTAAACCCTCGTCGCTCATATAAAAGTCCACATAGGAACTCACAGCAGGGTTGTTCTCAGCAGCAGCTGAGTTCACATAGATGTACAAAGACCTAGACACCGGGTACTCGCCCGAGGCAATCGTGGTGGCATTAGCCCCCACACAACCATCGCCTCCATCTACATCCAACAACTTCACACCAGAAGCATTAGCCGCAAAAGCAAACCCAACCCAACCGAAGCTGGTGTCGCTGGATTGAATGCCCTGAATGATCACGTTGTCATTAGCATTGGCGTTGTAATCAGGCCGAGTGGTTGCATCCTGCACACGCTCATCGGCAATATCCTCCAACACAATCTCAATGAAACTGTCAAAGGTGCCCGACTCTTCTCCAGGCCCGTAAATATCAAGACCAGCATCAGGCAGATCAGACGTATCAAGCCCGCTCAAAGAACCTGCATCAGACCATGAACCAAAGCCAGTGGACTCAGGGCCAACCAAACCATAAATATCGTTGAAGGTCACACACTCCACAGGGTTACCTTCACCGGTCATCACAGCAATGCCATCAATGCCAACCCGCAACTCCACAAAATCAATACCATTAGCCGCGCAATCGGCAGCCTCAGAATCCTTGATCTGCCTAGAAGCATCCGAAATGTCGGTCTCACCAGCGCAGAACAACTTGAACCCATCGCCAGTACCAGGCCCATCAACCGTCACCTCAACCTCAGGCTGAACATCCTCAAACAACTCAGCCACACGCACCGAAATGGGCTCCACAGTAGAAGAACCCGAAATCGTCACCGAACCAGCCACATCTGGCCCATCGGCGTTGGCAGAACTACTGCCACCACCTTCAGAACCTTCGCCAGATTGAGTCTGTGCAGCAGGTGTGGGTGCCGAGCTCCCATCATCATCGTTACCGCAGGCACTCACCACAAGTGTGAACGCCGCAATCATTCCGAAAGCCACTACAAGCAATTTGTTGAACCTCAAATGTCCTCCTCAACTACGCGCCGAACATAGGGATCGGCGCAATGGATACGACACAAGTTAGAAGACGAGGGTGGACTGCATAATGCAACTCTGTAAACGCAAGGTAAACAGGAAAAAAAGCTTTGACAAGCTAAAATCAGGTCAAAATGCTGTCACCAGCCAAAGCAAAGAACGCACTGAGTATCTCTAAATCACGGGGGTGGCTCAAGTGCTCCAGAGCATCCCTTAGGGGTATCCACTTGATGGCATCTACCTCTGGGGTAGCAGAAAAACTGCCGCTTATGGCATCCATCTCCCAGTAGTACATTTGGCGTAACCTTCCCCGCCTATCCACGTAGTCCACTGCTCCAAGCTCCCGCCCCAACTCACACACAAAACCAGTTTCTTCAAACACCTCACGCAACGCGCATTCAGCTAGGTCTTCGCCAGGATCTAACTTACCGGCTGGTAATGACCAATCCTGATGCTTGCAGCGATGCACCAACAGCACCTCTAAAGCATCTTTATCCGCACCTCCCGATAGCTGCCGGGTAATCAGGCCGCCACCGCCAAGAATTATTGCCATCGTCTCTAGCTGCACGGAACTCCACAATATGCAATGCGCAGCCTTACTTTGTGG
Source organism: bacterium (assembly GCA_026709025.1). Taxonomy (GTDB): domain Bacteria; phylum Actinomycetota; class Acidimicrobiia; order Acidimicrobiales; family Bin134; genus Poriferisocius. The sequence continues at coordinate 9,406 of JAPOTT010000039.1, forward strand.
ATATCGCGCCCAAAGCCACCTTTTCCAATGCACTGTGAGCCTCTAGACCAACCTTGCGAGACACACGTTGCCAACGCCCATCGGCCCCCAACTCCCAAGCCAGCACATCATCTTTGAGGTTTATCTCTAACACCTCATCTAGGCGTTTACGAACCGTGGTGTCGTGAACAGCTACCAGTGCTTCTACCCTGCGGTTGAGGTTGCGCGGCATGAGGTCGGCCGATCCGATGAAGTAGGCTGGAGCGCCGATCCCTTCCCCATTACCAAAATAGTAGACACGACTGTGTTCTAGGTACCGCCCAATTAACGAACGCACCCGAATAGTGTCGGACATGCCAAGCACTTGGGGCCGCAAGCAGCAAATGGCTCGCACAATAAGATCTATCTGCACCCCCGCTTGAGAAGCATCATAAAGCGCGGCCACAATGTCGGCATCTACCAGGCTGTTGAGCTTCAATATGATCCGCCCCGCAGTGCCCTGTTGGGCTTCTTGGGTAATCAACTCGGCTATCTTGTTACGCAGGCTGTGCGGAGCAAGCACCAGATGGTGGAACTCCACGTGATGACCGTAACCGGTAAGGGAGTTAAAGAGCTGCGTTAAATCTAAACCGATCTCTGGGTTGGCTGTGAACAGCCCCAAATCGGTATAGATCCGAGCTGTCTTGGAGTTGTAATTACCAGTACCGATGTGACAGTAACGATGCATGCCGTCAGCTTCTTCACGCACCACCAAGCAGGTCTTAGCATGCACCTTAAGCCCAACCAACCCGTATGCCACATGCACCCCAGCTTGTTCTAGCCTACGGGCCCACTCAATGTTGGCCTCCTCATCAAAACGTGCCTTCAACTCCACCACAACTGCCACTTGCTTGCCGCTCTCAGCAGCCCGAATCAAAGAACGAACTATAGGACTATCCCCCGAAGTGCGATACAAGGTGAGCTTTATAGCCAAAACTTGCGGGTCGTTAGCAGCCTGCCAAATGAACTCCTGCACGGTTGCGCCAAAGGAGTCGTAAGGATGGTGTACCAAAATGTCGCCCTGTTTGATGAGGGCAAATAAGTCTACGCGCTGATCGCGAGGCCCCGATGCAGGCAATAACGGGTTGACTGACTTCCAACGCTTGTTTTTGAGGTCGGGGCGATCTAGGTCGTATATCTCCCAGAGACTAGACAACTCCAAGAAGGTATCCGTCTCGTATATATCTTCTGGCTCAATATCTAGCTCATCTAGCAAAAGGTTGCGTATCTCTGAAGACACCTTGTGCTCTACCTCCAAGCGCACCACGCTTCTAAACCTGCGGCGGCGCAGTTCAAGCTCCACTGCTTCTAGGAGGTCTTGCGCTTCGCCCTCATCTACGGCTATGTCGGCATTGCGGGTTACCCTAAATACAACCGTTTCTGTGATTTCCATCCCAGGAAACAAGGTGGGAAGCTGCGCTGCCACCACCTGCTCCACCGGCACAAAGCGGTCTTGTCCAAACAGCTGCAAAAAACGCCCGAAGGTTGCGGGTACCTTGAGACGAGCAAACCTCTTGTGACCATCGCTGGGATCCACCATCAATACGCCGAGGCTCACCGACAGGTTGGAGATATAGGGAAAAGGGTGCCCCAAATCCACCGCTAGAGGTGTCAACACCGGGTAGATACGGGTGTCAAACTCACCGGTTAGAAACTTACGCTCTTGGGTATCTAAGTCTTCCCAGTTGAGGATGTGGATACCCGCCGAAGCCATCTCCTCTGTGAGCTGCTGCACGCAGAGCGTGGCTCGTTTGGCTTGTTCGTCTAATTCGGCTCGTATCTCTTGAAGTTGCTGAGCCGCAGTACGACCATCAGGGGTGGTGCCGCCAAACTGACCTGCAATTTGGTCTTTAAGGCCCGCCACTCGAACCTGAAAGAACTCATCTAGGTTGGAACTCCAAATGGCACAAAACTTAACCCGCTCTAACAGCGCTCCCAAAGAGTCTTCGGCCTGTGCGAGCACCCTGCTATTGAAGGCTAACCATGCAAGCTCGCGGTTGATAAGACGGCCCGAAGCTGAAGATATATCAATGTTGGCTTGGACCATGGCGGGCCTTGCGTGGCTAGTGCGACGGCTAGGTTGACACAACCTCGTCTAAAAGTTCATCTTCTTCGTCGTATCCCAAATCCCAATCCAACCGCAGGTTCTCACGCTCAGCATCTCGGATGATGCGCTCACGATTCCGCCGAAACTGTGGATCGTGGGGAGGTAACAACAACAAACGAGCAGCAGCACGAATCTTGAACTGCTCAATCACCTTGGCATCCCCAAACTCAGAAATAAAGTCCCAGTGCGGTGACACAGGACCCAGATAAACCAACCTAACGTGGCCTGCAACTGGCTCGGGTGCAACATCGGCTACATCGGTCAACTGTCTGCTCCTGTCTCCTGCTTGTTGGCCTGCTCGCCCTGAGCAAGCATGGTGGAAGATTCCTCAGGCTTTTCACCACTGCCATCGCCAGAAGTGGGTTTAGATGCACCCACATCGGAACCCGACGCATCTGCTATCCCCTGTTTGAACTCCTTTTGGGCTTGACCCAAAGACCTAGCCAATTTGGGAAGCTTAGCTCCTCCAAAAAGCACTAAAACGATGATCAGGATGATGATTAGCTCTGGCCCTTGAAGACTCATGCCCCTAGACTACCCGCAACTACCACAACTTGCGAGATATGTGCCCTATACAGCTGCACCCCTATACATCTGCACCCCGCACACAGTTGTTCGCAGCACACCTGCCCTAGCAGTTGTGCTGCTTATTGATGTAGGTACGCCTTCGGCAGATCAAGCACCTGAACCTTCAGAAACCGCCGTTAGCGGCACACGAACGCGGGTGAGACCCCTAGCCTTGCGCACGCGACGCCGTTCCCGTTCGCTCATGCCACCCCAAATCCCAAACTTCTCTCCGTTGACGATTGCATACTCCAAACAATCCTCGCGTACCACACAGGCCCTGCAAACCTCTTTAGCCTCTCTAGTGGATGCCCCGCGCTCGGGAAAGAACAAATCGGGATCTACCCCCAAACAGTTGGCCATAGAGTGCCACTCTTGAACCGCCTCTAGCTTCTCAGCCAAAGCTGCGTTGTTTTGCACCAATCTAAGAGCTTCTCGCATGGCATCTCTCCCTTTGTAGCTCGTTACCTTTTTGAAGAACTAACGGCCTTGTAATTTCAAGGCTTGTAATTTCAATAAGGTAACCTTGCCACGCCAAAAAACCAAAGGCAAGAGGAAATTTTTCTAACCCAATTTTTCTAGCCCCATCAAAGATGCTCTAGCGCTGCTATCCCCCAAGCAGCTTGCGTTTGTGCTCCACAAAATCCACCAACACAAAATCCCCCAAAGTCTCAGGTGTGGTAAAAAAGGCTCTACCCCCATTGAGCTTGGAGATCTGCTCCACAAAAGCTGTCAAATAAGAGGTAGCATCTAACATGAAGGTGTTGATGCGAATGTCTTCGCGGGTAGCCCGAATCACCTGATCTAGTGTCTTGTGTACGGTCTCGCGCGTAGGCGGATAAGCGAAATAGGGTTGACCGAGGTCGTCTATGTGGGCTGTGGGCTCACCATCGGTAACCATGATGATCTGCTTGGTACCGCTTTGGCGGGCCAACATCTGCCGAGCCAGCATAAACCCATGCTGCATGTTGGTGCCGTACACAAAATCCCAAGACACCTCTGGTAGCTGCTGAGGTTGCACCTCCCTAGCCACCTCGCTAAAGCCCACGATTCCCAAAAAATCTCTGGGATACTGCGAGCTGATCAGCGCATGCAGTGCCATAGCCACCTTCTTGGCAGGTAAGAAGTTATCCCGCATGGGCATAGACAACGATAGATCCAACATCAACACCGTGGCCGAACACACGATGTTCTCGGTGCGCTCCACCTCAAAATCTATAGGCGACAACCGCACCGGTGTACCACTCCCGTTGTTGTGTTGGACATTGCGCTGTATGGCATTGCGAATGGTGCGCCCGATATCTAGGTTGAAGGGGTCGCCAAACTCATAGGGCTTGGTTTGATGATCTCGCTCATGACCAGTGCCGGTTTTTGCGGTTGCATGTTGTCCCACCCGATCTTGTTGCAGTTTCTTGAACAAGTCGGCTAGAGCGTGTTGTCCGATGCGGCGAATCGCTCGTGGGGTTAGCTCCATGCGACCTTCGCGGTTCTCGATCAAGCCAGCTTCTTCTAGCATCTTGGCTATCTCCGACATCTTGTTCAAGCTCTGGGCCGCCTCGTCTCCCAACAACTCCCGAGCCCGCTCTATATCTACCTCCGCCAACGCCCCTGGGTTGTTGGCACTCCGAAGCAGGTTGTCTAGCTGATCCAAATCGCCTAGCTCGCGCAACATCTCACCAGCCGAGGCGAAATCTAGGGGATCGGCACCGCTGAAGTCATAAGATCGGTCCCACCCAGCATTAGGGAACAGCGCTTGGAGGTTCTGCGACAGTTGGTTAACCTGCCAATTCAAATCCATATCCTCTAGGAGCTGTTCAGCCAACCCTTGTAGTTGCGCGCGCTGAGCAGGAGTCATAGAAGCCATCATGGCCGACATTGCCGCCATACGCCGGGCCATAATCTCTAAAAGCTCGCTAAGCGTGCCGGGGTTCTCGGCAAAGAAATCTCCAAAGCGCTCCATAAAGCTGTCAAAATCCTCTTGAAGCTTCTCATCTAGCATCTGGTTGCGTTGCGCAGGATCTTCTAGATCTTTAGGCAGTTGCTCATCGGCAGCTTGGCGCTTGTCCAACAAGCCGTTCAACTCCGCCATCATGTCCTTAGCGCGCGCTAGGTCTTCTTCAGACAAGTTGTTCATGCCCTCTGCCATCTGATCCACATAGTTCGCCATGAGCTGCTGGCGAAGTTGCTCTAGCAGTTCCTCAAACCGTTGCTCAGCATCTTTAGAGTTGAACTGGTAGTTCTCTAGTGCCTTTATCTGCCCGGCTAAGTCGGCTGGCAGCATATCGAGTTGCAGTTGTCGTTGCATCACCGTCTCATTGGTGATGGCTGCTCGCCGTTCGTCTCCCGACTGAGCAGCCTCATCAGCCAAGCGATCTAGCTCCTCTCGCTCGCTGTCTATTACATCACGTAATTCTTGGGCTATGTCTTCGTAAACCCCGCCCAAATTATGATCCTCCAAGCGCTCTTGCTGCTTTTGGCGTAGCTGCTCGAGTATCTCCCGCAATCCCTGTACCCGTTCACCATCCACCTCAAACCCTTGCTGCAGCACACGTCGCAACGCTGCATTCACATCCCCGTGGTAGAGCAGATCATCGTTCATCTGCTCCAACAAATCGATGCTAGAAAAGTCAAACCCCTTCTGGGTGCCATCCCAACGCGAGTAGGCCACCCGATGTGACATGGGCCTGCGAGCCCGCCGCCATCTGCGAAGCATGTCGCCAACCTACCCCGTAGCTCCCCCTCTAAACGAACACGGGCTCACCGAACAGCAATTTATCTACCAATTCATTTGCTAGTTGTAACACCGCTACAGCCCGCTATCGTGTAGAAAGCTTCCCCGCGTCTAAACCGATGAACACACACAACAGATGTTCATCTGAGATGAGATCCGCGCAGGTGGAACCCCTAACGGCCAAGGCCAACCCAAGCACACAACCACCCCATTACCTGACTCCACCCCCGCCACTGGAGCAAAACCCCTCCGTATCTCCACAAGAACCTAGGCCAAAGGAGACTGTGTGGGCGCGCTTGTTCAAGGGGCCCCGCAGCTATCCGATGATTGTGGCGGCTGCGGCAGCTGTTACCGGATTGGTTGTAGCAGCTGTAGCGGGGTTGGCTGGCGGCGGTGATTCTTTGGGCAAACATACCGCCGTAGTGGTAGCCACACAGGCAATTACCCCAGGAGAGCCGATTGATGCCAGCAACACAGAAGTGCGACAGTATCCAGCGCTAACCCTGCCCGAGGGCTCTGTGAGTGCGCTGGGAGGAGGCGAGGTGGCCTCAGCGGGCATTTTCCCCGGCGATGTGGTAACCACCGCACGGTTAGGGGGTTTGCAGATTGGCAACCGCACCGAGGTGGCCATTCCAGCCCACACTGCATTGCCCTCTTTGGAGCCGGGCGACCTAGTAGATGTGCTGGTTACCTTAGAGGTGGCTAATGGGTTAGGCAACCCCAGCCAAGCCACCCTGGTTGTGGCCACCGATGCATTGGTAACCCACACTGCAGATACAGCTGTGACCATCGCCGTAACATCCCAAGAGCTGTTGCCCGTGGCCTCAGCAGTTATCCAGGGTTCTATCACCTTGGCACTAGTAGAACGCCGTTAAGTTTTAGAGTGCCTTTTAGGGGGGGGGGGCTAGCGCACCGCAGCAGCAACCAGGCTGAGCACCAACAAGCCCAGCGCCACCCGATACACCACAAACGGGCCGAAGCTACGATTACGCACCACCGCCAATAGCCCCTTTACTGCCACAAAGCCAGTAAAAGCCGCAGCTACGGTGCCCCACAAAAAACCGGCTCTAGCATCGGCGGGCACGCCACCCCAACCGCCGATATCCACAAACGCATACAATCCCGCGCCAGCAATCACTGGCACGCTCATCAACATGGCTATGCGCGCTGCCGCCTCCCGATTAAGGCTCAAAAAGCGTCCCGCTGTCATTACCACCCCAGAGCGCGACACCCCCGGCTGCAGCGAACACGCTTGAGCTAAGCCCAACAACAGCGCATCGCGTATGCACAGGCTCTCAGCGTGCCTTGTACCTCCACGTCGATCCGCCCACCACAACAACAACCCAAATACAATCAGCAGCACCCCGGTGAGCCATATCTCATCATCGATGCGTTCTAACTGCGGACCTAAACCAACTCCTACCGCAGCCGCTGGCACTGTAGCCAATACCAGTAGCCATCCCTGACGAGCCTCGCTAGATAGCCCCATACGAGGTTGAGCCAACCAACCAACGCCAGCCCGCACTAGCCCCCACACATCTCTACGCAAACAAGCCACCAACCCAACCAGAGTGCCCAGATGCAGTGCTACATCAAAGGCACGCTTGAGATCATCGTTGCCTTCAAAATCTTCCCATCCACCTAACCAGGGAATTATCTGTAGATGCCCACTGGAGGAAACCGGCAAAAACTCAGTAAGCCCCTGAGCGATACCCAACAAAATAGCGTGTAAAACCGACATCGCCTACTGCTACAGCCTACTATGGCGTAGTTAGGTGCCTGACATAGTTACCTCGGCCACTACTAGGGTGACCCCGGCGGAACTCATGGGTAGCCAGGTTAGGTCGCTGCCCACAGCTTGCACATCTAACAGCATCCTCTGAAGTGTGGAAGCAATGGTGATCTCCCTGATGGGCTCAGCCAACTCCCCGTTACGGATACGCAGCCCCTCCGCGCCGGTTGAGAAGTCGCCGCTCACCGGATTCACGCCCGAATGAAGACCCGCCACCCCTTGCACCAACACCCCGTTTTGAACCCCCGCAATCAACTCTTGGGGTGACTGCGTACCAGGGGTTAGCGCCAAAGCCTGACAGCCCACTCCGGGCGTACTGGCATAACCCCGCACAGCCGACCCGGTAGAGGCACCACCTGAGCGGCGGCCGGTGTAACTGTTGTGCAAAAAACACCCTAGTTGACCGCTATCAACCAGCAGATTGCGCCTAGTGGCCAAGCCCTCACCATCGGCATCAGAAGCAGTAAACGCCTCTGGGTTGGTTGGGTCGTCTACCAGCGTCACCGTTTGGGCGGCCACCTTTTCGCCCAAACGATCCGCAAACAAAGACCGACCCTTTAGCACTGCCTCACCAGACAAGGTGCCGCCAATGATAGACAAGAACTGCGCTGTTACATACGGGTCCAAAACTACGGTGACCCGTTCTGTGGGCGGTTGAGTAGCCCCCAACATCCGTGTTGCGCGCTCCACAGCATCGGTTGCAGCCACCCCAACATCAAGCGCAGACGGCTCTCTAGCTACCGAAAACCCAAAGCCAGTTTGGGTCTCATCGCCCTCTGAGGCCAACGAGTAGGCCGAGAGATAGCAAGAAGTTTCCCGCCCCGCACTGCGAATACCGCTAGTAGTAGCAATAGCATCAGCGCTCACCGCATCGCCATAATCTGCCGACTCAACTCCCACAATGCGCGGGTCGCCAGCACGAACTGCCTGCTCTAGCTCTAGGGCCAGATCGATTTTCAATTCTGTGCTCACATCCATAAGCGCCGGGTTGTAAAGATCTAACTCCGCCTTAGCCACACCATCTGGCTCAGCTAGGCCAAAGAACTCATCGGGCGACCCAAACACCGCGTTATCACGCGCCTCAGCCAAAGTCTCGGCCAACACATCAGGATCTAAGGTGCCCGCATGGGCGAACCCTTGGCGACCATTAGCGATTACCCGCACCCCCACGCCCTGCGATTCCGCTACAGACAAAGACTCAATCTCAGCGTTGTACACCCGCACATCTGTTTCTTGGCTGTGGCCCACCACAGCCTCTACCTGTTCACCATCGCGCCCCCACCCCACGATGCGCTCGGCTATCTCCAACAACTCCTCAGGGTTCACGCGGCGGTGCCGCCGATTGTCATGGCTGCTACCCGCAAGGTGGGAGTGCCATCGCCTACAGGCACTCCTTGGCCGTCTTTACCACAGGTTCCGGGCGAACCCATAGCAAAATCGTTCCCCAAAGCCTCTATGCCCATCAACACCTCAGGGCCATTGCCGATAAGGTTGCCCTCTCGGATCGGCTCGGTTATCTGGCCGTTCTCAATCAGATAAGCCTCTGTCATGCCAAACACAAAATCACCGGTAGCGGTGTTCACCTGACCACCTCCTAAGTGAGCCACATAAACCCCCTTATCTGTTCCAGCGATGATGTCGGCGGGGGTATTGCTACCGTTGGCTAGATAGGTGTTGGTCATCCGCACCATAGGCAGGTGTCGATAGCTTTGGCGACGACCGTTGCCTGAACTGTGCCGGCCCTCTTTGCGGGCTCGCAATAAATCCCACATGTAGTCGGTGAGGATGCCGTCTTGGATGAGCACGTTACGCTGCGCTGGTCGACCCTCGTCATCTATGGCAAACGCTCCCCACTCGCGTGCCATGGTGCCATCATCCACCAGCGTGACCTCTGAATGCGCCACCTGATCGCCCACCCGATTGCGAAATACCGAGGCTTGCTTAGCTACCAAATCGGCCTCCAAGCCATGCCCGCAAGCCTCATGGAACAACACACCGCCACCACCTGGGCCAATAACCACCGGCATGGCCCCGCTCGGTGCTGGCCGTGCCGCTAGCTTAGTGAGAGCCCTATTAGCAGCTGTTTGTGCCAGAGCATCCACCTCATACTCCTCAAACAACTCAAAACCAATGGGCCGACCCACGCTTTCATAGCCGGTTTGCATGCCAGTATCGGCTGTTGCCACGCAGGACACCGCAAAACGCGTACGCACCTGATCATCGCTAGCCAAAAGGCCGTCGCTGTTGGCCACCAAGATACGACGCCGCCCGTCGGCGTAGCTGGCCGACACCTGGGTAATGGCTGCTCCAGCGGCACGAGCGGCATCATCGGCACGGTTCAACAAATCAACCTTGGTGCCTTTAGCAACTGTTTCGGGCAGTACCCCTACCTTGTTAGGCGATGCTGCTTGAACTTGGCGAAGGCCCACTACGTTGGTAGTGCCGCTACCACCTCTAGCACCCGCTGCGGCCGCACGCGCCGCTCGGGCTAGCCCGCTGGGACTCAAATCTGAGGTATGGGCAAACCCGGTAGTATCACCCACCACAACCCGGATGCCCGCACCACGGGTGCGACCAGAGGAGAGCTCCTCTACCTTGCCATCATCCAACACCGCCGAGGAGGACTGCCGATCTTCTACAAACACCTCAGCAAAATCGCCGCCTGTTTTCAGCGCCTCTGCCAATGTCTCGGTAACCACAGACTCGTCGATCACTGCTACATCACCCCTTGCGCAATAGTGCGCTTGCCCGATAGTACTTGCATGCTGTTTATAGCCTAACGGCAGCGTCGGGTAGAGCCTACCGGCAACATAGGGCTTTTCTGTCAGATGTAGACAACAGCCTTATCAGGCGTTAGCAGCGGCTTTTATGTCAGGCTTTAGCAGCAGACTTCCCCACCACAAACCAAGAGGCCAGAAGAGCAATAATGAAGATGGCGTGCTGCTCCATCGCTGCACGGTCGCCAAACAGCACCGCACCTGCCGACAAAAGACCAAAGAACAACACGCTGAGGGTCAAACAGGCCAATACCCCATCGCTACTGCGTGTACGACGTTGGAACAGATTTACAATAGCCACCAAGAACAACAAGGCCAGCACAACCTCAATAATCCCCACGATGATGGCAATGGGAGCGGCCCAACCATCGCTGAACCCTAAGTTAGCAAGCAGGCCATCTGCACCCGGGGGGCCTTTCAGCTTGTTCTTGAAGTCTACACCGAAGAAGTTGTTGGCGTTGAAGAACTTGTCAAGACCATTTAGAAGCCAAAACACAAACCAATGCAAGGCCAACACCGCAACAATCCCAACCTTGCCGTTGATCATGGTCAGCTTTTGTCCTAGCGAGGAGATGCTCACGGTAGATGATGTATCAGACATTTTGGTTCTCCTATGTGAATACAAAGTGTTACGCGTGCCAAATTAGCACCTCGGCGAACACAATTCAGGAAAAAGCTTCAAGAAAAAGCACCTCACAGACAAAACGGGAGTTGGTTCCCACCTTGGTAAGCGTTGCAAGGCATTTCTCGTATACCTTTAGCTTGATGCAAATTGGGATTTTAGGTGGCACAGGGCCTGTAGGTCGTGCTCTGTGCGCTCGATTAGCTTCCGTGGGTTACAGATGCGTATTAGGTTCGCGCTTGGTTGAGCGGGCTACAGATACGTGTGCAGAGGTACTAGCAAAATGGCCCGACCGCACGCTGCCCCTTGTGGGTGCTTGCAATACAGATGCCGCACAGTGCGATGTGGTGGTAGTAGCAACGCCATGGGATGTCGCCGCATCTACTGTGAACTCTGTGTCCGATGAGCTATCTGGAAAAGTGGTTATCAGCATGGCCAACGCCCTAACCAAAGTAGGCAAACAGTTTCAGCCACTAGTCCCTCCAGAGGGTTCGGTTGCGGCCACGGTGCAAGCAGCGGTACCCAAAGCCCTAGTTGCTGCCACGCTGCATCATGTGCCAGCCCATCATTTGGGCGATTTGAACCAACCGGTGGACTGCGATGTGCTGGTGTGTTCCGACCATCCCGAGGCCACAGCAACCACCCTAGAGATTATGGGCAAGCTCCCCGGTGTCCGTTCCTTCAACGCTGGCTCGCTGATATACGCAGGCCCTGTGGAGGCTTTCACAGCGGTGCTGCTGCAACTCAACACTGCCTACCAAACAAAAACAGCAATTCGCTTCACCGGCTTAGATGCTGCCTAGATAGATACGGAGGTAAAGAAATGCGAAAAATTGTGTTCGGTGACAATCTGGCGGTGTTGGCGGGTTTGGATACTGCCAGCGTTGATCTAATTTACGTAGACCCTCCGTTCAACACCGGTAAACGCCAAGAACGGCAGCAAATCAAAACCGTACATGACGAGGCTGCTGGCGACCGTACCGGCTTCGCCGGGCGTAGCTATCGCACCATCCGCCTCGGCAAATCTGGCTACGAAGATGCCTTCGACGATTTCATGGGTTTTCTGGCTCCCCGCTTTGAACAAGCCCACCGTGTGCTAACCGATACCGGCAGCTTCTTCTGCCACATCGACTACCGGGAAGTCCACTACTGCAAGGTGCTGCTAGATCAGATCTTCGGGCGGGATTCGTTTATGAACGAGATCATCTGGGCCTACGATTATGGTGCCAGGTCCAAACAAAAATGGTCTACCAAACACGACAACATTCTGTGGTACGCCAAAAACCCCAACGACTACACCTTCAACTTTGAAGAAATGGACCGCATCCCTTACATGGCCCCTGGTCTTGTCGGCAAGGAAAAAGCCGCCCGAGGCAAAACCCCCACCGACGTGTGGTGGCACACCATCGTCAGCCCCAACGGCAAAGAAAAAACCGGCTACGCCACCCAAAAACCTCTCGGCGTTCTCGAACGCATCGTGAAGATCCACTCCAACCCGGGTGACCTTCTCCTAGACTTCTTCGCAGGCAGTGGCACCCTCGGCCAAGCAGCCGCAAAACACAACCGCAACTACATCCTTATAGACAACAACCCCCAAGCCATCCAAACCATGACCACCCGCCTAACCCCCACCAACCCCACCCTCATAGGCTGCGAAACACTACACACCGAAACAGATGAAAGCCCTACAACCCTAGAGACAGAAACACACTTCTAATCCCACGATAAACTTCCAGCAAGACATTTTAGAGAACATGATTTTTAGCTAAGCACATGGTATAGATTTTATGACTGTTTACTTAGTCAAAGAGCTGCAGTGTTGCGCTGTAAATTGTATAAGTTTTTTCAAAAAATCTCGAAAATATTGTTGATTTAGGGTTGTTGTGTCATAGGGTGGTTGTATACTTACAGGTATGAAGTTTGAGAGTAGCTTACCTACTAAAACTGAGCCAAACACTACAGATTGTATGAACGCTCAAGCACCCACTTCTACGGGTTTTGGTTTTCCAGATTTTGTTGGTTGTGGTGCTGGTGATCTTGTTATGTTGGCTGTGCGGGCTAATGCTTTTCGCCAGCAGGTTGAGAGTTATTTGAGTGCTGTGTTGGTGCGGTTGGGTGAGTTGGAGGGTGAAGATGCTGTGATTTCTGTTTGTAAGCAGTTTGATTTGCCTGCGTATAAGGCTCGCCGTCAAGCGCGTACTGCTAAAGGGCTTAGGGCGCTGCCTGATGTGATGCGCGCCGCTAAGGACGGTTGGATCACCATGGATCACGCTGAGTTGATGGCCGCGTCGCACAGCAGGGCTCCCATGAACACTGATGAGCAGTTAGATTTGTTGGCTATAGGCGTGCAACAAAGCCCTGATGAGTTCAAAACCACTTTGGCTAAGTGGGAAACTAAACGCTTGGCTGTTTCAGGGCTGAACCCCACAGAACAACAACGAGCCCGGCGTACCGCCAAAATCTTCAACGGCGATAACGACATGGTTGTGTTGCATGCTGAGTTAGATCATGTTGCTGGTGAGCGGGTGAAAACCGCTATGGACGCGTTAACCACACGAATGTTCAAACGCGATTTTCAAAACGGTGTAGAACGCTCCTTTGAACAACGCAACGCCGACGCTCTAGTGCAACTCATCTGTAGCCACACCACACCCGCACAAACCGAACCTATAGAACACGGTATTCAAAACAACGAAACCAGTACAAGAACCGGCGACACAAACACCGGCTGCGAAGCAGCACCAGAACCAACCCCGCAGGCCACCACCATCATCCTCACATCTGATTATGATGCCATCACCGGCCAACTAACAGCCGCAGGGCTTATAGATGGCACACCAATCGGCATAGATGAAATCCGCCGTCTCGCTTGTGAAGCCGAAATAATCCCGATGATCTTCAACAGCCAAGCCCAACCCCTCTACGTGGGTCGCACACGCCGCAAACACACCAAAGCCCAAAAACTCGCCCTCTACAAACGAGACAAACGCTGCACCTCATGCGGCATCCGCGCCAGCAGCTGCGACGTACACCACATCACCCCATGGGAACACGGCGGCACAACCGACATCAGTAACCTCACCCTGCTATGCCCCACCTGCCACCGCCAAACCCACAAACACTCCAGCGACCCCTAGCTCCACCGCTGGCCAACCTCAAATCAGTGTGCATACTATGCACAATCACAAAGATTTGCAATGTTTCCGCATCACATCCAAAGAATGGCGCGGGTAGCGAACCCAAATTCCCTGTGACCCGGGCAACAGGCTCACCGTGCCAAATCACGGACTTCCCTCCTCAACTTTGCCCCACACTTCCCGCTAAGTCCTACTAGGGGTGCTACCAGGGGCGGAGAATCTCGATATTGTTGCTGGTAACATCCTCAGCAACTGAAAACAGCGGCAACTCTAGGCGTTCGGCCAAGACTAGGGCAGACCAAGAGTCCAGCGTGTCGGCAGATGCGTGGCCAGCTCGAGCCATACACTGCCCCATTATGGAACGAACGGGGAACCATTCGTGAACAACAGATAGGGCGAGTCCGAACTCAACTTGGAAAGCTTCAGATTGGCCCTCATAGCGCATCGCCAAGAACCGCCCGACCGTGACGGACGACCAGTCTAAGGCAAGGTACTCAGAATGCTGCGGTACCTCCCCATCCAACGCTCCAGCAAGAATCAGCACCCCTCCTGCATCACACACCATGCTACGAAACATTGAAGCTACGGGAAATCGAGGCTACGTGCATCAGAACTATGAGGCATCGATCTTTCGGAGTTCTTCTCGAATGGCCTCAAACTCCAACCTGTTCATGGGGCGACGACCGTTGGTCAACTCAGCCGGTGAGAGCCGTGATGCAATCCTGGTTAACTCATTCCGCAAGAACTGCTGCACGGAAAGCCCAGCGGCCTCAGCTTGTTCGCGCAGCCTTTGACCAACCTTGTCGTCTAACTCTTTAATGTTCAAATCCATACAAGCAATCTACCAAAACGGTAGAAGATTATCAAGGTAGAGACTATCAAGGTAAAGACTGTCAAGATAGAAGCTTGCAGGCTTAGGGCCACAGGTTATCGGCGGCGAGGGTTGCATAGAAATGGTCGAGAGGCCAAACATGGATGCCGTCGGAGGTTTGAAAACAGCGGGAACCGGTAACAGTCTTTTGTATACCATCTCTACAAAAATAGCCAAAAAGTGTTAGCTGGGTTTACATATTTCGGTAAAACTTGATGAGTGTTCAAGACAAAAATCAAAGAAAAATGCTCTGCCTGAGAAAAAAGTAGAGCGCGCTGGGGGATGACAGGGTAGAGTAGTGGGGCTTGTGTGAGTTCCGACAAGAGCTATCTGCTTGCGTGAAGGAACACAGACTAAGCAAACACGGTCCCGTGGTGCAGTTTGGAGTGCACGCCGGCCTGTCAAGCCGGAGGCCGCGGGTTCAAATCCCGTCGGGACCGCCTAACCAACCCTTGGTCGGGTAGCTCAGTTGGTAGAGCGTCCGCCTGAAAAGCGGAAGGTCACCGGATCGATACCGGTCCCGACCACCCACGCTGCAGCTACCCATTCTGCAGCCACCCATGCTGTAGCCCACAGCAAACAGAGCACTACACACAAAGCGCTGCTGTACAATGAACCCCGATACAAGCCTTTTCTTGGAGCTTGTATGTACCTTAATCTGCTAACCATGTAACCTGTTAGCCCAACGATCACCCTGCCATAGGAGGCAATTTTCGTGAACCAGCCAAAGTCCCTAGAAAGCCCATACAAAAAACGCACCATTATCCCCATTTTGGTTGCCATACTTGCAGCATTCGCGCTGTTAGCCACAAGCTGTGGCAACGATGACGACGATGCAGGCAGCGCGACAGCAGAAGCCACAGCTATGGCAGAAGCCACTGCAACGCCTGCTGCCACAGAAAAAGCAGAAGACGAACATGAAGACCACGATCATGACGAACATGAAGACCACGATCATGACGACCACGAGGATCACGATCACAGCCGGGAGGCTGCTCTAGGTGATGGTTCGCTTGGAATCGTGGAAGTTGAAGAGGGCGATGCCATTCAGATTCGCTCTCTACAAGCCATCACCGGCGATGTGGCCTTCTTAGGCTTACCCATAGATCGGGCCACGCAGATCGCCGTTGCAGATTACGGCCCCATCCACGGCTTTGATGTGGACACCGGCACCAGCCTAGATGACCTGTGTAGCGACATCGGTGGACAAGCTGCAGCTCAAACAATCGTGGCCGATGAAGATGTGGTAGGCGTGATTGGCACTTCGTGTTCTGGAGCAGCAGTAGCTGCGGCACCGCTGATCACCAACGCTGGCATGGTGATGATCTCTGGCAGCAATACTTCGCCCGCTTTAACGTCTGACCTAGCTGGTAACGCCGGTGAGAACTTCAACGAGGGCTACTACCGCACCGCTCATAACGATCTTTACCAAGGCGCAGCGATGGCCAGGTTTGTGTTTGACGAACTAGGCGTAACCCAAGCCGCTGCCATCCACGACGGCGACACGTACACCCAGGGTTTAGTTCAGGCATTCGCCAATGCGTTTGAGGCCGAGGGTGGCACCCTTACCGGTGTCTCCGCAGTGAACAAAGACGACACCGACATGGTTCCTGTGCTAACCGAAATTGCCGCAGGCAACCCGGGGGCGCTGTTCTTCCCCATCTTCCAACCCGCAGGCGACTTTATTGCCGACCAAGCTCCGGGCGTGGCGGGCCTAGAAAACACAGCGCTGCTAGCTGCCGACGGGCTGCTCACCGCAAACTACCTGTCGCTGTCGCAGACCACCGACATGTACTTCTCGGGGCCAGATCAGCGATTCGCTGAGAACGTCAACGAAAGCACCGGCAAAACAGCAAGAGACTTTTTGGCCGAATACGAAACCCGCTACGGCGAAAGCCCCGCAGCAGTGTTCTGGGCTCATGGCTACGATGCCACCGTGCTGCTGCTAGATGCAATCCAAGCTGCATCTTGGATTGAGGATGGCTCCTTGATGATCGACCGTCAAGGTGTGCGCGATTATCTAAACGGTGTGCGAAACTTTCAAGCCATAATCGGCACGATTAGTTGCGACGGCTTTGGCGACTGTGGCTCCACCAAGATCACGGTGGTGCAAAACCTCGGTGGCGAGGAAAACGTTCAGGCAAGCATTGATAACGTGGTCTACTCCTACGAGCCATAAAACCAACAGGACAAAACAATCACTGCGCGCTACTGCTGTAACCTGATGCCTACGCATCTGAGTCACGATCCTCTCTGGCTCAGCTGCTTAGGCTGCTACGTAAGCTTGACATTAGGCTTGGTAGTAGCGTGCCACAGAGCCGATTAGGAACAACCCAATGAGCCAACCGGGGGTGCTTTCGCGCAAAGCACCCCGAACCGGTGTGTCCAAAACCGGCGTGGATTGGTTCCTCACCGTGATGAGGGTGGCAACACTTACCCTCATCTGCGTGGGCTTGTTGGCCTTCATTGCCCAAGAAATAAACACAAACAACCCCTTTGCTCGCTGGGCTAACCCCGATGCCACTGGCCTTACCGGCGAGCAGTTCTGGGGTCTGATTGTGTCTGGAGTTTCGCAGGGAGCTATGTATGGGCTCATAGCGTTGGGCTACTCCATGGTCTACGGCGTGCTTGGGTTTATCAACTTTGCCCACGGCGAGGTGTTCATGGTGGGTGCCATGACCGGCATGATCACCTCCAACAAGCTGGCCGATGCCGGGCTTTGGGAAAGCAATTTTGTGGGATCACTGGTGTTTATCATCGTGATTTCCATACTGGTGTGTGCGCTAACGGCAGTGATCATGGAGCGGGTGGCCTACCGCCCACTGCGAGGGTCGCCCAGGCTGATACCGCTCATCACATCCATAGGAGTGTCGTTCTTTTTGCAAAACGCCTCGGTGGTGCTGTTAGGCCCAGGGGCCAAGTCATACCCAAATGTGCCCGACTGGGTGAAGTCTAAGCACACATTCTTGGAAATTGAGGGTGCCAGAATCTTGGTGATCCTCGTAGCGGCGGTATCAATGATCTGCCTGTGGTACTTCGTAGAGCGCACCAAAACCGGCAAAGCCATGCGGGCCGTGGCTGAAGATGCTGAGATAGCCGAGCTTATGGGCATCAACGTAAACCGAACCATCGTCAAGGTGTTCGCTCTAGGCGGAGCAATGGCTGGTATGGCTGGCATCTTGTGGGGAATCTTGTTCCGCAGCGTAATCCACACCACCGGGTTTTTACCCGGCATTAAAGCCTTTAGCGCGGCGGTGGTGGGCGGCATCGGCCACTTAGGTGGGGCCATGGCCGGCGGGCTATCTATCGGGGTGGCCGAATCAGTAGGGCCACTAGTAATCCTAGAACCGCTAGGCGTGAGCGGGGTGTCGCAGCTGCGCGATGCAGTAGCGTTTGCGGTGCTAATCGGGGTGCTATTGCTACGGCCCTCTGGCCTGTTTGGCGAGCGCCTACCTGCTGAGGATCGCACATGAGCAGCATAGGAGCCCGCATGAGCGCGCCTCGGGTTGATGGGCTACCACAACAACATGGGTCGCCAACACAACAAATGCCCCTAGTTGCCCCTCGCTCAGCCTTCGCCCACGATTGGACAAGAATTGCCCGCATGGGTTCGATCGCCGCATTTGGGCAGGTGTTCATTGCGCTATCCAACATGCCGGTGCGACTTGACGAGCGCCTGATCATCAAACCAGTGCTGAGCTTAGGCTATTTGGTGTTGTTGATCCTGCCGTTTGCAGCAGGCTATCGCCAGGGCCATCAGATTAGGCGAGAGGGCGTACCCACCTACTCACCGGGTCTCAACGAGGTGGTGGGCGGCTTTTTGTGTGGTGCTCTAGCGGGTGCTGGTCTGTCGCTGCTGACGATTTTGCTAACCCACTTCGACCTACGAGATCCGTTGGTGAATTGGAGCCCCATGCTTCTAAACCTGCTGTCTTTTGACAACTCCAGTTGGTTTGGCGGGGTAATTTGGCTGGCAATAGGTGCCGCAATGGGAACAGCAGGTGGGCTGCTTAGGCTTGTTGGGCCTACAAGCCGCCGAGCGACAATCACCATTGTGCTGGCGGTGACCGGGGCAGCGGTGCTGGAATCCGTGGTGGTGGACTTAGCCGAAGGATTGGGCCTAGAGCCGCTAACCGACCGCCTCTACCACCGCCGGGGTGGGATCAACTGGAACAGCGCCCTCGGCTTAGCAGGATTGTGTGGGCTTTTAGCGGTAACGGGCCAGGGCAGGTTACGCCAAGCCAAATCTTTCCACGCCCAACTACAAGGAAAACAACGCACCCAAGCCAATGGCGGGCTCATAATATTGACCGCGACGCTGCTCATAGTGCTGCCTTTGTTTCTGGGCAAGCTCACCAACGAGTTGTTGGCCAACGTGGGGCTGTTTGTGTTGTTGGCACTGGGCCTGAACATCGTGGTGGGGCTAGCTGGCATCTTAGATTTGGGTTACGTGGCCTTCTTCGCCGTGGGTAGTTATACCGCAGCGGTTCTTACATCAGCCACCTCGTCACGGATCACACCAGAGATACCCTGGCTAGCTGCGCTGATTGTGGTGGTTATCCTCACCGGCCTTGTTGGGTTGTTTATTGGCGCGCCCGTGATTCGAATGCGCGGCGACTACCTGGCCATCGTTACCTTAGGGTTTGGCGAGATCATCCGCCTTTTGTTCTTGTCCGACTGGCTATCTGGATGGTTCGGCGGTGCTCAGGGCTTCACCAAGATTCCCGCCGCAGGAATCTTCGGCCTAACCGAGGTTGACGGTACCGACCCCCGTCGCGTGTTTTACCTAGTGCTGGCGTTTTGTGCCCTAGCCATCTATGTGTCTTGGCGACTAGAACGCTCGCGGCTGGGGCGGGCTTGGATGGCGGTACGCGAAGACGAAACCGTGGCAGAGGCTATGGGCATCAACACCGTCAACATAAAGCTGCTAGCTTTCGTAGTGGGTGCCATGTTGGGCTCGTTGAGCGGTGCCATCTTTGCGGCCAAGGTGGGCTCGGTGTTCCCGTCTAGCTTTCAGATCTTGGTTTCTATCGTGATCTTGGTGGTGGTGATCTTTGGAGGAATGGGCAACATCGTAGGTGTGATAGCTGGGGCCGCAGTGCTCATTGGGGTGCTAGGCGGGCCCAAACAACCAGGTCTTTTGGCTGAGTTCGCCGAGTTTAAGCTGCTCATCTATGGAGCACTTTTGATCTGGATGATGCTGGCTAAACCCGAAGGGCTCATACCTAACGTGCGGCGTACACGCGAGTTGCACCACCACGAGATGGCCCAAGACGCTTGGCTACAAGGCCAACCCCCAAGACGATGACAACACAGACAACGCTAACTGAGGCGATGCCAACGGCAATTCTTGAAACCCGCAACCTGAGCGTGAGCTTTGGAGGTCTGCATGCACTAGAAGAGCTAGACATGCAGGTAAGTCAAGGCGAAATAGTGTCGGTAATCGGCCCCAACGGTGCTGGCAAGACCACACTTTTCAACGCCATTACAGCCACAGTAGATATCAGCGCTGGCGACATTCTCTTTGAAGGCCAATCGGTGCGCGGGCTAGACCCCAACAAAGTAACAACGCGAGGCATCGCTCGTACCTTCCAAAACGTACGATTGTTTGCCAACATGTCCGTGCTAGAAAACGTTATGGTTTCGCAGCATTGTCGTACCAAACAGCATGCCTTCGGGGCGCTGTTGTACACAAAAGCTTTTCGCCGTGAGGAAGCCGAGATACGCCAGAGAGCCACAGAAATCCTCAGCTTTTTCGGCACTCGGCTCATCGGCTACCGCATGGATCAACCTGCATTCTCGTTGTCGTATGCCAACCGACGGAGGTTGGAGATAGCACGGGCCATGGCCACGCAACCCAAGCTCATTTTGTTGGATGAACCGGTTGCGGGCATGAACCCGGTGGAAACAGCCGAACTCACCGGCATGATCAGACGACTGCGCGACGAATGGGGTTTTGCCATCATAGTCATAGAACACGATATGGGCGTGGTGCGCGAGGTAAGCGACCGCGTGGTGGTGCTAGACCACGGGGTAAAAATTGCCGAAGGCAGCTACGAACAGGTTTCCAAAAACAGCCAAGTTATCGAGGCATACCTGGGGAAAGGCGTACCTGAGAAATGAGCTCCGAGCCGCTTCTTGAGATGCGTCAAGTAAACGCCCACTACGGCGCAGTACATGCCCTGGTGGATGTGAACCTGGCCATCAACCAAGGCGAACTGGTGTGCTTGTTGGGGGGCAATGCCAGCGGCAAGTCCACCACCCTCAAAACACTCTTGGGAATGCTCAAGCCCACTAGCGGCGAGGTGGTGCTAAACGGCGAGGTGGTGAACGACAAACCCACCAGCTATCGGGTGTCTCAAGGGGTGACCATGGTGCCAGAGAACCGCCGTTTGTTTAAGCGCCTCACGGTGCGTGAAAACCTAGACCTCGGCGCTTACCTGCGTGTTGATGCACGCCAAATTGCGGGTGACATGGAACGGGTGTTTGAGCTGTTCCCGCGGGTAAAAGAACGACTCAACCAGAAAGCGGGCACCTTGTCGGGCGGAGAGCAACAGATGGTGGCCATCGGCCGGGCACTGATGTCGGATCCGAAGGTGCTGTTGATGGATGAACCCTCCATGGGCCTAGCTCCAGCTTTGGTGCAGCAGAACTTTGAGCTGATCCAGCAGATTCACGAAACGGGCATGACGGTGTTCATGGTGGAACAAAACGCCAACATGGCCCTATCCATCGCTGACCGAGGCTGGGTGCTGCAAACAGGCCGGGTGGTGCTAGATGACACGGCCCAAAACCTGTTAGCCCACCCAGAACTACAAGCCTCCTACCTCGGCACAGCCAAGTAGTAGAGTAAACAACATCCAACACAAGCCAGCTCAACACCACACACAACATCGTCTTTCTCCGCAAGAGCGATCGGCTCTGCCGCCCCGAACCGCACGCTGGTTGGCGTTTGTGTCTATCTTGTTGGGAGGACTCTGCGGAGGGGTGATTGGCTTTGCATTCATAGACCTGCAATGTGAGGGGAACTGCGGACTATGGACCGGCCTCGGTGCCTTAGTAGGCGCGGTGGCTGGGGCTGTGGGGTTGACAGTGGTAGCAATCTTAGCTTTGCGCTCTATGGAGGAATGGCGACGCTTTGACGGGCGCCGCCAACAGCGTTGAAACCCTGCGGTACACGACTAGCACCAGCTAAATAGCACCAGCCGAATAGCACCAAACAAAGCGCACTAACACCCGGCTAGGCAAAAAAGGCCCGCGCCGCCTCATACAAATCTGGGCTAACCGGCTTTACCTCTGCTACTGCATCGGCTAGCGGAACCGTAACCATCTTGCCGCCCTGAAGGGCCACCATAGAACCCCATTGCTTTTGATGCACAGCATCAATAGCGGCGATGCCGTAACGAGAGCACAGCACCCTGTCAAATGCGGTTGGAGTGCCGCCTCGCTGGACATGGCCTAGCACCGTCACCCTAGTGTCGAAACCGGTACGGGCCTCTATCTCACTAGCGATTACTTGACCGATCCCGCCCAGTTTTTTGTGGCCGAACTCATCCACCGCTTGCTCTGCCATCTCTAGGGTGCCATCAACCGGTATTGCGCCTTCAGCCACCACAACAATGGATGCCCAACGCCCCCGACGGTGACGGCGCATGATGGTTGCAGCCACCGCTTCAATGTCAAAAGGATGCTCTGGAATCAAGGTAAGCGTGGCACCGCCAGCTATCCCCGCCCAGATTGCGATATGCCCCACATGTCGACCCATCACTTCTACCACCATCACCCTGTCGTGGGATTCGGCTGTGGTATGGAGGCGATCTATGGCAGCGGTAGCTATGGATACAGCGGTATCAAAGCCGAAGGTTTGCTCGGTAAGGGCGATGTCATTGTCTATGGTTTTGGGCACAGCCACCACGCAAGCCGCGCCAGCGGCCTGCACGCTAGCAGCAGCCGACAAAGTGCCCTCGCCACCAATAACTATGAGGGCATCAGTTTTTGTTGCCTCTATGGTGGCTCGTACCTTGTCTAAACCATCCTCAAACATGCGTGGCGACATCCGCGAGGTACCCAACACGGTGCCACCGCGCGGTAAAGACCCGCGCATGAAGTTCACATCTAGCGGTATGAAATTGCCAGACAATACCCCGCTCCAGCCATCGGTGAAGCCGATTACGCTGTCTTGGTAGTGCCGCTCTGCCTTACGCACAATGGCTCGGATAACAGCGTTCAGCCCAGGGCAGTCGCCGCCACCTGTAAGCACACCTACCTTCATAGCTATGCCGCTGTGGGATGTGACGGCTGCACATCATGGGTTGATTCTCCATGAGCGGCACCATCTTGGGCTGATCTCTCAACAGGCCTTTCGGGGGCTAAACCATCGGGAACTGGCCCATCGGCTGGGGCATGGCCCGATAGCTTGGTGAGGCTCAAGCGCAGTTGGCGCACTGCCTGAGCTATGCGCTGTTCGTTTTCTATAAGGGCAAACCGCACGTAGCCCTCACCGTCTGGGCCAAAACCCACGCCGGGCGATACGGCAACCCGCGCATCTCGCACAAGCCAAGAAGCAAACTCTACAGATCCCATAGAAAGATAGGGCTCGGGGATGCGGGCCCAAACAAACATTGTGCCCTTGGGCGGCTCAACCTGCCAGCCTATGCGGTTAAGCCCCGAACAAAGCGCATCGCGGCGGCTCTTATAGATATCGCACACCTCAATGGGGTAATCAGCTGCCTCGTTCAAAGTAACGGTTGCGGCAATCTGGATGGGTTGAAAGGTTCCGTAATCTAAATAAGACTTGAGCTTGGCTAAGGCTGCAATCACCTCGGAGTTACCCGCCATAAAGGCCACCCGCCAGCCTGCCATTGAGAAGGATTTGGTCATGGAATACAACTCAACTGCCACATCTTTGGCACCATCTACCTGCAAAATAGAAGGCGGTTTGTAGCCATCGTAGCCTAAATCGGCATACGCAAAATCGTGTACCAACAACACGTTGTGAGCTCGGGCAAAATCCACAACACCAGCCATAAAATCCAAATCCACGCAAACCGTGGTGGGGTTATGTGGGAACGACAAAACCATAATGCGTGGCTTAGGCCAAGAGTATTGCCAGCGTTCTTGCATTGCGGCAAAAAAATCGCTGCCTGTACTAAGCGGTATCTCCCGCACCTCTGCGCCAGCAAACAGTGGTGCATAAAGATGAATGGGATACGACGGCGAAGGCACAAGTGCGGCATCGCCAGGCTGAAGCAGCGTCCACATCAGATGCGAAAGGCCCTCTTTGGCACCGATGGTGTTGATTACCTCAGTTTCTGGGTTTAGATGCACCCCAAAACGGCGGGAGTAATAGCCTGCCAATGCTTCGCGGAGATTCGGAATACCGCGGCTTGCAGAATAACGGTGGTTGCGAGGGTTGTGGGCAGCCTCGGTCAGCTTGTCTACAGCAACTTGGGGTGACGGAAGATCTGGGTTACCAAAACCCAAATCTACAATGTCGTGGCCTTGCCTGCGGCCTTGCACCTTAAGATCGTTAATGATCGTGAAAACATAAGGGGGCAAGTTGTTTATGCGGCGAAACTCCATAAAGCTACGGCTCCTTACAACTGCCCCATGAGGATTGCGGCCTTAGCTGAAAGATTACTGAGCATCAGACTCAACCCTACTTCGCAGAACCTCTAGGGCAGTGCTCATTATCCGGGCCTCAGCACGGCGCTTCACGAAACCAGGCAACGGCATGGCCATCTGTACTGCTAGATGGTAGGTAACCTCAGTGCGCTCGGGTGTATCGGGTACAGGATGAAAGGAGTACTCCCCGTCTAATCGCTTGGTTAAGTCGCCCTCTACTAGTCGCCAAGACACCCGCAACGGGTTGGAGCCATAAAAGTACTCCAACAGATAAGTGGTACTGCGACCCATTGCAGCAGCTTGAAAAGACACCAGCCCGCCACGCCCGTTATCGTCACGACGCAGCACCTCCACCTGCTTTATCTCGGGAACCCACTCGGGGTAAGACTCAAAATCACACACCACCTCAAAGCATTTCTGCGGAGATGCCTCAACTGTGGTGCTCTTGGTGGCCTGCTCAAACATTGTTGCCGTTCCTGTTGGGGTTGCGGGGCTCTAAGTTGGCATCTGTAAGGGGGCGATCTGGAAAGTTCCCATACCTCGCACCCCACACGCCAGAAAGACCCAGCGCGTAGACAGGTACTAGGATACCGAATGCGGAAGCGCTAAAGGGTCGCACCGAAGCTGCTGCAACAGCCACCAGCGACTGCACCCCCAAAGCTGCCAGCATTGAGCGCCGCACAGCCTGTGGCGCACAGCCAGCCAAAAAATATAGGCCACCCACACCGATCAGCTCATAGCGGCTGCGTTGCACGGCCCGCGAAAAAGCCCAGAGCATGGCCCAGCTTCCCAATGCCAACAGCCCAAACGAAAACAAAGCCATCGATACTGCCATAAAACTAGGAAAAACAGTGGTAGCTGTAGCCACCACCACAAACGCACCAGTGCCTACCCAGTTGGCCCGCAACAGCCTTATACCCAAAACATCTTTGGGTAACAGATGCTCTATCATCCAATCACCTCGTCTAAAATGCCACGCAGCCGCTCGGCGATGTGGTCGTAGGAGAACTCGGCAACTGCTCGCATCCTAGACTCCATGCCCATGCGATCTAGACGAACCCGATCCGACAACAATGTGTCTAAACCTGCGATAACGGTATCTAATTGATTGGGCTTTTCCACCACCAAACCCGTACGGCCATGCTGAATGGCTTCGGCTGCGCCCCCGCTGCTACCTGCTAGCTGCGGCACTCCTGTTGCAGCAGCTTCCAAAAAGACTATGCCAAAACCTTCTTGTTCTAAACCCGCCCAACGTTGCCGACAGAGCATGGCAAACACATCGGCACATCCATACAGATCGGCAAGATCATCATCGGCTACTTGATCTAGCAACCTAACTGGAGCGTTGTGGTGTCCGATCAGGCGATCTAAGCGAGAACGGTCTCGCCCGCTGCCCGCGATAGCCACGGTGAGGCCGGGATAGCGGCCTGCTAATCGAGCTGAGGCCAAAATGAGCATGTCCATGCCTTTGCGTGGCACAAGTCGGCTAACCGATACCACCACCGGCGCTTTAGCAGGCAGGCCAAAACGAGACCTCGCTGCGAGGCGTTTTTCTGTGTTGAGAGGACAAAAGCGATCAATGTCTACTCCAGGCGGCACGATTACAGTAGGTAGTACACAATCAGCAGCCCGTTCTGCTTCGGCCACCGAATAGCGCCCTGCGGCAACAACAACCTCAGCGCCCCGAAGCACATTAGCTAGGAGTTGTTTGGTGCCCGGCAACCTAGCGGGAACGGTTACCTCGGCACCGTGCAGGATGACCCCATAGCGATGCTTGAGCCTCGGAGCCAGAGCACCAAGGGGCAGCCCAGGATCGTAGAGCACCAGTTTGGCACCTGTTTTTTGGACAAGTTGATTGATCTCTGCGGCCATTTGGGAAGTGGGTAACAAAAAATTACGAGGCGAGCGCACTATCTGATGGCTCTGGCGAGCATCCCATTGGCTATCACCCGGATGGGCACGGGTAAGCACGCACACATCTTCAGGGGGCAACCTGCGCCATAGCTCCCACAGGTAGTTCTGAATGCCACCTAACTTAGGAGGGTAATCGTTGGTTACCAAAAGGTGCTTAGCCACTACTTACCCATATCCTGAACAGTTGCTGGTGATGACTGTTGTTCTTGTTCCACACATGATTCTGGTTCCACACATGGTTCTTGTTCCACATACAGGCCAAGCTGTGTGGCTGCCCATCTGGCGTGACGCACCAGCATAGGATCGTCATGGTTCATATAGCGCCGCAGAGCCGATACCACTTCTCGATGACCTGCACTTTGGGAGTTGCCTAGTGCTACCAGAGCGTTACGGCGTAGGTAGCGAGGCTGACGACGAGGTATATACCAGCGACCGTAACGAGATAGCAGGGCTTCGTCATCCAAACCAAGCAACTCTATGAGGTCAACTGTGGCTTGAGCAGATGCTGACGAGTTGCTGTTGCAATTATCATCAGAAAGATTGGTGCTGAGACGATTGGTGTTGAGACGATTAGTGCTGAGACGATTGGTACTAGGGCGATTTGGTGGGCACACCTCTTGACAATCGTCGCATCCATATATCCGGTTGCCCAGTGCTGTGCGAAACTCTTCGGGAAAATCGCCCTCGGCCTGCACCAGCCACGCCAAACAACGCCTAGCATCAACCACCCCTGGTGCAACTATGGCCCCTGTTGGACAACCGTCTATGCACCGGTGGCACGCGCCGCAAGCCTCTGGTAGCGGCTCTGCTGGCTCCAGCTGTGCTGTGGTGATAACCGAGCCCAACACAAACCAACTACCCTTGCCGGGCAACAAGATGTTGCTGTTCTTTCCATACCAACCCAGCCCGGCTTGTCTGGCTGCTTCGCGATCCACCAACGCGTTATCATCTGCCACCACCACTGCCTTGTGCCCTGCGGCGCGCAGTAGTTCTGCAACCTCGCTCAGAGCAGCGCGCAGGTGCCCATAGTGATCCTTTTGGGCATAAGCTGCCACCCGAGCCAGAGGGCGCTCTGGCGTGCCTTGCATGCTGGCTGTGCTGCTAGGAACTTGGCGAGGTGCTGGCCGATAACCCAAAGCCCCAACTACCAAAGATCGCGCCCCCACTAACGTGCGACTAGGGTTAGTGGAGCGTTCGGGATTGCGATAGGTAAACGCCATATCGCCATGCAACCCCTTAGCGCGGCGCTCTAACAGGGTGGCCTTAGTGCGGACGAAAGGCGTGGCCGCGGCTATGCCCACCGCATCTAGCCCGGCAGCCAAACCAGCGGCGGTTACCTCACTGGTGTGTATATCGACAGAATCGCTTCCCACAAGCCCTAAAACCCGTAAGCCTCGCTTTGACTAACCGCTTCATAGCCTATCAACATCAACAGCTTAGAGGGCTGCACCACATTGGCACCGTGTGCTCGGGCACCCTCGCGCACTCGATTATCGTGAGACACCACTGCAAGGGGCCGCGACAGTGGGTAGGCAGCACAACCGGAAATAATCGCATCATCTGCCTCCACATCTGGAGTCGAAAAGCGCACCGTAACCCCTAAAGAGCGAGTTGTAGTGCTGATGTAGTCGTAGTCGGTCTCTTGACCGTCGAACCACACCACAATTTCCACCTGTGAGAAACGAGCACTCAACTCATCCAGCTTGTCGCAGAATCGCTGCCGTTGTTCGGATGCTGTTAGCCCTTCCAACTCCTTGGCCTTGTAGGTTACGTTGTAACCGTCTACCAGCATCACCAGATGCGGGGTATGCAACAAGTACTCTAAACCTGCCGCTGTGTCGGCCAATAGGCCCTTTGGCAACTGCACCGGTATACGTTCAGATGGCTCATCTGGTAACTCAGCAGGCTCTGGGGGTGGGGGTGGTTTAAATCCCGCTTCGCGAGCTTGAGCCAACTGCAACTCGACAGCCTCTAGCTGAGCTTCGAGGCTGGCTTGGGTCTCTTTGTGCGCCAAGCGAACATCTCGTAGCTCTTTGTTGAGACGTTTCGCTTCATCTTTAGCCTTCTTGAGCTTTTCAGCATTACGCTCAGCGCTTCGCTGGCTTCGCTCTAGCTTTGCTTGTGTATCTTGCTGGGCTTGTAGTGCCACCTTTAGCTCATCGGCCAGCTTGGCTGCTTCTTCGACGGCTTGGCTAGCCTCGTTTCGGGCCTGCAACTCTTTGATCAAATAGTCATCTCGTTCTTGCATGGCCTTATCCCGCTGGCGCTCAACCCGTTCTTTAACAGCCTGCTGACGGGCTAGCTTTTGTTCGTGGGCAGCTTGGCTCTGGGCAGCCTCGGCTTGGGCGGAATCTTGCGCTTGAGACGCTGCTAGCTGACGACATTCGTCTTCCCATCCATCTGGCTGAGTTAGCCAGAGCTTGCTGATAGGGCTCAACCGATCCAGATCTGCCTCTTCTACTACCCTTGCGCGAAAGTCCTCGTCTGTATCTAGAACCTCACGAATCTGGCTAAACGCACGGTTGTTCAGCTTGGCAAAAGCCACAAACTTCTTAAGCCGAACTGGTGGCTCAATCGGGGGTTTCTCGTCTGCACCTGCTTTTGCCACCTCCACGCTGGCTCTGAGCACATCTTTGAGTTGCTGCGTTGAAGGGCTGTACTTGTCTGTGCTGACTGGGTTTGACCGGCTGGTTTCTAGGTTTGCTTCTGGGCTGGTATCTGTATCTGTAGCTAGAGGTATATCCGTGTTTTGTGTAGCAGCAGTATTTTTGGCTTCATTAGCTATGGGGTCAACCATCGTTGTTTTGAACCTCCTGAGTAGTTGTTATGAATCTGTCTAAAACATTGCGGGCCACGCCGCTATCAATAGCAGCCTTGGCCCTGTCTATCCCTTCTCCAAAGGTGTCGCACACTCCAGCAACCATCAAAGCAGCAGCAGCATTTAGCACCACAACGTCTCGGTGCGGGCCACTTGCTGCGTCCAACACCTGCTGGAGGCATCGGGCGTTAACACCAGCATCGCCACCTGTCAGATCATCGGGCTGCGCGCTGGCAAAGCCCAAGCTAGCAGGGTCAACAAGGTAGTGGCCTACCTCACCATCTCGTAGTTCCCATACCTGAGTGGGCCCGGTGGTGGCTAACTCATCTAAGCCGTTATGCCCATGCACAACCATGGCTCGCACCGACCCGGTAGCACCCAAAACCTCCAACATCTTAGGAGCCATCTGCGGATCGCTGGTTCCCACAAGCTGGCGATTAACCCCCGCAGGATTAGCCAGAGGCCCCAAAAAATTGAACACCGTGGCAATGCCCAGCTCTCGCCGGGGCACTGCCGCATGGCGCATGGCCGGATGAAACCGGGGTGCCATACAAAACCCAAAGCCAGTTGCTTGCACGCAGTGAGCAACTCCCATAGGCCCTAGCTCTACAACTGCTCCTAAGGCCTCCAACACATCAGCCGACCCGCACAATGAGGAGGCCGAACGGTTCCCATGCTTGCAAACCTTAGCCCCAGCACCCACAGCCACCAGCGCGGCTGCGGTGGATACGTTGATGCTGCCACTGTGATCTCCACCGGTGCCGCATGTATCTATCAAGCCCAGCGCTGACGCATCCAGCGGCACCTGTGCGGCTGCTTTACGCATGGCACCGAGCAAGCCCACCAACTCTTGAGTGGTTTCGCCCTTAGCGCGCAAGGCAACCACAAAAGCAGCTATCTGCGATGGTGTGGCCTGGCCATCTAGTATGTCGGCCATGGCTGCGGTGGCAGTGGTTTCAGGCAGGTCTCGGCCTGCAACCAAATCCCTTAGCACCCCAGCCCATCGGCCATGTTGCTGCAAGCTCACCCCCCTAGTGTGGACTATCGCCAGCGAGATGCCACAATCTCAACCATGAACATCTGCGTAATTGATGTTGGCACCAGCAGCATCCGCTCGGCTGCAACCGATGGCCAGCACCTAATCTACTTGGCCCAACAAGCCACACCGCCGCGTATTTCGGAGCCGGGGCTAGTGGAGTTTGACCCCACCGAGATGGCCGGGGTGATCCTGCGAACTGCCAACGAGGTGATCGCTGAGGTGGGCGGAGTTGAAGCTGTGGCAATCACCAATCAACGGGGCTCTACGGTGGTGTGGGACCGCACAACTAGCGAGCCTGTTGGCCCGGGGCTGAGTTGGCAAGACCTACGCACCGTTGGAGAATGCTTGGGCTACAAAGGCAAAGGGTTGGAGTTCTCCCCCAGCGAAGCCGCCACCAAGCTGGTACACATGTTAGACCAACACGATCCACAGCGCTGTCGGAACTTATGTTTTGGCACGGTAGATAGCTGGGCGGTGTGGTGTTTATCGCAGGGGGCTCATCACGTTTCAGATGCTTCGAACGCCTCAATTAGCGGGATGTTGACCGCTGATGCAAGCGGCTGGTCTGAAGAAATCACTAGCCAGTTAGGTGTACCGCTGGCATGCCTGCCAAAGATCGTGGATTCCACAGCGGTAATAGGCTCAGCAACAGCTTTAGCTGGATCACCACCTATTGTTGGGATAATCGGCGATCAGCAGTCTTCGCTTGTTGGACAGCGCTGCGTGTTGGAGGGCACTGCCAAGCTCACCTTCGGTACCGGGGGTTTTTTGAATGTGTGCGGTGCTGATGCGCGGCCCTTTGCCGAAAAACGCAGCGAGCGCGGGACGTTTCCTGTTGTGGCGTGGCAGCACAACCAAGAGGTTAGATGGTGTACCGAAGCGATGATGATTACCGCAGGTGCCAACATTAACTGGCTAGTTCAAAGCATGGGCCTGCTACGCGATGCACAAGATGCAGCACAGGTGGCGGCTAGCGTGGCCGATAGCGGCGGGGTTTTCTATGTGCCAGCGCTTTATGGTTTGGGTACGCCTTATTGGGATTTTGGAGCTCGCGCCGGGTTGTTTGGGCTCACAGGTGACACCACCGCTGCCCACATTGTGCGAGCCGTGCTTGAGGGCATAGCGCACCGTGCAGCCGACATGTTAGACGCTGCCGAACAAGATAGCGGCTACCGCATCGAAAACATCCGTGTAGATGGCGGTATGTCACAAAACCCGGTGTTCAATCAGATCTTAGCCGACACCCTCGGTCGCACGGTAGAGCTTTGCAGCGTGCCAGAGGGCACCACACTGGGAGCAGCAGTGCTGGCGCAGATGGGCTTGGGTCGTTGGTCTAGCTGGCAAGAAGTGGGCGCTGAGTGGTCGCCCCGTGAGATTGTGAAACCTCAAAACACGGTAGATCGAGAGCGCTGGCATGATGCCGTGCAGCGGGCCTCACGCTGGTACCCGGAACTTTCAGATTTAGGCTTGTAACAACAAAGTAGCTAACTGCCGACAAGCTGACTCACCACCCCAACTGCTGTACTTTCTCACCCTAAACCCTAACTCTAAATTGAAACTACAAGGATCAACTATGAGGAAAGCTCAACAATTCTTTCCGAAACATAAATCCTATAGGGCATGTTTTTAAGCTCATCTACAGTTACTGCGAGTCCTCTTTGAGATGCCGCCCAAACCAGATCTTCCCATGGATGAGGATCGTTGCCTATCAAATCCTCATCAGGTAAAACCACACTTTTTATTGTATCCAAGACTAGACTGATGCCTAAGCGACCATCCTTATGGAATCCCTGCACAGCAGACACAGTCCAACCACGGTCGTCACGAAGTAGCACAATATCCCCATTAGCGAGTTGAGCAAACTCCGAAACTTGGTATGATTTCTCTAACTCAAAACCCTGAACCTCATCACTGTCACATATAGCGATCAAGCCCTTAACAGTTGATCTAGACATTTATCACACTAAGCTCTAGACATTACTGGGTAGGATAACAGCGAAGCCCACGCATCTTAGTATACGTCCAACCACCGGGATCGCTCCTATCCCGCAGATCTACGTCAACCGCCCCACGATAACTCACCAATACAGACGACGTCTTAAGCCACTAAGAAAGCAAGTAAGCTAGACACATGGTGAGTCGGCCGGGTGGTCGCGGCAGCAGGGTTCAGCTTCTGAACGGTTCTTCTGAACGGTTGCTGAGTGCTGGTGTCGAGGAAGGTCGGGACTCCACAGGGCAACGGTGCTGGCTAACGGCCAGTCGGGGCAACCCGCAGGAAAGTGCCACAGAGAACAGACCGCCGATGGCCCAGCTTTTTTGGGCACAGGCAAGGGTGAAACGGTGCGGTAAGAGCGCACCAGAAGCCGTGGTAACTCGGTTTGCTAGGTAAACCCCACCGGGAGCAAGGCCAAGCAGGGGATATGGCGGCCCGCCGCCTTACAAAAGGCAATCCCCGGGTAGGCCGCTTAGATGGATGGCCACACAAGGCCCCAAAAGGGCCCAGACAGAATCCCGCCTACAGGCCGACTCACCCCCCCCCCCC
>JAPOTT010000002.1 GCA_026709025.1 bacterium
CGGGCAAAAAGAAAACTGGTCACCAAAAGATAACGATACAATCAGTTTTGTTCGTGGGCAGGTAACTGGCTTAGGCCAACAAGTAGCCGCATATAAAGCTCAAATTGCCGATGCGGTGATCCGCCAAATCACTACCGGTTTAGGTGCGCTAGTTCTAGAAGCCGCAAACGAACGCAAGCGGCACGGTGTGTTGGAGTTTCACGACCTTTTAGTATTGGCCCGCCAACTCCTGCGCCACCGGTCCCATGGCCCAGAGGTGCGCGCAGCTCTCAGCCATCGCTATCAGCGGCTGCTGCTAGATGAGTTTCAAGACACCGACCCCCTACAAATCGATCTAGCCAAGCTGATTGCTTCATCGGTGCAACAAACCGGCACTTGGGATTCCCTCACAGATGAACCCGGTCGACTGTTCTACGTGGGCGATCCCAAACAATCCATCTACCGTTTCCGCCGCGCCGATATCGCCTTGTACAGCAAAGCTGCAATGTCGCCCACGGTGACGAAGAAGTCA
This sequence comes from bacterium, assembly GCA_026709025.1. Taxonomy (GTDB): domain Bacteria; phylum Actinomycetota; class Acidimicrobiia; order Acidimicrobiales; family Bin134; genus Poriferisocius. The sequence goes on from JAPOTT010000002.1 coordinate 512, forward strand.
CTAACCCGTAACTTCCGCTCCGCGGAACCGCTAGTGGGCTGGATCAACTCCCTGTTCAGCCAACTAATGGAAAACGCTACTGAGGGCTCGCAACCTGCCTACACCCCCTTACAAGCCACACGTTCTGCACCGCCTGATGGCCCTTGCGTTGCTGTGATTGGGAAAGTGTTGCCAAAAAACACTCCAGCCAACCTGCTGCGAGAGCTAGAAGCCATCGATGTAGCCCAAACCGTGCTAACCGCGGTAGCTCAAGGCTGGTCGGTTGGAGATGGCAAAAACGAACAAGGCCAAGAGCAGTGGCGCAAAGCCCGCCTAAGCGATATTTGCATTCTGTTGCCCACTCGAACCTCGCTTCCTCAGCTCGAAGCTGCACTTCAAGCTGAAAACATCCCCTATCGCTTAGAAGCAGGGTCGCTTATATGGGCATCTCAACCCATCCGCGAAGCTATGGCAACGGTTCGGGCAGTGGCAGACCCAACAGATGAGATAGCGCTAATTCAAGCATTGCGCTCTCCTGCCTTTGGCTGCGGCGATAACGATCTTTACACCTATCGGGTTACGCACAAAGGACGCTGGGACTATTTAAAGAAGCCTCCCAAGTTGCTATCTGAAGATCATCCGGTGGTGGCGGCAATGGCTTGGCTCAAAAAACAGCACCTTGAAGTACGCTGGCAATCCGTTAGCCAGATCGTCCAAAGCATCATCCATGAGCGCTGCTTGTTGGAGTTGGGCTGCTTTAGCTCGCTCCGTTCCCGAGATGTATGGCGACACCTACACTGGCTCATCAACCAAGCCCGTCGGTTTGAAGAAGAAGGCGGAACTGGCCTGCGCGAGTTCTTGGCCTGGGCAGATCGCCGAATCAACGAACAGGCCCGCGAAACCGATGCCATTTTGTCTGAAACCGATGATGATGCGGTGCGAATCACCACAATCCACGCTGCCAAAGGTCGGGAATTCCCAATCGTGATTGTCTCAGGCACACATTACAAACAAAACCACAACAGAGGTGTTGAGATAATTTGGCCTACCGAAGGTAATTGGGGCGTGGGCTTTAACAAGAGCCTCAGAACCAGCTTGTACGACACACACGTACAACATGAACAAAACATGGAGGTTGCCGAACGAGTGAGGTTGCTATATGTGGCGCTAACTAGGGCACAAGACCATCTGATAACGTCGGTGTTTCGCGCTCCCATAAACAGGGCCGAAATCTGGGACCTAGCGGAGATGGCAACTACAAATAAACCTGTACCAAACTTGTTGATGTTTGCTGGAGAACCACTAACCATAGAACCTGCCGCCACAACCGCTCCCACCTTACGTCTGCATGAGTGGGAACAAGCTAAAAACGAGGCTATGGAGCGCGCAAGCCAACCTCGTGTGTTCAGTGCCTCTAAGTTGTCGCAAGATACCAACCCAAATACAAGTGCCGGGGCATGGTTCAACAAAGAAAAAACTGACGACGATGAAGACCTGGATCCAAACGAGCCCGTGTGCAAAGGGCGGGGTGGCACCAAGTTGGGGCGAGCCGTACACGCAGCCCTACAATCGGTAAACCTAAGTTACTCAAGCCCAGCCGATGGCTCACGCAACCTAAGCGCCCTGTGCAAAGATGAAGCCGAGGCCGAGGGAATCACCAACCGAGCATCTGAGGTGGAACTCATGGTTAGGTCTGCATTGAGTGCCTCATGTGTGCAACAAGCTGGCCAATCTGAGCATTGGCAGGAGATATACGTTGGTGCGCCCATCACACCTCAAGCGCCGCTAAGCGATGCCACTAATCCAAGCCACGAAACAAGCCACAGCACAAGCACCGGGTCAAGCGAACAGACTAGGTTACGCAAACAAGTGGTGCTAGAGGGCTACATTGACCTGTTGTATCGCTCCGAACAAGGATTAGTGGTGGTGGACTACAAAACCGACGATTCCGATAATGCTGCAAGCCTGCAACAAAAGATCCAGCACTACAAAACACAACTAGCCGCTTATGCTCTAGCGTTAGAAACCGCCACCGGCGAAAAGGTGTGTCGCTGCGTGCTGGTTTTCGCCAAAAAAAACCAAGCACCCGAAGAAGTACCCATCCACGGCGAGGATCTATCCTCAGCCATACAAGATGTGCATAATATCATTGCAAACCAAGCTGCCTGAGCGAACCATGTCTACTCCCACCACCGCCGCCACCACTACCGCTACCACCCGCACCACCGCCGCCGCCACTGCTGCCGCCACCCGCACTACCTACCCCCCGCAGCGTTAGCAGTCATGTTCACTTTGGTAGTAATGGCCGCTGGCTTAGGGTCTCGTTTTGGAGGCACCAAACAGCTAGCTGAGGTAGGTCCAAACGGCGAGGCTTTTTTAGATTTCGCTATCGCCGATGCCTGCTCTGCGGGTGCTAGCAAGGTGGTGCTCATCGTACGCAGCAACATTGAAGACGATGTGCGCGCCCACCTCAGCCGTCCCCACCTCAGCCGTCACAGCAACTTGCCCAACAACCTGCAAGTCGCATTGGTCTGCCAAGACCAACACGGCCCACAACGCGCCAAACCATGGGGAACGGCTCATGCCGTAGCCTGCGCGCACTCAGAGATAGCTGGCCCGTTCATGGTGTGCAACGCCGACGACTACTACGGGCCTTCTGCCTATGCCAAAATGGCCGAAGCAATCCCCAAGATGGATACCAACCAAGCCCTGCTCTGCGGCTACCACCTAGCACACACATTGCCCTCCCAGGGAGTTGTTACCCGAGGCATCTGCCGTACCGAAGGCAACCGGCTTACAGCAATCACCGAGCAACAGGGCTTATCTGCTGCTAATTCTACCTACCCACCAGACACCCTGGTTTCAATGAACCTATGGGCTTTTTCTGAAGCGTTCGTTACAACCCTACAAACCGATCTCGCTCAATTTCTCAGCCACAACCAACACAGCTCAGATGCAGAATACCTGTTGCCCCATGCAGTAGCCCAGCAAATGCACTCCAACGGCTTGCAGGTAAACGTAATCCCCACCCAAGAGCGCTGGATCGGCGTAACCAACCCTGAAGATCTCCAAGCTGCGCGCACCGCTCTAGCGCACCGCACCTAATGCGCCACCAGCCCATCAGCTTTGAATCCCTACGGTAAACCCCATGCCAGAGCTACCTGAAGTAGAAACCATCCGCCGCCAGCTAGCCCCGCTGCTCCAAGGCCGCGCCATCCTCTGGGCATGCTCGCATCCCTCCAACAAGTTCGCCTCCGCCACCAATGCCATCGGCACCACCATCCAACAAATCAACCGCAAGGGCAAGTACCTCATCTGTGTGCTCAACAACCACCATGAGCTCATCATCCATCTAGGTATGAGCGGCTCGGTAGCCATCACCCACCCAACAGCACAGCCAAGCAACGGCACACCCACGGCCGGTCATAATCACCCAAATACCCGCAACCAAAACCCCCTTACCAAAGACCCTTACACCCGCGCTTGCTGGCAACTAGGGGGCAACGAGTGGCTCATCTTCAGAGATATTCGTCGCTTTGGGCGCATCCGTTATGTACCTGCCGGGTGCTACGACACCATACCCACCCTTGCCAACGCTGGCCCCGATGCCCTCAGCAAAGATTTCACCCCCGAAGCCCTATACCAAGCCATGTGCAAGAGTTCCCGGCGCATCCCCACCCAACTCTTGAGCCAAAAACCAGTAGCAGGTATCGGCAACATCTACAGCACCGAAGCCCTGTGGATGTCGGGCATCCACCCTGCCAAACGTCACATCAGCAAGCTAGCAACTACCAAACTTCACGGAGCACTGCTAGAGGTATTACATGCCGCTCTCAACAACGGTGGCACCACCCTGCGAGATTACCGCAACGCCGAAGGCACCAAAGGCAACCATCAAAACGCTCTAGCCTGCTACGGGCGCTCAGGCCAACCCTGTGTGAAATGCACCACCACGCTACAGCACCGCACCTACGATGGCCGTACTATAACTTTCTGCCCTAAGTGTCAACTCCGCTAGCTAAGCCATATAGTATGTTTACTCTGACAAAATCGTCCACCATCTCCGAACCTAAAGAGAGGCCCCAAGATGGAATTCAGCCATGACCGAACTGGCGAAACGCTAGTTGTCAACGCTTCCGGCCGTGTAGACGGGTCTAACGCGTCCGATTTCTTAGACACATTGCAGGGGCTTTTTGAACCCGGCGATCAAAAGATCATTTTGGATCTGGGAGGTTTAGAGTACATCAGCAGTGCTGGCCTCAGGGTCTTGTTGATGGCAGCTCAAAACCTTGACAAAGAACAAAAGTCCTTCAGCATCTGTTCTCTCACTGCTTCGGTAGGCGATGTCTTTCGTATCAGCGGCTTTGACCAAATCATCCAGGTGTTCCCATCGGTCGAATCCGCAAAGCAGGGCTAGCTTTGACATACACATACCGAATCTTGGTCGTTGATGACGAACCAGATGTTGAGCCTTTGGTGCTCCAACGAATGCGACGTCATATTCGCTCTAAGGAATATGATTTCGTCTTCGCCCAAAACGGTATCGAAGCCCTAGAAAAGCTCAACGAAGACCCCACCATAGATATGGTGTTGTCCGACATCAACATGCCCAAGATGGACGGGCTAACCCTGCTACAGCAGTTGCCGGGTGTGAACCCGAACCTACGGGCTGTGATCATCTCAGCTTATGGCGACATGGACAACATCCGTACCGCCATGAACCGAGGGGCTTTTGACTTCGTTACCAAGCCCATAGATTTCAACGACCTACAGATAACCATCGCCCGTACAGTGGATCACCTAGCCGAGTGGCGCTCAGCGCTCGCATCTAGGGATCAACTAGTGGCGCTACAAAACGAACTAGGCATCGCCAGCCAGCTTCAGCAGTCCATTCTGCCCAAGCACACCCTAGCCTCAAGTTCGTTTGAGGTGGCCGCCGAAATGGAGCCAGCCCGCAATGTGGGCGGCGACTTCTACGACTACTTTACAGTAGAAGACGAGATTGGCCTTGTAGTAGCAGACGTTTCTGGCAAAGGCATCCCTGCATCCATGTTTATGATGTCTAGCCGTACCGCATTAAAGGGCTCGGCTATCGGAGTGCGTGAACCTGAAGCTGTTCTCACTGAGGTGAACAACCAACTTCACGCCGACAACCCAACCTTCATGTTCGTCACGATGGTTTACGCCCTGTTCAACCCCAATACCAACACCCTCACATATTCTATAGCAGGTCACGATCCCCCTCTGCTTGTGAAAGCCGATGGAACAGTACGTGAGCTAGAGAGCACCAAAGGCGTGGCCCTGGGCGTGACATCTAACGTGGAGTACTCCCAGCAAAGCGTGAAGTTAGATCCCGGTGACACTATATTTTTGTACACAGACGGTGTAACCGAAGCCATGAATGCTGAGAACGAACAGTTCGGCATGAATCGACTTACAGAAACCTTCAACGGGGTTACGCTTACCACCCCAGATGATGCCAACCAGAGGGTACTTGAGCAGGTACATAATTTTGCGGCAGGTGCCGTTCAGTCTGACGATATAACCTGTTTGGCCCTAAGACGACTTTGATGCACACCTACAGCTCGCTACCGCGTGCATTAGCGGACCGAGACTAGGGGGCATCGTGTTGCAAAAAAGCCTTCGGATTTCTCATACCACCGGCACCGAAAACCCGGCAGATGCCTTGCTGCCAATCGCAGAACTCCTCGATGAGATGGCTGAAGTCGAAGGGTGGCCAGCTTCGCTTACCATGAGAGCTAACTTGATCCTAGAAGAAGTGGTGCTCAACACGCTCACTCACGGTAATGAAGGCGGGCTTACTAGTGTGGATATCGATCTACGCTCCCTAGACAACGTCTTGGAAGTGGAGATCACCGACAATGGCAAAGCCTTTAATCCCCTTGTTGATGCTCCAACCCCAGATGTGAACTTGCCATTGCAAGAACGACCGATTGGAGGGCTGGGGCTGTTCTTAGTGCAAAAGATGGGCCAACACTTGGAGTATCAGCGCAAAGGAGATTGCAACCAGCTCAAATTTGCCGTCCACCCCGAATCATGAACGATCGCATCCCACGGCCTGGTCAGCCCTCACAGCCTGAGCACCCACCTAAACGCATAACTGCGGCAAGTGCCCTTCTGTTTGCCTTACTGCTAGCTAGCTTGCTAACTAGCTGTAGTTCTGACACTACAGAAGAATCCACCCCGCCTACCACCGCCACCGCTACCCCCGCAACACCAACTCCAGGGCCAACTGAAGACGCTCCCACAGACCCACAAGTACGGGGGATATTTGAAGACCGCATAGTGTTCGGCCAATCCGCAGCCTTTAGCGGTCCTGCGCAAGAGCTAGGTATCAACATGCGCCTCGGCATTGAGGCAGCCTTTGCAGAGGCGAACCGAGCCGGTGGCATCCATGGTCGCATGCTGGAGCTCACAACTCGTGATGATTCTTATGAACCCGAAGCTGCCATCACCAACACACGCAACCTAATTGAACAAGAAGAGGTGTTTTCCCTCATCGGGGCAGTGGGTACCCCAACTTCCCGTTCGGCTACCCCGTTAGCCGCCGATGCTGGCATCCCTTATGTGGCACCTTTCACTGGTGCCGGATTTCTGCGAGATGATAGCTGGGAGAACATTGTGAACCTAAGAGCTTCCTACGCGCAAGAAACCGAAGAGATGGTTGAACGTCTAACTAAAGACTTAGGCGTTACGCGCATCGCGGTGATGTTCCAAGATGACTCTTTTGGCAGGGCAGGCTTCAACGGTACTCTAGCGGCCCTTCAGCGCCGCAATATGGAACTCGTTGCCACAGGCACCTACACCCGCAATACAACCGCCATAAAATCAGGTCTACTCGACCTGCAAAGCGGCAACCCCGAGGCTGTCATCGTGGTAGGGGCATACCAACCGGTAGCAGCGCTCATCTCTTGGGCACGTCACATCAACTTCAACCCCATTTTTATGACGGTGTCTTTTGTAGGCAGCAACGCTTTAGCCCAAGAACTAACTACAAGAGGTGAAGGGGTTTACGTAACTCAAGTGGTACCCTTTCCCACAGATGAATCCATCCCTATCGTAGCCTCCTATATCAGTGCCCTAACTGCAATAGACCCCGAAGCAACTCCCGGTTTTGTTTCTTTAGAAGGCTACATAGCTGGCCGCTTAGCAATCGCTGGCTTGCAAGCTTGTGGCAGAGAGCTAACCAGAAATTGTTTCTTAGAGAGTATTCTGGGTGCAGGTCAATTTGACTTAGACGGATTCAATTTAGACTTTGGCTCACAAGATAACCCTACAGAAGATAACCAGGGTTCAGACGTTGTCTTCTTAACAGTGTTAGATGCCAAAGGTGAATACCGCTCAGCTACTTCGGTGCAACGGTCAGGCTCATGAACGAAACTTCAACTACAGATAAACCTGCGCTTGAACAAAACAAGCCAGCCATCTATCGCCGCATCTCAACACAGCTCTATGCTGGTATATTCGGAGCATTCGCTTTAACCATTGTTGCCAGCATCGTGAGTTGGCTGTCTTTCAGCAATGTAGATGACAGTCAAAAAAAAGTGAACAACGACAGCGTACCTGAACTAGCCAGAGCATTCGGTTTAGCAGAGTTCGGCAACGCTCTTGTGGTGGCAGTACCAAGATTAACCACCTCACCACCTGATCAGTTTACCAGCATTTCTACAGAAGTAGCCGTAGCTCAAAACGAGTTTCAACAACTTCTAGAGCCTTTGCTCATAGAAAGACCTAACGATGCTAATGTTCAAAACATAGCGCAAGCTGCTGCAGCCTTAGATAATAATATCGCTACGATCACAGCTGATATGCCTTTCTTTTTCAGCTTAAGCAGGCAAGTGGAAAACATTAGAAATCAAATACCGCAACGCCAAGGTGATGTACAGGCAATCATCATTCCAGCCCTAGATGATCAACTCTTCTTTCAAGCCACCGGCTATAGAGATCAAAATAGCCCAGCTGTCAGCATCATGGGCCGCACCTCTGATGATCAACTTCTGATTTATAGGCACCTCAATGCTTTACAAACCGATGTATCCCAAGTTACAGAACTCCTCGGAAGCGCATTAATTGCATCTGGCGCTGAGTTTGTTGAACCACTAATTGAAAGCTTTGAATCGGCAGCAGATCGGATTGACATAAGCCTAAACGCTATCCCTGATATGAACATTGCTCCGGGGCTAGCAGATGCTATTCAGAGCCTGTTGAACCTGGGTCGCGGTAACAACAGTGCATTTAATGTTACGGTTGAACAACTTGAGATTGTTGATAGCCAAAACAAGCTACTGAGCAACAACCAAGCCCTCGCTGTAAATCTCATTGCTGATGTGAATGCGCTAGTGCAACAAGCCGAGGCCAGCGCCGCAGATGCTACCGAGAGTTCCGAGCAGAGCATCACACAGGCTAGAACACTACTGGTGATAATCAGCGCTTTGGGCTTGCTGTTTGCTGGGCTTATCAGCTGGTTGTTTATTGGCAGGGTTTTGCTACGGCGCATCGGCCGTCTCTCCGATAAAATGCGGTCTTTGGCAGGTGGTGACCTAGAAGAAGAAGTTGAGGTAATAGGACGCGATGAGATAGCGCAGATGGCCGCAGCTTTGGAACTCTTCCGAAACAACGCTTTAGAGGTGCAACGTCTCAACCTAGTAGAAGAACTTGCAAATGAATTGACCCAACGCAACGACGAGCTTCAGGCTGTACTTGCGGAATTGGGTCAAGCTCAAGATCAAATTGTGGCTCGCGAAAAGCTAGCCGCATTGGGCGAAGTTACTGCAGGTGTGGCCCATGAAATTCGTAACCCTCTTAACTTCATTAACAATTTCTCCGCAGCATCAGCAGAGCTATTAGAAGAGCTAGCGGAAACTTACCAAGATCTAGAAGATCACTTAAGCGATGAACAAAAGGAATTGATTGACGAGATCAACCAAGATCTGAACGATAACTTAGAACGCATCCAGACACATGGTAAGAGAGCCAACAGAATAGTTCAAGATATGTTGATGATGGGTCGCGGCGGCGGCGAAACCCAAATGGTAGACATCAACGATCTCGTTCACGAACACGCCATTCTAGCATATCACAGCGCTCGGGCCCAAGACCCAGAGTTCCAAGTTATGCTGGAAGAAGATTACGACCCTGAGATGGGACAATTAGAAGTAGTACCGCAAGACTTGGGGCGGGTATTTTTGAACTTCGTGACCAACTCCGGCTATGCCGCAAACAAAAAACAAAAACAACTAATTGAACAAGATCAAGTGGGTGATTACATGCCTACCGTCTGGCTATCTAGCAAGCGTGCTGAAGATAAAGCTATTTTGACTGTTCGGGATAATGGTACTGGTATCCCAGCAGATGTGGCAGCCAAGATCTTCGACCCGTTCTTTACCACTAAACCAACCAACGAAGGCACTGGTTTAGGTTTGGCCCTTGCAAGCGACATTGTGCGCGAACACGGGGGAACCATCACTCTAAATACCGAACCAGATGAGTTCACCGAGATGGTTGTTGAATTGCCCTTAGTTAGAAACGAAACCTCCGTTGCTAATCAACAAATTGCTGAAGTCATAGACCCTGAAACCACAGATTGAGTTTTCTTGATGCTTCGTAGACATAGCAAAAATGAACATAACAAAAAAGAGCAACCTGCACCGCAGCACTCCTCCTCTCCCTTTCCCTCCACCCTGGGGGCCTTGAAGGCTGCCGGTTGGGAATCAGTCAGCGTCAAGGAAGAAATCAGGCGTAATGCCATCGCCAAAATCCAGGCAGGTGAAAACCTCTTCGATGGTATCTGGGGCTATCAGGATACTGTAATCCCACAAATAGAAACAGCTCTTCTAGCTGGCCACGATGTGATCTTGTTGGGCGAAAGGGGTCAAGCTAAGACCCGTATGATTCGTGCGGTACTGCAACTGTTAGACAAACATATACCGGTGATAGCAGGTTCGGAAATCAACGATGACCCTTATAATCCTATCTCCAAGTACGCTAGAGAACTGATCGCACAAAAAGGTGATGATACGCCTATTGCATGGGTTCAACGGAACCAACGTTACGGTGAGAAACTATCTACTCCTGATACCTCAATCGCAGATTTGATTGGTGAAGTAGACCCAATCAAGGTAGCTGAAGGTCGCTACCTTTCCGATGAGTTAACCATTCACTATGGTTTAGTCCCACGCACTAATCGGGGCGTGTTTGCCATCAACGAGCTTCCCGACCTAGCTGAACGTATTCAAGTAGGCTTGTTGAACGTGCTAGAGGAACGTGATGTGCAGATCCGCGGCTACAAGATTCAATTACCCTTAGATATCATGCTGTTTGCATCGGCTAATCCAGAAGATTACACCAACCGGGGTCGCATCATTACCCCCCTAAAAGACCGTTTTGGTTCGCAAATCCGCACTCACTACCCCAAAGATGTGGATATCGAACTACAAATCACCGAGCAAGAGGCACAAGTTCCTCACACCGAACTACCATTGATAATGCCCGACTTTATGGGCGAAGTGCTGGTATATCTAAGCCACCTCGCCCGCCAAAGTCCTCATATTAATCAACGTTCGGGTGTGTCGGTACGCCTGACAGTGTCCAACTACGAAACTTTGGCCGCTGCTGCTGTACGGCGTGCTTTGCGTAGCGGTGAGACAACTGCAGTACCACGCGTGACAGATCTAGATGTGCTTGAGCCTTCTTGTATGGGTAAGATTGAAATTGAAACCCTAGATGAAGGTAGAGATGGAGAGGTTTTGGACAGCATTCGTTCGGAGGCTGTGCGTCTGGCCTTTCGTGATGCTGTGGAGCCTGAGACACAGCAACAGGTTATTGATGTCTTTGAGCAAGGGCGTGTGGTGAATGCGGGAGATGATATCGCATCTGCTGAATATGTGACCCTTGTGGGCGAGACACCGGCTTTTTCCGAGGCTCTCATGGCCTTAGGCTACGAACCTGATGATCTCAAAAACCCCGCATTGGTAGCTAGTGGCATCGAGTTCGTGTTAGAAGGGCTCCACCTATCTAAGCGGCTCAATAAAGAATCCGTGTCGGGGGCCGCAGTATACCGACAGCGTAAATAGTGCTGAACTACCACTGACTGTCTAGGCTATGTGGATACTTGAACATGCATATTTTGGTTGCTTCATCTCCAGATAGCGCTAGTAAATTCGCAGTCAACAAGATTTTAGAGTACCTCAGCGCACGTGTTCATCCTGTTCTAGGCTTAGCAACTGGAGTTTCACCACTTGGCATATATCGCGAGTTAATTCAACGCCACCAGAGCGGGGTAATTTCGTTTGCGTCAACAACCATGTTCTTGTTAGACGAATATATTGGTCTACCTGCTGGACATCCCCAATCATTTCGCCAGTTCATCAAAAGTGAGTTCACCGATGCCATAGACGTAGCTCCCACTTCAGTGCATGTGCCTGAAACCGAAGCTGAAGATCTATCTGAAGCCTGTCAAATCTATGAAACCAAGATTCAGGAAGCCGGGGGGATTGATGTGCAGATTCTAGGCATTGGCAGCAACGGCCATATTGCTTTCAATGAACCTGGATCTCCCCTAAATTCACGCACACGGCTATGCGCGCTTAGTGAACAAACCAGGCATGACAATGCGCGATACTTTGAAAGCGAAAATGCCACACCCACACATGGAGTGAGTCAAGGAATAGGCACAATCCTAGAAGCTCGTCACATCATCCTCATCGCGTCAGGTACCAAAAAAGCCCAAGCCATACAACAAGCCGTAGAAGGCCCTGTAACACCTGCATTGCCAGCATCAGCATTACAAACCCACCCCGACACAACCTTGATTCTCGATCAGCAAGCCGCATCAAAACTATAAACCCCCTACACAACCATCTAACTCCTACCCCGCCCCCTCCCCCCAGGTGGCATACAGATATAAGTTATTTCAATACTATTTCAATTTATTCCAGCTAATAGCATTGTCTTCCGTATAATAGAAAGAGCCGTACCGAGTATGCATGCAAACCCGGTACGGCTCATGGAGATAGCACATGCTGCCTCCTACTGGGGCTGCCCGTGGTGGGGCGGTGCAGACTTGACACCTCGCCGCGGGGGTTCGATACCCCCCAGCTCCACTCCAGCCATAATACACCGATTCGTCTGTCTTGCAAGTGACTTCCACAAAAACAGCTTTTGCCGCAGGGATCTTCTAGCCCTTATGCTCCCTATTTATGCAGTTCCTTAATGCTCGGGAGCTTGATCCATACCACTTCAACGCGGCCCTAGAGCTTCAGCAACAGCTAGACCATGCCCACGACCCGGAGCTTCCTGTGACCCCAGCCGAGGAGTTGCGAGCAACTTTTGCCGACAACGCCAGCGAAAACGCTCGCCACGAACGGATTGTGGCATTCCAAAACAACCAAGCAATCACTATCGGCCATTTAGAACTAACACAGGATCCTGCTAACAAAAAGCTTGCTGTCTTGGAGATCAGCCCTGTGAGCAGCCATGCTGCAAAACCGGTGCTGAGCATCCTGTTGGGTTGGGCACGAGCTCACGGGCGAACATCGATTATTGCCTCTGACGACTGCACGCCCGAAGCTAATGCCTTCTGGGCAGCACTGGGAGCCGATTTGCGCTACACAGAACAGGAGTCTGATCTGCACATTACCTCGGTGAATGCTGAACTAATGGCAAACTGGATTGCTAACGCCGCAGAGGGCATCAAGCTGGTGAACTGGACAGGCCGCTGCCCCGAAGAACACCTCAGCGCCCTAGTAGCCACCGCCAACGCCATGAACGACGCTCCCACCGACACCCTAGAACTGGCAGACACAACTCACAACAAAGCCACCCTGCGAGCTAACTTTGAGGCCCGCGATGCCTGCGGCATTGACTATTTGGGCATCTTGGCCATCTGTATTGACGGTTCGGCCGCTGGTGCCACAGAAGTATTCGTCAACCGCTTTCGTCCCGCCTTTGCATGGCAGTGGAACACCGTTGTGCTACCTGCCCACCGAGGCAAGGGTATCGGCCGCTGGATGAAGGCCGCCATGTGGCAGCGGCTGCGTGCTGAAGCCCCAGAAGTTGCCACATTACGCACAGGCAACGCCGAAAGCAACGCCGCCATGCTGGCCATCAACACCGAAATGGGCTTCTTTCCCTCTCACTTAATGGGGTGCTGGCAAGCCCACCTAAGAGATCTACACACAGCAGGTGCGGATGCTCGCGAGCACCCCGTACGGGATTCGAACCCGTGTTACCAGATTGAGAATCTGGCGTCCTAGGCCACTAGACGAACGGGGCAGGAGCATTTGATTGTACAGCCTCGCGGCTGCAAAAGACCACCGCTATATGTTCATAGATATGTTCGGTGGAGCTTTGGGCTACCCTCGGGGTGGAAGCACCTCCTGCTCCTCAGCACCAGCGCGCACCCACCACTTGCCTTGCTTGCGAACCAACTCTGCATCGCACACGCTCAGATCTTCTCCATCTCTAACCCAACTAACAGCTTGGCTCATAGCTACCTGCACCACCCCAACTTGGCCTTTAGCTAGAACTTGCGCCGCCGCACGGCATCCCACCAGCCCCGCTATCGGATCAGCCGCCGCATCACCCACAAACCAACCCGGGCTGCCAGCAACACCAGCAGGGTTGCTCAACCATAACCCGCCAGCCACAGCCGCATCGTCACCAAACCCCGCGCGATTATCGCCGTGGGCAGTTATGGACACCCACACCAATCCAAGCTCACCAGCAACCTCTAAAGGAGAAATCCCCCAGTTCTCCCATACTCGGGGCCTCAGCCCATCTACCACTACTGCTGCTTGAGAACACAAGGCCATGAACCGCTTTCGACCTTCTAGCGAGTCTAAATCTACCAAAACCTCGTCTTTGGCCCCATTGAGGCGCTCATAAAACTGCGGATCCCCGAAACGGGTACCATCAGGGCGGTTCGGCCCCTCCACTTTGACCACCCTCAATCCAAAATCCCCTAAAAGCTCAGCACACAAAGGCCCTGCCCACAAAGAGCTAACATCTAACACCAAGCCATCATCCACATTAGGCCAACGCCGCGCAGTTGTGCTCGGTGTATTCGGCATCGGCGTAGGCACCCGACACGCAGCGCTCGGCGCAGATGCCAGCCGCACAGGCACCCGCGGCGCCGCGCAAGCCACGAACCTACACGGCTCTTTAGGCGGTAACCCACGAGTAGCCTCGGCCACTGCCAAACCCAACCAGCCCGCCCTCTCCAGCAACTCTGCAACCGAACGCTGCTGTGCAACCTCTGCCACCACCTCCCACACGTTGTCGCCCTGCACTGCCCCGCCCTCTAGCTGCAACCATGCTGGCACGGCATCGATATCGCTGTTGCGCGCCAAAGACACGGCCACAACCCCGTCGCTAGCTGCCAACATGCGACAGGCCCCGCCCACAGAAACAGATCCCCCTCGGAGCCTCCCGCTTAATGCTGCCCGCTCTCCCAAAAAACCTACGGCATCTGTACGCAAGGAACCACCGCGTATAGCAACTATGTCGTCTACAACGGTTTGGAGACGCTGCACCCAGCTTCCAGATGCAACCGCTGGCAACCCATCAGGCAACCCGCTAAGTTCCATCAACCCTGATTCAGCCCACACCAAAGCGGGATGGCGATGCTCAACACGCAGATTCGTCACCCAAGCAGTTTGCACCCACAGACCTGAATGAGAAAAGATGAAGGCTGTAAAACCGCTCAGAACCTGAGGTGTAACATGGAACTAAAGGCTGGTAGCCGCCTAAAGAGTTCGGTGTGCGAAACCGAAGTAATCATTGTGAAGGCCCCTAGCGCCGACGTAGAAATCACCTGTGGTGGTGCGCCCATGGGCGATCCAACCACAACCGAAAACATCGGTACGGTGGCTGATGGTGCAGGTGGTGATGGCACCGCAATGGGGAAGCGCTATGTCAACGAAGACGACTCCCTAGAGTTGCTTTGCACTAAGCCCGGTGCTGGCTCGCTAGCTCAAGATGGCTCGCCCCTGCACCTTAAGGATGCTAAGCCTCTTCCCGCATCAGACTGACCGCTTCAGACTGACCGGCCCACGCAAATCACACTAATTCACCACTGAACCACCACAGAACTAGGGGGCTAGCTAGCGATGAACCTGATGATGTTGCTAGAGATGGCGGCTAACGGCTTTGGAGATCGCACTGCCATAGGCCCCCATCAAGGCGGGCTCACCTACCAGCAGTTGTTCCAAGCCGCTGGTGGTGCAGCCGACCGACTACGCAAAGCGCAAGTGCAGCGGGTGTCTATGGTTGGCATCAGCAGTCAAGCTCTGCCGGTGGCTCTATTTGGGTCGGCTTGGGCTGGTCTACCCTTTGCCCCTTTGAACTACCGCCTGACGGTGCCAGAACTGCGCTACCTAGCAGCCGAGGTAGCCCCCTCTGTAACTGTGTGCGACCCCGACACTCAAGCCACCATCGCCGATCTAGACGGCGTGCAAACAGTCCTTCAAGACGACTTCTTCTCTGAGTGGGCCGCCGCTAGCACCCCCGAAAACGATTGGAACACCGACCCAGACAACATCGCCATCTTGTTGTTCACCAGCGGAACCACCGGTACGCCTAAGGCCGCTGTACTGCGTCACAAGCACCTCGTGTCCTACATCATCAGTTCGGTGGAGTTCATGGGTGCAGCCGAAGACGAGGCCACCTTAATTTCGGTGCCCCCCTACCATGTGGCGGGCATCGCAGCCATCTTGAGTGCGGTGTATTCGGGACGACGCATCGTACAACTACCCAACTTTGATGCAGCCGAATGGGTGTATCTGGTACGCACCCAAAACGTCACCCACGCCATGGTTGTGCCCACCATGCTAGCCCGCATCACCGATATTCTGGAAAAAGATGGTGCTGGCCTGCCATCGCTGCGGGCACTTTCTTACGGCGGCGGCAAGATGCCTGCCACGGTAATTGCCCGTGCCCTAGACCTGTTGCCAGAAACTGGATTTGTGAACGCCTACGGGCTCACCGAAACCAGTTCCTCGGTAGCGATATTAGGCCCCGAAGAACATCGTGAAGCCCATAGCTCCGCCGACCCTACGGTGCGAGCCAGGCTTGGTTCGGCAGGTAAACCTCTGCCCTCCATTGAGGTAGACATCCGCGACGAGGAGGGCAAACCGCTGCCAGCAGGCCAATCTGGGGAGATTTGGGTGCGCGGGGAGCAGGTATCGGGCGAGTACTTGGGGCGCAACTCTAGGGTCACATCCGAAGGCTGGTTTCCCACCAACGATGGCGGTTCCGTTGATGCTCACGGCTACTTGTATGTGGATGGACGCATAGACGACATCATTGTGCGAGGGGGAGAGAACATCTCGCCCGGCGAAATTGAAGACGTGCTGTTAGCCCATCCATCTGTAGCCGATGCTGCGGCCATCGGCGTACCAGACGAACAGTGGGGCGAAGCAGTGGCAGCTGTGGTTGTCCCTAGCTCTGATCACACAGTAGACATCGCAGAGTTGCAAGATTTTGTGAAGGCACAGATGCGATCCTCACGCACTCCCGACCTCATTCACGTTCGCCACGAACTACCCTACAACGAAACCGGCAAGCTGCTGCGCCGGGTGCTGCGGGATGAACTCGCCGATTCGCGCAAAAGGTCTAGCTGAGGCAAGCTCGCTGCTCTCGGAGCCCTATGCCGCTGAAGACATAGGGCTAGCCGACTGTCCCCTTTTTGTGATTGAGCTGCCCGTAGCAAACCTTGATGCTGAGGCTCATCAAACCCATGTCGATCACGCTGAGTTGGCTAAGCTCATCGCTGCTGTTCCAGCGGTGGTGGTTGGTGTTGTTGCGGACGACATTGAGGGTGCTGCCACAGCCTCTGATCTGGCTCAGATTTGCGAGGCCTGCGACATCGTGCTCGCACCAGATCACTTGGGTCTGGCTGGCTCGGTTCCTGTGAGCGACATCACCGAACTGGCCGCGGCGATTGCCCAATCACCCTTAGCTGCCACCACGCTGGTGCAACTGCTGCGTCTCAGCAAAACCCTCAGCACCGTGGACGGTTTGGTAGCTGAGTCGCTGGCTTACGCCACGCTGCAATCGGACTCGCAGTTCCGCGCCTGGTTAGCCGCACAACCCAGCAAGCCTCAGCCCCAAAACGATGCGCCGCCCGTGCTGGTGAAACATCAAGCCTCCACATTGCACATCACACTAAATCGGCCCGAACGTCACAACGCCTTTAGTGCATCCATGCGGGACAATCTGCTGGAGGTACTCCGAGCTGCTTGGGTAGACCCAAGCCTAGATGGCATCGTTATCGGTGGCTCAGGCTCCACCTTTTGTTCTGGGGGCGACCTTAGCGAGTTCGGTACCACCCCCAACTCAGGCACCGCCCATCAAATACGTTCGGTGCGTAGTGCTGCTTTTTGGATAGACCGTCTAGCGGCCAAAACAAGGGTGATCATGCAGGGTAGCTGTGTGGGGGCGGGTGTAGAATTGGCGGCTTACGCCCACGATGTGGTTGCCCACCCCGATACCACGTTCTGCTTGCCCGAGGTTGCCATGGGGCTGATCCCGGGAGCAGGCGGAACGGTTAGCATCGCCCGGCGCATTGGCCGCCAACGCCTCGGCTATATGGCCCTCACCGGCACCAAACTCAACACCACAACCGCCCTAAGCTGGGGCCTAATCGACCGCATTGAGCGCTGAGGCGACACCGGTCGCCGGTGACGGGCCCCGCCCAGGCTCAAAGAGTGGACCTAGTACAGCTGATTGGCTACGTTGGGTGCCTACATTGCGTCGCAGAAGATAAAATCTGCTGCGCTCAAATCGGTTGAATCGAAATCGATGAGCGAAATCGAGTCTGTACCGAGATCGGACAAGACAACCACGGTATTGGCACCGTCTTGCCGGATATTCAAATCATCGAAACTTTCGATATGGCACATACCAGACAAGTCGATCACGTCAGCGCCGCTCTCAAAATCGTTGATCACGTCATGGCCATCGCCAGGCGAGAAGACAAACGAGTCGTCTCCGGCACCACCATACAGCATGTCATTGCCCGTTTCGCCGACGATCATGTCCGAGCCAGAGCCGCCGTGCAGCGCGTCGTCGCCAGCGCCACCGTACATCGTGTCGTTACCGCCATCACCGTGCAGCGCGTCGTTGCCTTCGCCACCGTGCAAAAAGTCGTTGCCAGCACCGCCAGACACAGTGTCGTCGCCGCCATCACCGAACAGAAAGTCGTTATCGGCACCGCCGTGCAGCGCGTCGTTGCCTTCGCCACCATACAGGTTGTCGTTGCCTTCGCCACCGTGCAGCGTATCGTCGCCAGCACCGCCATGCAGCCTGTCTTGGCCGCCATCGCCGGACAGCGCGTCGTTGCCAACACCGCCATCAATCCAATCGTCACCAGCACCGCCAGACACAGTGTCACTGCCGGCACCGCCGAACAGCATGTCGTGGTCGGCACCGCCATCAAGGCTGTCGTTACCAACACCGCCCTCGATCCAATCGTCACCAGCACCACCAGACACAGTGTCGTCGCCGCCATTGCCGTACAGCGTGTCGTCGCCTATGCCGCCATCAAGGCTGTCGTTACCAACACCGCCGAACTGCGTAGTGCTTATCTCCTCTTGACTTTCCGTATCTCCTGTAGCACCTAAAGCCCACAAACTCATTTTTGTCCTTTCATAAATGTTTATAGTCGTGTGAGAATTCTTCTACGAAGCCTCAACACGCTTTTACTTGACACGGCATCATAGCTCCCCCCCCCCCCCCCGGTCAAGCAATAGCGCAACAGCAACCTGAATTGTGTCAGAGCCCCTACCACTGACTGCGCGCATTCGACACCAATACCCTATCCCATGAAATGATTAATCTGCTTGATATTGCACATACTTTGACTATACCTTTGTAGCAGTTTGACGAAATGACGGTACTATGCCAACAGAATCCTCCTATCAATCCACCATTCCTGCTGGAAGGTTCCGTGACAACTGTATGCAAATCATGGACAAGGTAGACCGTACCGGAGAAGCGGTAATAATCACTAAGCATGGTAAGCCAATGGTCAAAATAGTGCCAGCTCATCGTGAACAAGCTCGGTTCATCGGGTCTAGCCCCGAGCTTGAAATCTTTGGGGATATCATGACACCCTCAGCCTCACCTGATGACTGGGAGTCGATCAGCAACCCTGAACGAGTGGTAGATCCAACTTTGCCAGCAGAACGGTGATCCTCCTTGATACCCATGTCTTACTCTGGGGACTGCAAGACGGACACCAAATCGGTCCTCATACGAGACGGCTGCTTGATGAATCGCTAATAGAAGGAAACCTCGCCGTATCGGCGGTCACATTCACTGAAGTAGCGAGGCTGTACCGCAAAGGTGTCATCAACTTAGGTACCGCTCCAGACCTTTGGCATGAAGCGCAACTAGCAAAAGGGCTTCGCGAACTTCCCGTTACTGGGAAAATAGCACTTCGCGGTGTATCACTAATGGACTCGGGCTTTCACAGCGACCCAGACGATCAGACCATCGTCGCAACTGCAATTTTAGGCAACCATAAATTGGTCACCGCTGATCGCGCAATCCAAAAATGGTGCATGCGAACTCGCGAAGTTCGTTTTGTCGACCCATCCAAATGATTGGCTAGGTTTCTTGAGCCCTTACTTGGATGGTGTGCCAGCCGGTGGCACCATCGGGAGCTGGTTCGGAAATCTCTGGTGTTTGAGTTGTGCCGGTGCCGTCTGTGGCTCTAACCCTTACCCGATGATCGCCGGGTGTGGCATCCCATGTGACCATCCATTGTCTCCAAGAGTTGATTGTGGTCTCCCTGCTGAGGTCGGCCTCCACCCAGGGTTCGTCGTCAACCTGCACCTCTACCTTCTCAATCGCCCTGTGTGGGGCCCAAGCTACACCTGCTATAGCGGTAGGGCCGGGGGCTACCTCTTCGCCCCTGCGCGGCACATCAATGCGCGACTGGGTTTTGATAGGGCCCTCTTTTGACCACCCACGAGGTATCCAAAAACCGTCAAAACCTTCCCAAGTGGTGAGTTCTATCTCTGAAAGCCACTTTGTAGCCGATACGTAGCCATACAGCCCAGAAACAACCAAGCGAGCCGGAAAGCCGTGGGCGATGGGCAGAGGTTCGCCGTTCATCTGCACCGCTACAAGCGCTACCCTGCCGTCTAATGCCACCTCGGTTGGAAAACCCGCTGTCCAGCGATCTATTGAGCGCCCCACTATCTGCGTAGCACCCCGCTGAATGCCTGCCTGTTGCAACACATTAGCTAGGGGCACACCTACCCACTCGGCGTTACCCACCAAACCACCACCAACACTATTGGACACACAAGACAAGGTGACCTGCTCTTGCACTAAGCCCAAATCTAACAATTCCTCGTAACCAATCTCCACCTCGCGATCAACCATGCCGTGAATGCGCAAAGACCAATCCTCTGGGTCTACCTGCGGGTAGGACAAGGCGGTGTCGATGAGGTAAAAATCATCGTTGGGCGTGATGAGCGGATCGATTCCTTCGATGTAATCAAAGTTGGCCCGCCGCGGCGCTTCGGCGGTAACTGTAGGTGTGGGCTCGGCTGTAGCTTCAGATGTTGCCTGAGCTGTGGCATCGGGAGCTTGCGTGGCTGTAGCAGTGGGAGTAGCGCCTGGTTCAGATGCTTCCTGCACTGCAGAATCCGAAGAATCTAACTCAGCTAGCGCCGCAGGAGTAGCAACAGTGCGGTTTTGGAGGGCTTGTGAGGCAAACCCCTGCCTAGCTCCCTCTACGGTGTCTCGGCGCCGCAACCAGCGGCCCAACAACCCCCCCACCAGAGAAGCACCAGCCATAGCCCCAACCGCACCCACAAACCGGCGCCGGTTGTTAAAGCGACCTCGACCAACCATCGGTACAGGCGTTCGGCCTGTAGATGGCTCACTGCTAACTTGAACCCCATCTGTAGATGAAACATCACCTGTCTGCGAAGCTGCATCAGCAGATGAAACATCACCGAGATCGGCTGCTCCGGCAGCATCTATGCCACCAGATCTAGTGCGAACAGATCTAGTACGAACCGCCTCAAAGTCGATCATCCCCAAAAGGTGCAACCCCATATAAACCGCGATGGCAAAAGTGCCTGAGACAAAACCCGAAAACCACCCCCAACCGTCTTCATATACCGGGTTGTGTGCCCCTGCCCAACCCCCTAATACAGCGAACACAACCAACCCTGCGGGCATAACCCACGAACGCCTACTAGATGCCCAACCCAACCCGGCACCCAACAGCAAAGCAACCACCACAATGCCCCAAACCAAAGCTGGCTTCTGAGCGCTGCCTAGCTGCTCAATAGACCATCGGGCAATGAACCCAGGCGTGTTATCCACCATCACATCGGCCACTGACACCACTAAAGAGGGCACCCTGCGACTAGTAGTGCCAGACAATATCTCGCTCACACCCAGCGCCGCCCCGGCAGCAACTAAGCCGATCATCGCCATCCAAAACGACGGCACAATATCTTTTAGCGGCTCCCTAGAATCCTGCTTGTGCTCAGATGTGTGTGTAGCCTCAAGTTCGCTCATGTTGCCACTAGGTTTCTCATAGATGTTCCCTCTTACAATTGCTTATCTGTAGATGGTTGTAGGCGAATGGTTGCTGGCAGCAACCTCAAGCGTTTTCTGCGCTCAAGGCAACTGCTGCTAATCAACCACACTAGCCACAGTCGGTGACATATTATGCCAAATCCCCAACAACATCGCCCATGAATGCACTTGAGGCTTTAGGAATAGACACCGGGTGGCAGCAGGCAGCCCACGGCCAACCCTTAGGAAGGGTGGTGCAGGTGGATCGAGGGGAATGCGAGGTGGTTACTAGTCAGAGCATGATAAGAGCATCTTCTGATTCACAGCGTGCCCAAGATTCGGTGGCTCCGGTAACCGGCGACTGGGTAACCATCGGCACCGACCTCAACCAAAACCCAATACTAGAAAAGGTACTCAAGCGACGCACCCTGCTTGTTAGGCGAGACCCTGCCGAACATGCACAACCCCAAGCACTGGTAGCCAATGCCGACGTGGTGGGAGTGGTGTGCAGCTTGGATCGCCGCTTAAACCCCGCACAGCTAGAGCGATTCTGCGTGGTGGGATGGCAATCAGGCGCTGAGGTAGCGGTGATCTTAACCAAGGCCGACCTCTGCCAAAACCCCCACAAACAAATTCGCCAAGCCACAAAACTTGCACCGGGCGCACCGGTACTGCTTACCGCTGCCCTCAAGGGCGAGGGGCTCCAACAGGTGCAGCAACTGCTTAAGCCCAACCGTACTCTAGCTTTGTTGGGCCCTTCGGGTGTTGGAAAATCCACGCTGATCAATACGCTTACGGGTGAGCCAACCCAAGCAGTAGCTCAGGTACGTGCTAGCGACTCCAAAGGCCGTCACACCACCATCGCCCGTCGCCTTATTCCCATACCCCACGCAGGCTCAATAGTAGACACTCCTGGAATTAGGGCTGTGGGCCCGTGGGATGCATGGGAAGGGCTAGCTGCTGCTTATGCAGAAATAGATGCCTTAGACGGAAAGTGTCGCTTTGCCGAAAACTGCTGGCATCAAGGCGAACCCGACTGTGCCGTTAGAGATAACGTAGACCCAGCCCGCCTAAAGCGCTACTTAGCACTAGCCAACGAACTAGCCGACCAAGACCTAGCCCGAACCCGCCACCACAAACCCTAATTAATGCTCTAAACCAACACAGATATATGAAAGTTTTGCATAAGAGTAAATAAATCTCCACTACAGGGTTATTTTTAATTATCTTTGGGGCCAAACGGCCAAAGTTTAATCAAGGGGTTGGGGAGATCGGGGGGGGGGTTGTGGGTGGAGCTGAGCGGACTCGAACCGCCGGCCTCCTCGTTGCGAACGAGGCGCTCTCGCCAACTGAGCTACAGCCCCTAAACGTATGAGTTAACGATACCTACCAACAGCTCGGCCAACCTGTTGGTTATAGGAGAAATCCTAAGGTCTGTTCTGAGACCCTGAAGCAGTGCCCCACAGATCAGAGCCAGAACGAGACGGCTCTGTATGCATCTGCCCAACATCTATCGGCTTGAGACGTTCTTCTCTCATGCGCTGATGCTGCACTAGAGCCATGGCATACGCCAACAAGATGGCATCAATCAGCAGATGAACCAGCAAGGCTATGCCGCCAAAGTAGATAGCCAGCACAAACGACACCAGCACAGCACCGATCAGCATAACCAACACCCGCCGCCTGCGATGACGTGCGCGTATTGAACTCTGATGGAACATCTGCTGCGTGGGCGTAGCCACAGGAGCAGTGTAGCTGGGGTTCGCAGCCCCGCTATTGGGCCGTAGAGCAACCACGGGTGCAACCATGGCACCTCGTTCTGCTAGGCGAGGGCTCATTGGACGAGGGCTTATCGGACGCAGAAGAGATGTTGAGCCGCCCGTAGAACCCAACCGCCGAAACGTTGAGCGTCTACGCAAACCAAATTGTCCGCGCTTGAGCCACCGAAAAATCGGCGGTATCAAATAAGCGGCCCAAGCTGCTGCTAAGACCATCAGTAGCATCGGTGTCACCAACCTTATGGCTCCTTTACTTTCCCAATGCTAGACAAACCCAACATAGCTGTTGGTGGATACCCTCGAGATTTGTCCTTATTGCAGCCTGCAATAATCTGCTCCCCTGCCATACGGCTTAGAACCGTACAATAATTTTGATGAAGTTACAATTTGGCGGGGCCTAAGTTTGCTGTGTTCTGGCGAATTTGCTTTATTCTGGCGAATTTGCCCGTTGGTAGTGCCCAGAGCGGCCCCCGGCCTTCTCCCACAAAGCTATCTCACCTACAGTGATGTTTTTGTCAAGCGATTTGCACATGTCGTATATGGTGAGCGCGGCCACCGCACAAGCCGTCAAAGCCTCCATCTCCACCCCGGTTCGCTCTACGGCTTCCACCTGCGACTCAATCTCTATGAACGTGCCTTCTACGCGGAAATTCACCAGCACAGCCCCCACCATCAGGGGATGACACAACGGGATCAACTCCGCAGTGCGCTTGGCTGCCTGAATCCCAGCCACGCGAGCCACAGCTAGCACGTCGCCTTTGCTAACAGAACCGCTAGCAACTGCCGACACTGTGGCAGGGGCCATAAACACCTTCGCCCTAGCTACAGCCCTACGATGTGAAGGTTCCTTAGGGGTGACATCTACCATGCGCGCTCGCCCTAACGGGTCTAGATGGGTAAAGCCTGCTTGGGTCACCTCAACCTCCAATCTGAGACATAGACCTACCCGGGCGAATGAAATGCACCTGGTTGATAGCATGGCCCGCCCATTTCTGGCTTACCGACTCGGAAACAGCCGCTGCTATGGCATCATCGCTAGCCCCACTGCGTAGCAAGGCTTTGAGATCGTGTTCGTCTGTGGCAAACAAACAGTTGCGGAACATTCCCTCAGCAGTGAGCCTGACCCTGTCGCAGCTGCCACAAAACGCATCGGTCACGCTAGCGATAACCCCAAAAGACCCTTGTCCATCGGCGTAATGCCAAACCTCTGCGGGCGAATGCGAGCGCTCGGGCGGAGCTAACGGGAACACAGATGCCACCGTTTCTACTATCTCTTGCAACGACACCACCTTGTCGTAGCTCCACGACTCATCTGCATCTAGGGGCATGAACTCGATGAAGCGCACCTCCACCCCATGCTCACGCCCAAAGCGAGCAAAATCCACTACCTCGTCAGAGTTGATACCGCGCATCACCACCACGTTGATCTTGACCGGCTCCAAACCAGCAGCTAGCGCAGCTTGAATACCGTCTAGCACCCGATGTAGTTCGTTACGGCGCGTAAGCTGGCTAAACCGGCTTGGTTGTAGCGAATCCAAAGAGATGTTGATGCGCCGCAAGCCTGCATCGGCCAGTTTTTGGGCCAACAACCCTAAAGTGGCACCGTTTGTGGTCAACGCTAGATCCACTTCTAGCCCAGCCAACTTTTCCACCAGTACTGGCAAGTTGGCTCGCACTGTGGGCTCCCCACCGGTGAGCCTAATGCTGTTGATCCCGAAGCGATGCACCAGCAACGCCGCTATGCGCTCTATCTCCTCAAACGTAAGCAAATGCTCGCGGGGCAGCCACTCCAAACCGTCAGCAGGCATGCAGTAAGTGCAGCGGAAGTTGCATCGGTCGGTAACCGAAATACGCAAATCTCTGTGGACTCGCCCAAAACCATCCACTAAGGGCACCGGTGACACGCTCACACCCCTATTTTGACCCAGAAGCACCCCTTGTACAACTAGCTACACCTAACAAAAACTAGCGCAGCAGCAACAGGGGCACGGTTTCGCCTGCTTTTGGGCCCTCGCCGTCTTCCAAAATTGCCAGTGCATCCGCATAGGCCATAGCCGATAGCTGATGCGACCCTTGCCCGCCTGCGGACCTCACAAGATACTCCCCGTTGCTGTAATGCACCTTGACGCGGGCAAAGTGGAGCTTTGCGTCTTTGTGGCGAGGTAGATCTTGCGTTGTGTTGCCCAACACGGGTTGGCGATGCCATCTATCTGGGTGATACCCCATCATCTTACGTAATGCGGGACGGCCGAAAAGCTCAAAAGACACCATGGAAGAAACCGGATTACCCGGCAGACCGAACACTGGAACCTCGTCTACCAAACCAAACGCCAAAGGCTTTGCAGGCTTGATGGCCACCTGCATCCAAGCCATATCGCCAATCTCATCAAGCACCTTTTTGACGTAGTCGTAGTCGCCCATGCTCACACCGCCAGAGGTCAAAAGAGCATCACAACTAGCAATGCCAGAGCGAATGCTTGCGGCTATTTGAACCTCATCATCAGGTGTGCAACCCAGATCCACCGGCTCACAACCTGCCTCTGCCAACAAGGCCAAAAGCGTGTGACGATTGGAATCGCGTATCTGACCGGCTTGAAGAGGCTGCGGGCCTTCCACCAACTCATCGCCGGTAGACAAAACGCCCACCCGGGGCCGTGGGTAGGCTCGCACCTCATAAATACCCAAGCTGGCCAGCACTCCTAGGTGACCCGGGGTGAGCACCTCTTTCGGCTCAAACACCAACTGACCTTTGTTCAAGTCTTCTCCAGCACGGCGAATGTGATTTCCCGCAGGCACCGCTTTGGCCACCGTTACCTGCGACCCATCGGAGCTAGTTTGGGTTAGCTCCACCATTACCACGGCATCGGCACCATGCGGGATCAACGCTCCGGTCATGATCCGCACCGCCTCACCCTGGCCTACCTCACAACTAGGCGCGGCCCCGGCACTCACCGTGCCAGCGATGGCTAGGGTTACCGGCGCTTCAGCCACATCTTGCGAGCGCACCGCAAAACCATCCATAGCGGTGTTATCAAACGGCGGCACCAACTCTGGTGCTACTACCGTCTCGGCGGTCACCAGTCCACAGGCTTGGGTGATGCTTACCACGGCTTCTGGCAACACCTTGCAGCCTGCCAACACCTTGTTTTGAGCTTCAGTTAGAGGAATCATCACACTATGGCGGGTTCATCGCGCAACCACATACGCCTAATGTTCTCATGGTGACGAGCAATTACCACCACCGTCAAACCAATCATTATGCCTACTTGGGACGCAGGCCATCCTTGTACGGCTACCGCAGGTGGCACTGCTGCGGTAGCGGCCAAAGAGGCGGCGGCGGCTCTTTTGGTTAGCGCCAGAGTGCCTCCCCAAATGCCCAACAAAATTGCTGCCACCACAGGGGTGAGAACCAGCAAAATCCCTCCGCAGGTTGCCACACCCTTACCACCGCTGCGCCAACGTGCTATTGGCAAAATGTGCCCTAACACTGCAGCTGCCCCAACAGCAGCGCCTAACAAGTAACCCCCTGCTGCCAAGCCTAATCCAGCAGCAATAACTCCTTTTCCCACATCTCCGGCCAGTACCCACGCAGCAGGCCAACGTCCAGCCACACGGTAGGTGTTGCTAGCGCCTGGATTTTGAGAACCCTTCTTGCTGGGGTCTTGTCCCGTATAACCACCCACCAACACGGCGCTAGGAAAGGAACCCAGCGCGTAGCCCGCAACTATCAATAACCATTCCCAGTCCACCTATAAAGCGTAACGGCCAGCGCACCTGTAACACTAAACACCGCTGAGCTGTTGCCATACCAACGGCTCAGCGATAGCTGCTCAACAGTGGCGCATCACCGGTACTGCCTCACCGGTACTGCCTCAGCAGCACTGCCTCAGCGGTGGCGAGCGATTTCGAAGCAGCCTATGGCTACTGCGGCTGCGGCGTTGAGAGAGCTGAGGTGCCCAGACACAGGGATGGTTACCACAAGGTCGCAACGCTGGCGTGCTAAGCGAGACAGACCTCGGCCTTCGCTACCCACAACTAGGGCCACAGCTTCAGAGGCCACGCTCACATCATAGATCGTGGTGGGCGCGACAACGTCTAAGCCCACCGTCCATACCCCAAGCTCTTTGAGGCGAGCCAGAGCGTTGGGGATACCCGGTACCAATGCCATTGGGACGTGTTCAATAGCCCCTGCTGCCGCTTTGGCCGCAGCAGGGGTGATGTGAGCAGCTCGATGCCGCCCCAGCACTGCGCCGGTTACACCCGCACACTCGGCGGTACGCAATGCAGCACCTACGTTGCCGGGATCTGTCACCCCATCTAACACCAACAAAAATGCAGGACCACTATCTGTAGGGCGGAGCAATTCCTCTAAGTCGTGTTCAACTAAAGGAGCAGCAAAGGCAATCACACCTTGAGGAGATTCAGTAACCGCCAGCGACTCAAACTTTGTTCGAGCCAGCTCTTTAATAGGTACCCTCAACTCAGCTGCTAACTCCACCACTTGGGCCAACCCGCCAGCTTGGTTCTGCCCTGCGACGATGTTCACTTCTCTTACCGGACGTATACCAGCCAACAACAACTCTCGCACCGCTTGGCGTCCCTCCACCCGATCGCCACCCAAGCCAGCCGTGTGGCTACGCCGGCGCTGCTGATAGCTAGGCTGCCGATTCTGGCCCTCGCCCCGAGCCTTACTGAAACCCTTGTTGGCACCTGTATTTGACCGACCAGTTGCTCTGTTGATGGCTTTGCCAGAACCCCTGCCTCGACCCCGAGTGTCGCCGCCTCGGCCCCCAGAACCCCCGCCTCGGCCCCGGCGATTGCCACCCTTTGGTCCCTGTGTGCTCACCGGCGCTCAATTAGGGCTACCGCCCAGCAGGCCAAACCCTCTTGCCTACCCAGCGCACCCATGGCTTCGGCCCGCTTTCCCTTCACCGACACCGGGGCACCCACCGCTGCACTAAGGCAAACTTGCATCTCGTCTCGACGCGGAGCAACACGAGGCACCTCAGCAACCACTGTGCAATCCACGTTCACAATCCGCCAGCCAGCGGTAGCCAAGCAACCTACCGCATCGCCCAACAAGCCAATGCTATCGGCCCCAGCCCATCTGTTTTCTGTGTCGGGGAAAAGCGCTCCCACATCCCCCAAACCTGCAGCACCTAGCAACGCATCTATGATGCAATGTGCTACGGCATCGCCATCGCTGTGACCCACCAAACCCGGGGTGTCCTCAAACCTGACTCCTCCCAATATCAGCTCACGGCTGGGATCATCGCTAAACCGATGCGTATCAAACCCATGTCCCACCCGCAGATCCCGCAGCTCTCCCATGCCTCCGCTCATGTTGCCAACCACGCCTCAGCAGCTACCAGATCGTCTAGATGGGTGATCTTGATGTTGCGGCGGTGACCATCCACCATAACCACCTCGTGACCTAGTGCCTCCAGCAAGCTGGCATCGTCGGTGGCTTCGGCAGCTCCTGCATGAGCTTCTCGCAGCTCCGCAGCGCGAAACGCTTGAGGTGTCTGCACCGCCTTTAGGATACTGCGATCCAAAACTGTGCCATTCACACTGCGAATAGTATCGGTTGGCGACACAACCGGCACTGCGCCAACAGCTCCCTCAGCTACCGCAGTAATTACCCGATGGAAAACCGCTTCTTCGGCAAGTGGACGAGCAGCATCATGTACGCAGATGATCTCTGCTCGCTGTGGAACCGCCACTAGCCCACAGCGAACCGATGCAGCCCGGCTAGCACCTCCAGCCACCACAACAATATTGCCACCAAACCCGGCTAAACGCTCCGATTCACCCTCTACATCTGCTGACAGAACCACCACCACCACACCGTGGCTTACCGCTGCAGCAGTGGCCAAGCTGCGTTCCAACACCCGTTGCCCGGCAATTTGGGCATGCTGCTTGGCACCGCCAAAACGCGTACCAGAACCCGCCGCCACCAGCACCGTCCAAATCAAGCTCACACCTCCTGTTTAGCCCACCTCAACCCGGTGGTAACGCCAACAAGCCCAGCAAAAGTAACCAAACTCCACGCATTTTACAGATGAAGTTTAAGCCCTACGGTTACAGCCTAGCCATCGCCGGGCCAAGCTAGAGGCAACCAATGCAACCCAAGTGCAACAAAGCTGGCACCATAGGGCTATGTCTGAACCACGTTTAAACCTTCCGTCTCGCCCGAGGCGTAACCGCCGCACTCTGGCAATCCGCAATCTGATGCGCGAAACCGAACTCACCCCAGCCCATCTAGTGCTGCCCCTGTTCGTGCATCGAGGCGCAGATGAACCCATTGAATCAATGCCCGGGGCATACCGATGGAGCCTCGATGGGCTAACCGGTGAGGTAGCCAGAGCAGCTAAGCTTGGCGTAGAAGCAGTGGTGCTCTTTGAGGCAGTGCCCGAAGCTCTGAAAACCCCAACCGCATCAGAAGCTTGCAACCCAGATGGCCTAATCCCCCAAGCAATCTGTGCCATCAAAGCTACCCATCCCAACACAGTGGTGATGACAGACGTAGCCCTAGACCCATATAACAGCCTCGGTCACGATGGGCTTGTCGCCCCCGATGGCACCATACAAAACGATGCCACCGTGGAGGTGTTGTGTGCCCAAGCCCTTACCCACGCTCAAGCAGGGGCCGACATAGTGGCACCTAGCGACATGATGGACGGCCGTGTAGGTGCCATCCGCACCAACCTAGATCATCACGACCACAGCGATGTGGGAATCTGCGCCTATACAGCTAAGTACGCCTCGGCGCTCTACGGCCCTTTCAGAGGGGCGCTAGATTCGGCACCTCGTTCGGGCGACAAAAAAACCTACCAAATGGATCCAGCCAACCGCCGTGAGGCCATACGCGAGCTAGAACTAGACATCGCCGAAGGCGCCGATATGGTGATGGTGAAACCAGCGGGTCCTTACCTAGACGTGGTAAGAGATTTTGCCGATACCTCCACGGTTCCCGTAGCTGCCTACCAAGTAAGCGGAGAGTATTTGATGATCAAAGCAGCTGCAGCATCTAGCTGGCTAGACGAACAAGCTGCAATCACCGAAACCCTCACCGGCATTCGTCGCGCAGGAGCCGACATCATACTCACCTACTTTGCCACCCAAGCTGCGGAGATTCTGGGCTAGCCCACTTGAACTCACGGGCGAGAACGACGCCTAAAGAAGTCGGAAAAACTTCTCACCACAGCGTGTCTAGGTATCTCATCGCTATCTGCTGAATCATCGGCCAGCAACGCCGTAGACATGCCCAACTCTCGGGCCGCGTCCAAATGCTCTACGTTTACATCCACCAGCAGCGTGTTCTCGTAAGGAATAGACATGGTACGTCGCAGCGCCTCATATATCCCAGGTGCTGGCATGCACACACCAACCTCGCTGCTCACGATCCAAGTATCTACCCCGAGGATTTGAAACCGCTCTCGCAAAGCCACAGACCACGCCGAGGTATCATTAGCAAGACACGCTACTGACAGTTCCCGTCTCACCATCTCCCCCACAAAATCACGCGCACCCGAGCGAACCCGATATTGAGCCAAAAACGCCTCATTCAACTCTTCGAGATTTAGTTCCCCAGAATCGCCCGCAAAACCTACCTCTGCCCACAACTCCGCAGGAGTTATGCGGCCCAACAAAGCCTGCCTATGCAACTCCTCCAGCTCACCTGTGGCAACATCACCACCGCGCTGGCGTACAAAATCTCCCAACAACTCACTTGGGTTACGTGCAGGCTCATACAACACGCCCAAGGGATTCACCACCACCAACTGCAAGCGCTTTTGCGGCAGGTCGGGTTCTGACAAAGTAGCTGGCCGCAACAACGCCGCCTGGCCTAATCCAGACTCTAACGCACTCTCTCTAGCGCGACGCTCCAATAAGTAACCAGCAACTGCAATCAAAACTGCCAACCCAACCAACGCAAACGCCGCGTAAGCCACCCAACGCAAGGTGATCGCCCTAGTGCTCTCGTGCTGAGCGGTCACCTCTAGCTGCTCAGCAGCCTGACCCAACTCATACACCAGCGTTTGCTTGGGGCCAACCGGCAAACCCAAATCTAGCTCTATGGTAACGGCACGCATCAGCGCTTGTAGATCCTCTACCGGTTCGCCAAATAGATGACCATCGAGGCGACCGGTCAACTCTGGATCGGCAATTAGGTCTAGACCAGACGACAAATCCACAACACCTGTTACCCGATAATTAGTTTCGGCAAAAGCGGTGTTGCGCTCAAACTCAAAATCCCTAAACACCTCACTGGAGCCGAAAATCTCAGCCAACACCGACTCCAACTGCTGTGGCGACCCAAACCTTTTTGACGCAGAGAACCTAGCAGATGTATCGGTTTCAGGGCGGCTGTAGTTCCAGCCCGAGGCCGGGTCTTGAATATCTTGGGTTAGCGCCAGCGAAGCAATATCAGGAGCCAGCGCTAGCGCCTCAGAATCTAACTCCAACTCCACGGTAACCACACCCGAACCATCGGAGTTGAAATCAACGTCCACAAAAATGCCAGCCTGACAGGCGCTCAGACCCACTATAAGCCCCAAAGCCAACGCACAGCGCCGCAATCGCGTTTGCCAGATTAACCTCTGTGGCCCCTTAACCCCTGCGGGCATTTGCAGCCTAAGCGCCAGCTAGCTGTTCTACAGGTGGCGGTTCAAAACCTTCCGTTGCCTGAAAGCAAACACGCTCAGCACCCGGCTCATCTGGATCGTCTTCAACATCCACCACCACTATCTCCCCAGCCCGAAACTCCTTCCACAAAAGGCGCTCAGATAATGGGTCTTCCACCATCCGTTGAATGGCTCTGCGCAAGGGGCGAGCTCCCAGCGTTGGGTCGTATCCCCTCTCCGCTAAAAGCACCTTGGCGGGCCCGGTTAGCTCCAAACCAATGCCCTGGGCTTCTAGCTGATCTTGCAGACGCTTGATCATCAAATCCACAATCTGTGTTACTTCTTCGCGGCTTAGCTCATGGAAGACGATTACCTCGTCGATGCGGTTCAAGAACTCAGGCCGAAAATGGTCTTTTAGCGCGTCGGTAACCTTTTCCTTCATACGTTCGTAGGTGATGGCCTCATCAGTCTTGGTGAACCCCAAGTTGGCTTTACGCAGGTCTTGGGTGCCGAGGTTAGAGGTCATAATCAATACCGTGTTGCGAAAATCCACCGACCGCCCTTGGCTGTCGGTAAGGCGACCTTCCTCCAATATCTGCAAAAGCGTGTTGAACACATCTGGGTGAGCCTTTTCTATCTCATCAAACAACACCACCGAAAAGGGCTTACGCCGCACCGCCTCGGTTAGCTGTCCACCCTCTTCGTAGCCCACATAACCCGGCGGTGAGCCCACCAGACGGCTCACGGTGTGCTTTTCCATGTACTCCGACATGTCCAGCGATATGAGCGACTGTTCATCTCCAAACAAGAACTCCGCCAAAGTCTTGGCGAGCTCAGTTTTGCCCACCCCAGACGGGCCCAAAAAGATGAACGAACCGCTAGGCCGCTTGGGATCCTTCAAACCAGCACGTGTACGCCTAATGGCCTGCGAAACAGCCTTGATGGAAGCCTCTTGGCCAATTACCCGTTTGTGCAGTTCGTCTTCCATGTGCAAGAGCTTGGCAGTTTCCTCTTCGGTGAGCTTGTACACGGGGATTCCAGTCCAAATGGAAAGCACCTCTGCCACAGCCTCTTCGTCCACCTCATCAAACAAATCCACGCCTTTGGCCTTAATCTCCGACTCGATCTGCTCTTTATCAGCTAACAGTTCTTTTTCTTTGTCTCGCAAACGACCGGCTTCTTCAAAATCCTGCTGCTCTACTGCCGACTTCTTCTGAGAGATAACCTCGGCTAGCTGCTCCTCAAAATCCTTGTAATCGCTTGGGGTATCCATGCGCCGAATACGCATGTGCGAACCAGCCTCATCGATAAGGTCTATTGCCTTATCTGGCAGGTGGCGATCTGAAATGTAACGGTCGGCCAAATTAGCTGAAGCCACCAAAGCCTGATCAGTAATATTTACCCGGTGATGGGCCTCATAGCGATCCCGCAGGCCCTTGAGTATCTCAATGGTGTGGGCAATGGTTGGCTCCTCCACCTTCACCGGCTGAAAGCGCCGCTCTAAGGCCGAATCTTTCTCTAGGTGCTTGCGATACTCATCCAAAGTGGTTGCCCCGATGGTTTGTAACTCCCCACGGGCCAACATGGGCTTGAGGATAGATGCCGCATCTATAGCCCCTTCAGCAGCACCGGCACCCACTAGGGTGTGCAGTTCGTCTATAAACAAGATGATGTCGCCACGGGTTTTGATCTCTTTGAGCACCTTTTTGAGACGCTCCTCAAAATCACCCCGATAACGCGAGCCCGCAACTAGAGCACCCAAATCTAAGGTGTAAAGCTGCTTGTTGCGGATGGTTTCGGGCACATCATCTCCAGCGATTTTTTGTGCCAAACCCTCCACAATGGCGGTTTTACCCACGCCCGGCTCGCCAACCAACACAGGGTTGTTCTTGGTACGCCGCGACAGCACCTGCATCACCCGTTCGGTTTCACGTTGACGACCAATTACCGGGTCTAACCCGCCGTCGGCGGCCACGCGAGTGAGGTTACGACCAAACTGATCCAACACCAAAGACCCCGAAGACCCATCGCCGCTACCGCCGGGCGATGTGGTTACCTTCTCTCGACCCTCAGCACCCTGAGCACCGCCATATCCCGACAAGTGCGTAATCACCTGTTGGCGCACCCGCGACAAATCAGCCCCTAGCTTCACCAACACTTGGGCAGCCACGCCCTCACCTTCTCTGATGAGCCCTAACAAGATGTGCTCGGTGCCAATGTAGTTGTGTCCCAGCTGAAGGGCCTCACGCAACGACAGCTCCAGCACCTTTTTGGCTCTAGGTGTAAATGGGATATGCCCTGAAGGTGACGAACCCCCTTGCCCAATAATTTCTTCCACCTGATTGCGCACGGCCTCTAGCGAAATACCCAAAGACTCCAGCGACTTAGCAGCTACGCCCTCGCCTTCATGGATCAGCCCCAACAAGATGTGCTCGGTGCCAATGTAGTTGTGATGCAAAAGGCGCGCTTCTTCTTGAGCTAAGACAACAACCCTGCGGGCTCTATCAGTAAATCTCTCAAACACGAAAAGCTCCCGACATATTTTTCAAGCTCCCGACATATTTTTCAGCTAACAGTGTAACCACTTGAGTTTACCCACCGCGCTGACAGATTTCGCCACAGATGGCAAAGCAACAACTCAGATAGCGCAGCAACCAACACGTTGAAAACGATACATCTAGCAGTACGCTAAAGCAGTGCCACGCAGCCCCCTAGATCTCATCCCCACAATGGCACCAGACCTAGAACGGCTGGAATCACGGCTAGAGAAGTCGGTTCAAACCGAGCATCCGTTCCTTACAGAAATGGCTGGACACCTTATCCGCGCAGGCGGCAAGCGGGTGCGGCCAGGTTTCGTGATTGCAGCCGCCAACATGTCGCAGGCTCACTGCGCCCCTGTTCACCCCGATGTGCTAACCGGTGGTGTGGCAGTGGAGTTGGTGCATCTGGGGTCGCTCTACCACGACGATGTGATGGACGAAGCCCAAGTGCGACGCAACGTTGACAGCGTTAATGCCAAGTGGGGCAATCTGCGAGCCATTCTGGCTGGTGACTTTTTGCTGGCCAGGGCATCTGAGCTGGCCGCTTCACTAGGTACCGAGGTGGCAGGGTTGTTAGCAGCCACCATCAGCCATCTTTGCGAAGGCCAAGTGCGAGAGCTACAAGACACCACCAACCCACACCGTACCGAGGAATCCTACACCGCATCCATTGAGGGAAAAACGGCTTCGTTGTTGGCAGCTTCTTGTCGCATAGGAGCTTTGGTAGCAGGGTTGGAGCGCCCCATCGTAGACACCCTAACCGAGTTTGGTCGCTGCTACGGTCTAGCGTTTCAGGTGGTGGACGACATCTTAGACATCGTGGCCACAGAGGAACATCTTGGCAAACCCTCAGGCAACGACCTGCACGAGGGCATCTACACCCTGCCGGTTATCCGAGCTCTTAACACCGCTAGCGGAGCCCAGCTACAGGAGCTACTAGGTGGCACCCTCTCAGATGCGGGAGTGCGTTCGGCTCTACAAATCGTGCGCTCTAGCGGCGGTGTGGAACAAGCCCTCCAAGTGGCCCGTGACTATGTGGAACAGGCATCTGCAAGCTTGCGGTCGCTGCCTCACACCACGGCCACCTCTGCTTTGCAAGTAGCCACCGATCACCTTATCGACAGAGCCCTATTCCCTCTCGCAAAACCCTAAGCACCAACGCAGCGACATGCTAAAAGCTTTCTGGCTAGGAGTACTTGCAGACGCTATAAGCTTTCGGGACGCAGTGTGGGAAACAGAATTACGTCGCGTATGTTGGGCACATCAGCCAACAACATAGCTAGACGATCCATCCCTACTCCTAGCCCGCCAGTGGGCGGCAAGCCAAACTCCAATGCCCGCAGGTAATCCCTATCTACAGACATGGCTTCGGTGTCGCCCACATCTTTTTGAGCAGCCTGATGTTCAAAACGAGCCTTTTGCTCATCGGGATCGGTGAGTTCGCTGAAGGCGTTGGCTAGCTCTCGCCCAGCCACGATGGCCTCAAATCGCTCTACCCAACCTGGGTTTTCGCTATGATCCTTAGCCAAAGGTGACACCTCTTTGGGGTAATCACACACAAACACCGGCCCCCACAGTTCGGGTTCGGTGGTCTTTTCATAAAGCTCCAACAAAAGCTTGCCCGGCCCCCAGTGGTTTTGCACTGAGATGTCTCGATCTGTGCAGTGAGCACGCAGTTCGTCTAGCGGCGTGCGAAGGTTTACATCTAGGCCGCTGTGAGCGGCCAAGAGTTCGCTAAAGCTACGGCGAGGCCATGGCGGGGTTAGGTCAAGCTCCCTGCCTTGATAGCTGAGATGGGTGGTTCCCTGTAGCAGTCGAGCTAAATGAGCTACCAACTCTTCTACCAATTCCATGATGTCGCCGTAGTCTGCATAAGCCCAGTACAGCTCCAACATGGTGAACTCGGGATTGTGGCGGGTGGATATACCCTCGTTGCGAAACACCCGAGCAATCTCAAACACCCGCTCAAACCCACCCACAACCAGCCTCTTCAAATACAACTCAGGGGCAATTCTCAAAAACAGGTCAATGCCTAGGGCATTGTGATGGGTGCTGAACGGCTCCGCCAACGCTCCACCGGGCACCGGATGAAATACCGGTGTCTCTACCTCCATAAAATCTCTGTCTTCTAGCCAGCGGCGGGTTAGCGACATCATCTCCGAGCGCATCTGAAAGGTTGCACGAGCCTTGTCGGTTACCCATAAATCCACGTAACGCTGTCGAAAGCGGGTATCGGGATCGGCCAGGCCATGCCACTTATCGGGAAAAGCGCGGCGGGCCTGCGCTAACTGCTCCCACTCTTGTACCTTCACCGATAACTCTCCGGTACGGGTCTTCATAATCAAACCACTAACCCTTACCCAATCGCCCAGCGACAGGGCACAAAAACCCTCATAATCAGGGGTAACCTTTGCGGGAGCGAACAACTGAATACGTCCGGCGGCATCTTGTAACGTGGCGAAAGCTAGTTTGCCCTGTACCCGCCGTAACATGATCCTGCCTGCAACTGTTGCCGTCTGCGCTGTTTCGGTGCCTGCTGCAATGTGATCGTGAAGCTTGCGGCACTCAGCGGTTGATTGCGGGTTCATTGGTTGCGCCTATGAACGAGCCAGAGGCCATGCAACGTAAGGTAGGGCTCCACAAACTGAATGGTGTCAGACAACGGGGCAATGAGGTGGGCTAGGCCGCCGGTGGCAATTACTAGCATCTGTTGCTCCAACTCATCTGCAAAACGTCCCACCATGCCATCTATCTGAGATACGAAGCCATAAATTACCCCCGCCTGTATGGACTCCATGGTGGTTTTGGCGATCACCCTCCGAGGCTCAGTTAGCGCTACCGGCCCCAATGCGGCAGCTCGACCTACCATCGCATCTAAGCTCACCTCAATGCCCGGGCCTATGGCCCCACCCAAAAACTCACCATGTTGTGAGATAACGTCAAAGTTGTTGGTAGTACCAAAATCCACCACAACCGCAGGGCCGCCATAAAGATGTTGAGCGGCCACTGCGTTGGCTATACGGTCGGCCCCTACCTCTCGGGGGTTGTCATAGAGAATGGGAATGCCGCTGCGGGTACCCGGCTCAATAACCACCGGGGTAAAATCAAAATAGCGCTGCGCCATAGCTCGCACGCTTTCACGCAAACGAGGCACACCTGCACACACCGCCATACCGGTTATGTCGGAATGCATATCCACGCCCTCACTATCAAGCAGGCTCCGCAACAACACTGCAATCTCATCAGGGGTGCGCTCGGGCACCGTTGACAATCGCCAGTGTTGGATGAGCCCATCTGCAGCTTTACAATCCTCGGCGCGCACGGCTTCATACAAGCCGACCACGGTTTGAGTGTTGCCTATGTCAAGAGCCAACAACATAAAAATCTCAGTTTCCTGTGTACTTTGATGACTGGACTGTTAAGACACCGGGCACCCTGCACAGACAACACAAAACCACCATATCTCCAACTACTCCCCGCTTCCCTATTGCTGATGCTTTATTTGCGGGGGTGGATAGAAGCGGGGGTTAGTTTGGAGGCGGCTGGTACGCCCAAGAGAGCTAGAGTGCGGGTGAGGTCTTCTGTAAATTGATCAATTAGGTGCTCCAGTCCCGCTTCGCCAGCAGCGGCTAGAGCATAAAGGTACGGGCGACCAAACATCACCGCATCAGCACCGAGGGCAAGGGCCATCGCGATATGACTTCCCCTTCGGATTCCACCTTCGCAGATCACAGCAAGCTCACCGCCCACTGCATCGGCCACTTTGGGAACCAACTCCAAGATTGGTGGCGCTCCGTCAAGCTGACGACCACCGTGGTTGGACAAAATAATTCCATCTACTGCATGCTCTGCGGCCAAAGCGGCATCAGCAACCGATTGCACCCCTTTGAGCACCAACTTCCCACCCCAGCGCTCCCGCAACCAACTAAGGTCTTCCCACGAAAGCGCCTGATTAAACTGGTTGTGAGCAAACTCAGCTAACGCCAACGCCGAACTGCCGTCATAGCCAGCTACCCCCTTCAAGTTAGCAAACCCGATAGGCTCAGAACGCAACAGCGAACTTGTCCAAGCTGGTCTACGCAAAGCATCTAGCACCGTGTCGGGCCCTAACGTGGGTGGCAAAGTGAACCCCCGGCGCACATCTCTTTCTCGACGACCAAACACCGGCGTGTCCACGGCCAGCAGCAAAGCTTCGTAATTGCAGTCACGCATCCGCTGAAGCCACTCGGCCACCAACCCCCTATCCCGCCAGAAGTAGAGCTGAAACCACAGAGGACCGTCGCTCACCCCTCGTACCTCCTCAATGGTACGAGTGCCCAGCGTGGACAAGCAATAGGTAATACCCCTTCGAGCAGCTGCCCGGGCTACGGCCAGTTCCCCGTCAGGGCACACAATGCGGGTGAACCCTGTGGGCGAAAACACAAAAGGAAGCGGATGGTGTCTGCCCAACAAATCTACCGAGGTGTCTACGTCTGAGACATCCCGCAACACCCGCGGTACAAATTCCCACTGATCAAAGGCAGAGGTGTTGCGTGCCATGGTCAACTCATCCTCAGCGGCACCATCAATGTAGTCAAACACTCCGGCTGGCAAGCGACGCCTTGCCAGATCCCTCAGATCAGCTACCGATGCCGCACGACTTAATCGCCTCTTTGCCCTATTAGGCTCAAAACGCCGAAACCGCACCACAGATCGCATCGTCCGAATCATGCTCAGCCCCTCTTTATCACCCTACGAAGAAGCTTCTCTGCTGGGGCATCCTCTGCCAATCAACACATTCCATGTCAAGTGGCATCTCTAGATCGGCCATCGTGTGCTTCAGCTTATTCACGGACTCAACTAATACCAGCTTGGTGTGACAAATTGCCCGAGTGGTGACTTTAAGGGCCTAGTAGGGGCAATGGGATTACCTGCACTCCGTCGGGACGACGGTAAGAGGGCCCGGTGGCCGTTATCACAACCAGAGCGGCCAACTTGCTAGAGCGCTCGCGGGTCACCTTTTCTTTGAGACGCTTCAGTGAGTTGGCTGCCTTGTCAATCACACTTGGAGCAGAGTTCAACTTTATCTCTGCTGCAATCCATGAGCCAGTTACGCTCTCAACTATCGCATCAGCCTCAAGCCCGGTGTTATCACGAAAATGAAATACACCACTACCATCAGACTGCGAATAAATACGAAGATCTCGTACTGCCAGCGATTCAAACAACATGCCAAACATAACGTGATCTGCTAACAAGCGCTCAGGATTGGCTCCAATAAACGCCGCAGCCAATGAAGGATCTGTAAAATGACGCTTAGCCTCCCTCCTCAAAACTGCTTTGGAACGCAAGCTAACGGGCCACCCTGGCTGATCTTCCACAATAAATATCCGACGCAAAGCATCCAGATAAGCAGCAAGAGTGTTCCGGCTAGGGGGATGATCGATGCTCATATCCGATGCCAGCTTCGTGATCTTTGCCTCGGTAGACACGCTATGAGACAAAGCTAGCATTAGTCGCCGCACCATGTTTGGGTCATGGCTAACCCCGTTACCCGAGGATACGTCTACCCGAACCACCTCTCCCACATAATCACGCACTGACTGGCATGCATCGTCATCACTCTCACCCGAGTTCTGTGGCCACCCACCGGCGCAGATTACACTAGCAATCTCGCGCAACCCCACCCCCTCGTTAGGCATTGACGACACAACATCGCCCTCAAATACACCCCTGAGAGAAACAGCGCCGACTGACCGCCCCGACTCAAAAAGTGACATCGGACGCAACAACACCCGGCTAATGCGCCCGGTACCAGTATGCCGGGTCACATCATCTTGAGGAAAAGCCGAACCGGTGAGTATGAATTGACCCCGCTCTAAACGGTCATCACACTCT
Source organism: bacterium (assembly GCA_026709025.1). Classification (GTDB taxonomy): domain Bacteria; phylum Actinomycetota; class Acidimicrobiia; order Acidimicrobiales; family Bin134; genus Poriferisocius. Next base: position 40,877 of record JAPOTT010000002.1, read on the forward strand.
CGGCGAACCCGATTCCACAACTGCGGGGCATTTTGCCATTCGTCAAGCAATCGGGGTACAGGCCCTCTAAGCACTTCCCCAGGATCAGATGAAGCCAAGAGCAGCACAGCTTCGTCATCAAGGCGAGCTTCGCTAAGAGCGAAATGCCGAGCTAGCCAGGTCTTGCCACAACCTCTCACACCTTCAATCAGCACAGCTCCTCGCCTACGCAGTGCGCTCTCCACATCGCTCTCCGCAATACGCGGCAGATAACCAGGCATGGTGAGCGTGGTACGCGAATTACTCACAACTAGTTACCCCTTCTGATGCTGTGTAGAGTGCGAACAAAGCAAAATGCGTTATAGGGGAACACTATAGCGCGTTCTGAAAGCGTTTTATTGCGCGTTCTGAAAGCGTTTTATTGCGCGTTCTGAAATAAATCTGGAATGGATGCTGCGTAGATCGTGGGTTAGTCGTTGTCTTTGATGGTGAGAATGGTTTGGCTGTTCTTGATGGTTGCTCCTTGAGGAGCTGAGATAAACAATCGGAGAGTTTCGTCTGGTTCTTTAACTTTGTCATCCCAGATCATCACTCCCATGCGGTTACGAGTGAGTCCAGGGAAGATGGTAACTCTGTATGAAAGAAAATTGAAATCAGAGTTTAAGCTAGCATGGCCCGCTCCGCTACCAGTGGTTTGGTAGCCGACGAGAACGCTAACTGGATGACTTACAGGCTTGTCAAGAGAAATATAAATGTGATACCGGGTGAAACCATAAGGAGCATTGTCGCCCTCAGTAACCACCGCGTTAGTTTTCTCCAACGTCACAACCGGCTTATCCGACTGAGAAGGCGGTGGCGGTGGCGGTGGCGGCGGGGGATCATCGTCATCAGCCACGTTTACAGTCGCTGATGCGTTGGAGTTCAAATCATAAGCAGCACCATCCACCAACGTGACCGTCACCGAACC
>JAPOTT010000012.1 GCA_026709025.1 bacterium
CGACCTGCTCTGGTGGCACACCTGGGGCGAGCGCTTGGCCCCGCCCGGCCAGCCCCGTCTCCCCGAAGGCCCAACCCGAGAGGTCACCCCCGTCGAGGCCATGCCCGACAAGTTCGACTACGATTCCGAAACCCAAACCCTCACCGTCGGCACCGGCGTGTTCGCCCCGGTGAGCCCCGCAGTCTGGGAGTTCGAGGTCTCCAGCCTACGAGTGCTCCGCTCTTGGCTCGGCTACCGAATGAAGATCCGCAAAGGAAAGAAATCTAGCCCCCTCGACAAGATCCGCCCCACCCAGTGGACTCAAACCGACGAGTTGCTCCGCCTTCTCGCCATCCTCGATCACACCGTCCAAGTCACCCCCGCCGCCGCCCAACTCCTCGACGACATCTGCACCTCTCCCCTCATCAAAGCCACCGACCTCCCCACTCCCACCCCCACCCAACGCAAACCCCCCAAGAATTGAGCCCTGTCTGAATGTCAACATTGCGGCGCAGCAGGTGCTTGGCCACCTATCCAAACGCCTCTAGAAGAGTTGCTCCGCCGACAAGCGATACACGCGATTTTTATAAGACCGTCCTTTGTGTACTTGTTTTATCTTTCGCTGCTTGGTGAGCTGGTCCACAATGGGCTTGACATGAGTCTTTTTGTAAATCGTCTCGAGAAGAGCATCTTCGCAGAGGTACTCCATGCTCCGATCGCTCTCTGCGAGCAACTCTAAGATTCTGCGAGCAACTCTAAGATACGGTGCTTCAGCGGAGAGAAGTCAGGGCACAGAATATCAAATGACATTTGGTTGGGGTCACGCGGATCTCGAAATCGCTGGCCAGATATACCATCAACCTCCCATAAGCCATCCTTGAACTTTTCTACGGCGACTTTGCTTCTGGTACCAAAGAAGAGGTGCAGAGAGTTCTTGCTTTCGTCGATCATCTCGAACGTCAGCACGTATGGCAAGTCAGCTGAATGAAGACTTTTTCTGTATAAGTCCAAGAGGAACGCTTTCTTCTCGGCAGTCGGTTGTTGATTTACGTTCCGCCAATCGCTGTGCCCGAAGACACGCTCACCTGCCTCACTTCGCTCCGATGGGCTTGTTTCATTGCGATTACAAACGAACTTTCTTGAGAGTTGATGTACTCCCCTGGACCTGCGAAGCCGTCGAAAAATGTAATCCCAACATCGCTGAATTGCTTTGCCATAATCGGAAACCATGCCGACATGTACCGGCGCAGCAGAGTATGTTTCGCTGCCGTGTGGGGATCACGCTTCCAGAGGATTCCAGTAGGAACAGCCATTGGATCAGGCCATCGCTTTCGGAAGCTGGTTCCAAACTTTATCCTCTAACTCTCGGCCACCGGCTTTGGGGGATCCACGTTGTCGTTGGTCTTGTGAGAGCGGAGTTCGGGGCGACGTTTGATGAGGAGTGTCTGCCCGAACTCTGTTTGAACCCACTGCCAAGCAAAGTTTTTGCGCGGTGTCCACGCTGGCGGGGTATCTAGTTCTGTTGCTGGGCCAAGACCTTCAACGACAAGGTGGCCGTTTTCGGTCACAAGAGCATCGGCTTGGGTTTGTGGTGCGATCCATGTGAGGGTATCTGGGTAAAGGTGGTTTTTCATGGGTTTACCTTGTGAGATTGCGGTGAGTCGGTCGGCCTCGTTTAACAGATAGTTACTGTCAAGGACTTCTTCTGGGGGTTGGCTGGTTGTATCACAGGCACCTATCAGTGCTCCTGCCATGGTGGCAATGGTGTCGGTGTCGGTATCGATAGCATTCGCTGCAACCTTGCTTGCCTCATATGGGCTCTCTGCGAGCACTGCGAGGGCTGCGGCTGCCACAGTGGTGAGGATTCCGCTGCCATGTTGATACTGTTTAGCGAGCCCAAGCTGTTCGGTAATTGCTTGGTAGGTATCAGTTAGCGAAGAAGTGGCACTGGCCGCAGCGTTGGCTAGCTTGATGGTGTCGCAGAGTTCGGTAACGGTGTTCTGCCAAACTTGTTGGAATTGCTTGCCGCTTTCCTGCTCCCAGAGACCGATCCATATATCGCCGAGAATCTGATGGCTAGTGATCAAAGAAATAACTTCGCTGAGCTTCGTGGCAATAGCTATGCATTCGTCTAATGTCGGGGCGGAGCCGGTATTCAGACAGTGGGCTAAGGTGGATGCGTGAAAGCAAGCTCCAACGATGGCCCGAGGGTGTCCGTGGGTGCAGACACTGTCGATGATTACGTCTAGCAAGTAGCTATCGTCGAAACCTGGAGAGGCCCAAACATGGGGCTGAATCCGCATAGCGGCACCGTTGCCGCCAGCGTCATACCACCACGGGAAGGTGTTGGCGTACCAAAGGGCATTTGGGAGGCCCATGTTTTTGGCTGCGGCCTCGGAGGCTAGTCCGATACCGAGGCCATAGGAGAGCCAGACTGGAAGCTCTATGCGTGCGAAGGTCTCCACGTCAAAGCCGTGATTGCCGATTGACCGGCTGACCGACATCCGAAGCTGGGTATCATCCGACCAGCATCCAGTGGGCAAAACCACATCCACTCCTCCATGATCGCCAACCCAATATTTCCAGTCCATGAGCCGGTCAAGCGGTGCCCCCTGAGTTCTGCGCTTGAGACCTTGTTCGTCTGTCAGTTCGCTGATGAAGCCGAGAGCGTCGCCATAGGCTGCCCACAGCATGGAGCTTCTAGTTTGAGCAGTGCGGTTGTTGCCAGCTTCACTGAACGAACCTTCTTGTGCTGACAGGGTGCGATTGGTATTAGTCATAGGAGCGCCTCCAGTTCAAGGTCGATTTTAGGGGTGTGATCGGGGCAGTTGGCGAGAGTGCTAACAACGGTATCGCCCCGCTGCTAAACGCGGTGACCAAGCCTATGAAGCTGGAACTGGGGGTGTTGAGGGTCTGCCGTTGAGGGGGCCGGTCACTGTTGTGAGCGGAGCCAGGGGCGGAGGGATTGGTGAGTGAAACAGACTTTACCGCGGCCAGCGGGTTGGATGGCACCTGCGTCGATAAGTCGCCGCCGGTAGGTTTGGGCGTAGTTGGGAGAGCGCCCGATCCTGTGGGCGATGGTGTTGATATCCGAGTCGGTGTTGTCTATAGACATGGCTTGCAGGAACGAGCGGTCGATAGCCGACAGGCCGCTCCAGATCGGTTTGACGATCTGCTCGAGCACTGCCTGTTCGGCTTCGAGAACCCCAACTCGGGCGTGCTTCGCGGTGATACGGCGGTCTGGCGCGGCCATCTCCCAGCTGTGATAGCCCAGCAATTGGATGGTGAACGGATGTCCGCCCGACGCATGGATGGCGAGGTCGAGAGCGTCGTTGTCGATGCGTCCGCCAGCACCGGTGATTGGCTTTCGCAGCGCGGATTGGGTGTCATTTCGTTCGAGGGGGAGCAGGCGGGCTCGGGCGCAGCGCTGGAAGAAGGTCATTCCCCTGTCGGTCAGCAGCGTTTCGTCGACTTCGGGCAAGGCCGCTCCGACGAAGGCCAGCGGCAGTAATTCCCGACGTGCTATGTGCTGCACCGCCGCCGCTAACTCGGTGGCTTCTTCCCGCTCTACGGCCTGCAATTCGTCCACGGTGAGCAGAAGCCCGGTATTGCCGTCGGCTAGGCGTTCAGCCAGGGAGGTGAGCGCCGAGCGCAGATCCACGGATATCCCAGCTTTGGTGGCTGGCTGCTCTGTCCAAGATACGCCCGCCCCCAGCACGCTGACTGATGAGATGCGCCTCGGCGCTCTCCCGTCTTCGGCCTCACGTAGATGCTCCAATGCGGCGTTGGTGATCTGCTGGCACAGGCCGCGCACTGATGCCGACACTGAGACCACCCGCCATCCAAGACGCAAGGCTGCGTCTTCAGCTTCATTCAGTAGCACTGTCTTGCCAACTCCCCGCATTCCAGAGATCAACATGGTGTAGTCGGGGTGGATGGGACCTCGCTCAAAAGCCCGCGTGAACCTTGCCACCACGTCGTCTCTTCCGGCCAGCACCGGCGGCGATGTCCCGAAGGTCGGCAAAAACGGGTTGTGATCGGCCAAGTGAACTCCTTCACCTCGGCTTGCGTTGCCTCGGCTAGTTATCACATTTTATCATTTTTTAACTTCTTATCACTTTATCACTTCTTATTGTTTATCTGTCTGTTTGTTGGCGGGGCAGGATCAATGTTGGGCTGACTCCGGTTAAATAGGTTAGATCAGATAAGAAGAGGGTTGTCTCGGGAGCTAGTTGAGGATCAGAAGGCGGCAGGCGACATAAACGTGAACATGATGTTGGTGTTTGCTTTCCAGTTTCGTCCATCTCGCACAATCAAGCCAGCTTTGGACAGTCGGTTAAGATCGCGGCTCATAGTTCGGGGACCGGTATTGGCATAAAGAGCGGCGAGCGATGGGGTGAGGGTAGTCAAGTCCCCTCGGGCTACGGCCTTATCGAACGGCATAGCAGAGACCAAGGCCCGTTGGCGGCTGTTGGCTTGGCTGGCGGGGAATCGATCCATGGTTTCGTTTATATAATTGGCCCAAGACACGCTTAGCTGCTGTGCGCGCACGAGGTGGATTTGTTCTCGTAGGCCATCAACGAGTCCTTGAGCGGCATAGGCGAGGAAGTTCTGTGTGGAGCTTGTTTGGCTGGAGACTTGCAATTCCCGGTAGTACTGATCGCGGGTGAGGTTGTAGTAGTTGGACAGCAGGTGCGCAGTTAGCAAAGGCAGCCGCCCTGAGCGGGCAAGCAGCATGAACTCCAGCAGGCGGGCTGTGCGCCCGTTGCCATCTCCAAATGGATGTATCCATGCAATATAGAGATGCGCGTAGATTGCTTGGATGACGGTGAGGGCGAAAGCCGTGTCGGGATCATCAGAGTGGAATATGTCGCTCTCTAACCACTCGGCCAACCGGCGGGTTAGGTGTGGGCAATCTTGGGCTGGTGCCCCGCGGTAGCTTCCCACAGTGACTGAGTGTGTCCTGAGTTGGCCTGCACTAGCCTCAGGCGCGTGCTGCGTGTTGTGTAGAACTTGGAAGTTGTAGTCGCAGATGAGTGCAGGGGTGACCGGAGCAAGAGTTCCACTTGTTGCTTGCTCATCGATCTTGGTGAGAGCATCCAACACGTTTCTCACCTCACGCTCTTGGTATTGCCGTGACGCAGGTGCGGTGTAATCACCGCGGTAGATGCCAGCCACCTGCTCTTCGTTAAGGGTGTTACCTTCAATGGCGGTAGTGGCCTGTGCCCCTTTGATGAGCGCGACCTCGTTCAGGTGCTCAACCACCTCAGGCTTTAGCGGGGTGCTGATGATCTGCTCACAGATTGCTTGAGCTTCGCCCAAGAGCATCCATGTTTTAGGTGGTAGATCGTTCACATCTGATACGCTGAATGTGATCCACGGGTGGGAGTCTGCGTAGTCCCTCATCGCCTTCACTATACTAATACACCCCTATTTTGTCCATCAGATTGTCCTCAATGTTGTCGTTCAATTTGTCCAATTCATGAGGGCGCAGGGCGCACAGGATATGGTTGTTGTAGCTAATGGCGTTGGGGAGTACAGTTGAGGTTGGTGCGAGTAGGTTGGCCTGAGAATCTTATTCGGGATGTTCCTGATTTTCCGTCTGCGGGGATT
>JAPOTT010000050.1:0-29844 GCA_026709025.1 bacterium
CCGACATCTTCTGGTACTGCAACTGCGGGGCCGGGTTCCCGGAGACACCGGGACTAGCCCAAGCCACCGACTGGGGATCGGCCATTCACTACACAGCAGGCGTGGCCATGGGCGCTGTGTTGCAAGACCAAGGCGGGGACACCTCGGTGTTCTTGGGTTGCTGCGACCTGGGTTTTGAAAAGGAGGCATACGCTGCCATCCTGCATGGCCTTCAGTCGGTAGATTCCTCGTTCACCATGGAGTATGTGGCTACCGGTGCATCCCCGTTCGACTTCGACAACTCGGCCAACGCCACTGCCGCGCTCACCAACGCCATAGCCGAAGGGGCCACCTTGGTTTATGCCTACTTGGGCGGTGCGCTGAACCCGGTTGGCCAGCTAGCTACCGAAGAGGGGGTTGCGTTGTTTGCCGCTGGCCCGGCCGATATCTGCTCGCGCGATGATGGGATCAACTGGACTGGAAGCGTGGTTTTTGACGGTGGACGGTACGCACAGGAAGTGCTGCCGCTCATCATCTCTGGCGAGCTTACTGAGGGTGCCACCTATAATTTCCCAACCGAGCCAGGTCTCAATGGCGGCGAGCTGTGTGATCCCTCAGAACAAGGAGAATCACTGCTAGCTGATGCCTTCGAAGCAGTTGTTAGCGACGGCGAACTGCTCGGCGCTCTCGGCGATATTTCCGCCGAAGCCTACGGCGGCGGGTGACCAACGCGGCGACCTCGTTAACAGGTACCGGGGGGCCTGACCCCTCGGTGCCTGCGGTTGAACTCGCTGGGATTACCAAGCGGTTTGGGGGGATAGTCGCCTGCGATCAGGTTGATCTGACGCTGCACCGGGGCCGCATCCACGGCATCTTGGGCGAGAACGGTGCTGGCAAATCCACCCTGATGAAGATGCTCATCGGATTGGTGCTGCCTGATGCGGGCGCGATCCGCATCGACGGCTGGCCCCGTACCATTCACGACCCACTGGCGGCTGCGGCACTGGGCATCTCTATGGTTCATCAGCACTTCAGCTTGGTAGAGCAGCTTTCCGTATGGGAGAACGTTGCTTTGGGAGAGGTGGGGCGGCTGAATTCATCTGGCATGCGTGACCGGGTGGCGGCTATAAGCGATGAGTACGGCTTGGAGATCAACCCCGATGCCCGAGTGGGCGAGCTCACCGCAGGGCTGCGCCAGCGAGTGGAGATCATCAAGTGTCTGCGCCGAGACCCTCACATCCTGGTGTTTGACGAGCCCACCTCAGTGCTCACACCTGAAGAGTCGGAACAGCTCTTTGGCACGCTGCGCGAGGTGGTTGCCGCTGAAGGCCGAGCCGTTGTGCTGGTCAGCCACAAGCTCGACGAGGTGCTGCACGCCACAGACGAGGTTACCATCATGCGCCAAGGGCGTGTGGTGGACCACCGGCCCATAGATACGGCTGATGCTCGTAGCATGGCCCGGGCCATGGTGGGTAGAGAGGTATTGTTGCGCTCCGAGCGGGCCGCCCTCGGCCTCACCGCCAACCATGATGCCAGCCATGATGAAGCAGATGCCGACACGCAGCGCCATGAACCCACACAGCCTGTGTCTGCAAATGCGCCGGTACTGCGGATTACAGATGCCACGGTTAAAGGGCGGGGTGGCACCCGGCTTCTAGACGGTGTAAGCCTAGATCTGCTCTCAGGGGAGATCGTAGGTGTAGCCGGTGTGGAAGGCAACGGCCAGCGAACTCTAGGTGATCTGCTGTCGAGCTTGGTTAGCTTGGATGCAGGCCAGGTGGTTGTCAAAGATGCACAGGTTGCTGCGGGCGCACCCGGAGCTATGGCCAAAGCGGGAGTAGCGGTGATCCCCGAAGACCGCCATGACTCCGGCGTGGTGCTGAACATGACGGTGGCTGAGAACTTATTGATGGTGGATCCTCACCGGGTGGCACATCGCGGAGTGATGAACAAACAGCATATGAACATGCTGGCCAACCAGATGATCGAGGATTTCAACATCGGCTGCGCCGGACCCGATGCCCCGATGTGGTCGCTGTCGGGCGGCAACCAGCAGCGAGTGGTGCTGGCCCGAGAGTTAGCTGCAGAACCAGACGTGCTAGTAGCAGCCCAGCCAACCCGAGGTCTTGATGTGGGGGCCATCGAGTACATGACCGATCGCCTGCGCCAGGTGGCCAAAGACGGTGTGGCCGTGCTGTTGATCTCCAGCGAACTTGATGAGATCCTTGACCTAGCCCACCGCGTAGTGGTTATGTATCGGGGCCGTATCGCAGGCGAGCTTTCCCGAACCGAAGCCAACCTTGAAACTCTCGGATTGCTCATGGGTGGCAGCGAAGCATGAAACGAGGAGCCCGGGCCAGCGAGTGGACGGCGCTGTATGCGCTTAGCATCGTCAGTGCCCTTGCCCTGTCGAGCGTGATCGTGGAGGCCACTGGGGGCAACTGGTGGCCGGTGGTAGAGGCGCTGGTAGATGGCAGCGTCAAGGCACCCGGGCGGTGGGGGGAGACCTTAGGAGTTGCTGCACCCCTGCTGCTTGTAGCACTGGGTACGGTGGTTTCGGCCAAAGCCGGTTTGATCAACATCGGCCAAGAAGGCCAGTTGCTGATGGGAGCAGCCTTCGCGGTGTACTTCAGCTTCCGTATTGGTGGCCCGGGGCCGGTAAATGTGGCGCTGTTGTTGTTATTCGGCGCTCTTGGCGGGGCAGTGTGGGCATCTCTAGCTGGTTTGTTACGCTTTTGGCGAGGGGTGCCTGAGGTTTTGAGCACCCTTTTGTTGGTGTTTGTGGCCGTTCAAGCGGTGGGATACGGCTTGAAGCAACAGTGGCTGCTGTTGGCCGACGAAGCTAGCCGTGGCAACCGGAATCTGGTTAGCGCGCAGCTGCCTGGAGATAACAGGATTCCCCGTCCCGATATTTTTGGCAACGAGTTTCCCATCACCGTTTATGTTGCTCTGGGCTTGGCTCTGGCAGTGGCATACTTGCTGGCCCGAACAGTTTGGGGCTTTCGGCTCAGGATGCTGGGCCACAACCCCCGGGCCGCGCAACGTGCTGGCGTGTCGTCTACCATCTTCGGGGCCACCGCGCTGGCCATCGGTGGTGCCTTCGCTGGTCTGGCCGGAGCTGCCATGTTCGCAGGAGGGGGCTTCGCGTTCGGCAACTACCGTTTGGTGCCCGGCTTTTCCGACAACATCGGCTGGACCGGCCTGTTGGTAGCCCTCATGGCCCGGGAGCGGGCCCTGGCTGCGGTGGTGGCCGCGTTCGTATTTGCAGGGCTTCGTACTGGATCGGGTTTTGTGAACAGCACCGGGGTGGAGAGCCGCATCACCGATGTGGTGCAAGGGCTGTTGGTGTTGGCGCTGTTGGTTCCCCCGGCGGTTGTGTTCTTGCTTGATCGCCGCCGGGCTCGGGCCGCAGCAACAGAGAGGGTGTGATTGGTGTGCTGGCCGATGGCGTAAAGCTGATCCACGGCATAGGCGGAGGGCCATCGTGCTGATCGACTTCTTCGCAGCTGTTGGCGATGTGCTATCGAGCGAGTCCACCTACATAAACGGCGCGCTGTTCGCCGCACTGCTGGCCTTCGCCGCCACCGGCGAATGGGTAGCCGAGCGGTCGGGCACGTTGAACATCTCTGTGGAAGGGATGCTGCTGAGCGGCGCGTTCGCTGGTGCGCTTGGCTATCATCTAGCGGAGTCGATTGCGGTAGGTCTGTTGTTCGGAGCGGTGGGCGGGATGGTTATCGCCGCAGTGCAAGCAGAGATGAGCCACCGCCTCACTGCCGATCAGTTCGTGGTGGGCCTCACCCTTAACATCTTGATCGTGGGCCTTACCGGGTTCTTAGACCGCGAAATCGACCCGAAAGCCAGCTACGCCTCAGAGGTAAAGATACCGATCCTGGTGGACATACCTCTGTTCGGGGAGGCGCTGTTTGGCGAGCCGTGGCCCTTCTACCTGCTCTATGGACTGGTGCCGCTATCGTGGTGGCTAGTGTATCGAACCCGTTGGGGGTTGGAGTTGCGGGCCGCGGGAGAGAACCCTCAGTCTGCAGACGTAAGCGGCATAGACGTAAACCTCCGTCGCCGCCAGTGCATCTACTATGCAGGATTCACGTCAGGGCTAGGCGGGGCTTACTTCTTGTTTGCCCGTCTAGCCACATTTGACGACTCCGTCATCAGCGGCCAGGGGTTCATCGCCATCGCCGCAGTGATATTCGGTGGCTGGACACTGTGGGGCACCATAGGGGGCTGTGTCTTGTTTGCTGGGGCACTCTCGTTTCAGTTATCCCTACAAGGATTAGGCTATGAGCTGAACACCGAACTGTTGCAGACCCTGCCGTATCTGGTCACCATCGGGGCTATGGCTTTGTTTGCTAAACAGGTACGACCGCCAGCTGCTTTAGCCCGACCATTTGTTCGCGGGCTCAAATAGCACGTTCAAGAAAGGAGGCAAGCAATGAAGGCAATGCGATACCACGAACAAGGTGGATCAGATGTGCTCTGCTATGAGGAGGTGCCCGATCCCGAGCCCGGCCCGGTAGACGTGGTGGTGGATGTAGTGGCCGCAGCGCTGAACCGGTTGGACTTGGTACAGCGCAATGGATGGTTCACTATGGCCGGGTTCAGCATGCCGCACATTGCTGGGATGGATATAGCCGGGGTGGTCTCTGCTGTGGGCTCCGAGGTAGACGGGATAGCCGTTGGAGATCGCGTAGTAGTAGATCCGTCGCTGGCCGGGGTTGATGAACGCTCCAAACTGGGTGGCAAGGGAGACCTTTACGGCGAGTTGGGCATTATCGGAGCTAATGTAAATGGGGGCTACGCCGAAAGGTGTTTGGTGCCAGCCTCACATGTGTACCCGGTGCCACATGGTATGCCTCTGGAAACCGCCGCCGCCTTCCCCACCTGTTATCTAACCGCATCACATGGGCTGTTCTCTGTGGGCGGGCTAGTTGGCGAAGAGACGGTGATGATCCACGCTGCAGGATCAGGGGTGTCGGTGGCGGCCATTCAGTTTGCTGTCAATGCTGGGGCCACAGTGTTGGCCACCGCGGGCACCGATGAGAAGTGCCAGCGCGCTTTGGCGTTAGGTGCCTCCTATGCGCTCAACAACCGAACCGGAAATGTAACCACCTGGGCGCGCGAGCTAACCGGTGGTGCCGGGGTAGATATGGTATTCGACCATGTGGGCACGGCCCTGTTCGGCCCCTCGCTGTTAGCTCTTGGTATTGGCGGACGGCTGGTGAGTTGTGGAAACTCCTCTGGGGATGAGGCAGTCATCGGGTCTCTGGGGCATTTGTATCACTCTGGCATCAAGATTCTGGGATCCGACCCCTACCGCCCTGAGGAGTTCGGCCCGGCGTGGGCTACATTCTGCAACAACAACTTTACCGCAGCAATCGACTCGGTGTTTGACCTAGCCGATGCCGCCGAAGCCCAAGCCAAAATGCAAGCCAGCGACTTCTTCGGCAAGATCCTGCTAAAGCCCTGAGTGCAAAAGTGCAGTGCTCTGTAACTGCAGGGCAGGTCAGGATGGCGCGTATTGAATACCCAAAAACGCCAAATAGTCTGCGGGGTCTTCCATGAAGTTAGTCTGCCCAGAGGGAGGCGGTGCGATAGTCGGTATGGTCTCGTTAGTGTTTGTATCGTCGTAGAAGACGATATCTGTCTGAACTGAGGCTTCAATATCACCTTCTTGCAGATTCACATTAGATGCTTGAAGAAATGGCAAAAAAGCTTCGCTTCCGTCTAGCAGCAATCGATGTATGAGACCCCGATCATCAATCCACAAATCAAAGTTGGATAGAAGAGTAGAACTGGTCACCATGCCTATGAACTCATCAAGCGGTAATGGAATCCCAAATGATTCTACACTGTTAGAAAAGAGATTGTACTCTACTAAATAAGCATATGCCACACTTGGTAATGGCACCTTCACTCTCAGTCGATTGACTTCGTGACCGTTAAGAATCTCGGTGCCAATAATACTATCGGGGGAACTAGATTCTAGTAAGAAGAGAAAGAACTGATCGTTTCCAGAAACATTGCGAGCGATTGTGTACGCTTCATCTATGCTCAATTGTCCAGTAATATTCTTCAATATCATATCTAAGCCAGCATCTCTGCTGCCTGGCACATAAACTGGTTCCGGCAATATTGTGCCTGCCCATTCACTGTCTACCTCAATGCCATATTTTGAATTTATGTCAGATCTATTTGTGTAATAACGGTCACCGACGATGATGATCTCCGGTGGTGTGTCGAGCCAGTCTTGAAATGCACTGTCGGCGGGAACATCTGGATTGATTGCTTGACTAAGATCATTGACGGAGTGCAGGTCTCCATTAGACAAAATATTCGTAGTGACCACCATTTCAATATCAATCAAGTCTGAGCCACTTTGGTTGCGCATACTGAAGGTGCTATTCGCTTGAATTGCAGGGAGATCAGCATCCCCTGTGGCCCGCGCCTCGTTTCTTTCCGTGTATACATTGATCACCTTGGCCAATAGCTCTTCTGCTGTCACGGTCTGGGGTTCTGGGATAGCAGTGGCCGTCACCGTCTGCGGTTCTGGGATAGCAGTAGCTGTCACCGTCTGCGGTTCTGGGGTAGCAGTGGCTGTCACCAAGGTGGCCGCGGGTACTGAGTCGTCGTCATCGTTGCCACAAGCTCCGGCTAGCAGTACAAGCACTGTGCCTGCCGCGAGGAGGGTTATAATTGTTTTCGTGGGGCGGTTGCCGACATAGCCTGCTGTCCCCCGGATGCTTATACTGTGATTTTGGCCCCTGCGCGTTTTCATTAGCGCTGCTTCCTTTCAGCAGGTTTTTTCAGAACGATGAATTGTAGGATTAAGAGCAGCGCAAAACAAAGTTTTTGGGCGGTACAAGCTAACGGTTTGCCGGAGCGGTGAGTGGCTGACTCCCCATACCCCGAACTAAAAAAATCTCATGTTCCCGAGCGGGTGGGCCGACCTTGGAGCGACCACAAGCCCCCGCCTTCGGCCCCGGTGTGGGCGGTGATCAGCGGGCTCGGCTCGTTTCATGTTTTGGTGGCAGCCCTTGAGTTAGGGGTGTTTGATGCTTTGACGAAGCGAGGTGCTAATCCCGGCATCCCACCGCAAGTAACCGCTGCTGAATTAGCCAGCGCACTAGAAGTGTCGGCACCTCATCTTGAGTCACTGCTGGACTCTCTAGCTGTGCTTAACCTGCTGGAGCGGGTGGGCGGTTGCTACGGATTGAACGACACCGCGGCCCGCTACCTCACCCGTGACGGGGCGGCATCGATGGCCGCGCTGGTGCCCGTAGCCCCTGGCCCATTAGAGAATTGGTCTGATTTGGCCAACACCATCCGTTCTGGTCGACCGGCCGAACCGATTGAGCGCAATCCGGCTAATTTCTATCGCCCCTTAGCGGAGGCCACGTTCACCACCATGCTGCGAGCTGCCAGCAGGGCCGACCTACAGGTGCGCTACAGCGCTATGGCTGCCCCCCGAGTGCTAGATCTGGGAGCGGGTGGTGCTCCATGGTCCATCGCGATGCTCAAAGCCTGCCGTGGCGCAACTGCGGTGGTCAACGATCTTGACGAAGTGATCGATGTGGCTCGCCGCACCACCGCCGAACACTGCGTGGCCGATCGCTGCGAGTTCCGCCAGGGCGATTTCCACACCATCCAAATCGAGCCAGCAAGCTATGACATCGTGGTATTGGGCCATGTGTGTCGCACCGAGGGGCCCGACGGTACACAACGGCTCATCGCCCGAGCATGGGAGGCGCTGCGCCCCGAAGGACGGCTTTTGTTGGCCGATTACTTTGTGGCCCCCGAGCCCCAGTGGAATCCACATAGCGTGCAGATGGCCATGACCATGATGGCCAGCACCATCAACGGCTTTGGCATAGGCACCGGACAGGTGGCGAATTGGTTGCGTGAAGCTGGCTTCCAAGCCATCCGCCTCATTGAACCCATCGGGAACCAATACGCTTATGTATCCACCAAACCCGCCACCTGCACAACCTAAAGAAGTTTTAATCCCCCCTCTCCCACAAAAGGAACGCCATGACCACACACATAGACACGCTCATCAAGGGTTGGTATGTGGTTACCATGAACGCCACACGCGACATCATTCACCATGGCGCGGTGGCCGTGCGGGGCAATCAGATTGTGGACGTGGGCAAGGCATCGGACTTGGAAGCCCGCTATCAGGCCACAGAGACGGTTGGCGGCGACCGCTTCGTGGTAACCCCAGGGCTCATCAACACCCACATCCACATCACCGGTGAGCCCCTGAGCAGAGGCTATGTGCCCGACGACACCCCCTTTGAAGAGAACGTATTTAGGTGGCTGTGTCCTCTGTACTCGGTTTACACAGCCGAAGAGGAGCGATTGTCTGGACAGTTAGCTGCGGTGGAGATGCTCAAATCGGGCACTACTTGTTTTCTGGAGGCTGGCACCATCCGCTTCGTAGATGAGGTGATGGATGGCCTCGTTGAAGCTGGCATCCGAGGTCGGATCGGCAAGTGGATATGGGATTTGCCCCCCGAACCTAGCGTGTACCGCCAAAACACCGATCAAGCTATTGCCAACCTGCGCGACACCGTCACGAAGTTTCGCGGCACGGCCAACGGCCGCCTAGGGGCCTGGTCGATGTTGGTAGGCCACACCACCTGTTCTGATCCTCTGTGGCAAGCGGCCCGGGCCACTGCTGATGAGTTCGGGGCGGGGCTGAGCTTTCACATGTCGCCAGCTGCTGTAGATCCCGACAGCTTCATCGCCGCTTTCGGCCAACGGCCGCTGGTGCATCTGAGCGAACTAGGGGTGCTTGGACAAGACACCGCTATTACCCACTGTGTACATGTAGATTCTCAAGAGATACGGCTTTTGGCCGAGGCTGGAGCAACGGTTGTTCACTGTCCCACTACTGCGCTAAAGGTGAGCTACGGGGTGACCCAAATTGGCAAAATGCCTGAGATGGTTACCAGCGGGGTGAACGTGAGCTTAGGCACCGACGGCAACAACGCGTCCAACTACTCCGATTTGATGCGGGCCACATATTTGGTGGCCGGGCTCTTCAAGGATGCCCGAATGGATCCTCAAATGTTTCCAGCCGAAAAAGCTTATGAGATGGCCACCTTAGGCGGGGCACGCACTATGGGGATACAAGATCAGGTTGGCTCGTTGGAGCCAAACAAACTAGCCGACATAGTCCTACACGACACCGACCGCCCAGAGTGGCGCCCTCTGTTGAACGTAATGAACCAACTCGTGTGGTCAGCAGATGGCCGAGGCGTGTACACCGTGTTTGTGGACGGACACAAGGTGGTAGATGCTGGTCGCATGACCACCATCGACGAGGATGCTTTCTACGCTCGATGTCAAGCCGCTGGAGAAGCCGTTGTGGGCCGTTCTGGCCTGCCCGACAAGGCAAAGTTTCCCGTTTGGTAGCAACTACAGGTTGTCGTAATCCACCACCGCGTCATTGTCGAGCACCGACTGACAAGTAAGGATAAAACCGTCTTCCACTTCGTCGGGCTCAAGCACCTCGTTTGCTCGCATGGTGACGTTGCCCGACACCAGCAAAGCCATGCAGGTTGCACAGTTCCCGGCCTCACAAGAAAACGGTGGATTCAACCCGGCCCGACGAGCAGATTCCAACACGGTGTCTCCTAGCACATACTCCACCGTGCGGCTTTTACCTTGAAAAATTATGGTCAAACTAAAGGGGTTGGTGGTCACGATACAAGGCTTGTTTTAGAGAATCTTGGTTGGGGTCTAACCGAAAGGCAGTTTACTCAGCTTTGTTGGTGGTACTCAGCTTTGTTGGTGGTACTCAGCTTTGTTGGTGGGCAAGTTGGCTGGCTAAAGCATAAACCCCTTGATCGTATGAGAACTCCACCATGTTGCCATCGGGGTCACAGAGCATGCAGATGTAGCCAATGGGCGGCGGCATGTCGGTTGGCCCCATAACCAAGCACCCGTTAGTGCGACCCATGGCTGCGGTCTCTTCTACAGCCTCTCGGCTAGTCAGCTCGATACCTAGGTGGGCAAAAGGTGCCAACTTGGCTATGGGAGAGTCCTTAAACGGGTCGGTTTCGGGAAAGAACTGGGCCAAAACCAATATGAACGGGGAATCAGGCGAGTCATCATGACCCAACCAAGCTCCGTAGCCCATCTCGTCTTCGCGCCGGTCAAGCACCCGCATGGGTGTGTAGGTGGTATACCAGTTGATAGTGGCATCCATATCGCTAACCCGAAGAGCAATGTGAGTCCACCGGGGTGCGGGCGGGTGTACGTTGTAGACGGGATTTTGCTCTGACATGGCCGCTTTACTCGCTGGTGTAGCCATCGGGTATCTGCGGGTTGTCTCCGCCTTTGGTCCACAAGATGATCGTGTTGCCCCACGGGTCCATAAAAGCATCGTTGAACCCGTTGAACTCGGCCCAGTAATGGTTGCGCCATAACTCGGTAGCCCCACGAGCCAAAGCCCGTTCCATGATGGCAGCAGATGAATCATCATCGCTCACCAAAATCCACACCCGCACAGTACGTCCATTCGTAGACAAGCTACGAGGCTCAACCCCTTCGGGTTCGGGGTGGGGGCGGGCGTTAGCAACGTTGTGTATCCCCATGTGCAGGTTCCCTGTTGGACCCTGTGAGCCATCATCTGTTTGGAAGTTCTGGCCGGGAACTACTCGGTGGAAAACACCAGCGGGGCGGGGTTCCACCTCCCAACCGAAAACCTCTTGATAAAAGACCGCAGATGCTTCGGGGTTATCAGACGGAAAGTCCACGAAGATAAGAGTGTTGGGGTAAGTCATGGTGCTTCTTTCTAGTAGATTGCTGAGCTTAGTGCATCGGCCATCGGGAGCTAGGCCTGATACCAGATCGCTCAACGAGCCGTTTGGCAGCTTGGCGAGTTGGTTCTTGCAACGATTCTGTATCCACAGTTAAACAGTTTCCGTCTTTGATTACAAGGTTTCCATCCACCAACACATCGCTCACCGAACGGCTGCCATTGGCCCATAACAGTTGCAAGATTGGATCTGGGCTCGGCGGTAGCCACCCTATGCCAGATCGGTCTATCACCACGATGTCGGCCATTTTCCCAACCTCTAGCGACCCGATTCGGTCTGCCATGCCCACTGCTTCGGCCCCAGCGATGGTGAGCAACTCCAATGCATGGTGGGCACCAAATTGGGTTGGATCTTGGGCAGTATCTTTAGCCAAGCCACAGAACAACGCAGCCGCTCGCAGTGCGTCCACCGCATCACCAGCGTTCTCGGTATCGCACCCCAGTGCTACCCGCCCGCCTTGGTGCCACAAGTCTAAATGAGCGAAGCACTTAGTAACCCCCTGGCCCAATCGCAAGTAGGCCCACGGACACGAAACCACCGCAGTATTAGTTCGAACTAGGGTTTCCAACTCAGCGGTGTCCACATGCACTGCATGGCCCACCAATACGTTGGAACCCAAAACGCCCAAGCGATCCAAATGCACAAGCGGACGGCAGCCAGTACGTTCAAGGTAGTAATTGGAATCATCGGGCGTGGGCGACAGGTGAAAGCTCAGTCGTGTCTGGGTTGCGCGAGCTAAATCGGCAGCCTCCACTACAAGATCGTCCGACATCAGGTTATGGCCCACCAGAGTGACCGCTGCCTCTACTAAACCACCAGATGAATAGCGTTCGATAAGTTGTCTCTGGGCATCTATCACCTCTGAAACCGATGCGGATTGAGGCAAACCGTCAGCATCAGAACCCCAACCACCAATCGCACCCCGTACGCCTACTGTAGTCATTGCTTTGGCCACCCGATCTGGGTGAGCCACCGTACCAGCCTCGATGGTGGTTGTGATGCCGTTGGCGGCTGCTTCTGTAAGGCTCAAGGTGGCAGCTAGTTCGTCGTCATCGCCGCTGACATGGTTGTGTACTGGCAGAACCCAATCAAAGATGGCCGATGACGCAGCTAGGTTGTCGGGAATGGCCGAGGCAATCAGCCGGTCTGCTGTGAGATGTTGATGGGCGTTGATGAATCCCGGTAGTACCAGCGCCTGAGCCGAACCTAGTTCAGGTACCCCTCGATACTGAGCTCGGATGTTGTGGGCTTTACCCACTGCGGCAATCTTGTTGCCAACCACCGCCATAGCACCTTCTGTAATAATCGTGCGGTGGGCATCCATGGTCACAATGTCGCCGGTGATAACCCAATTAGCTGCAGGCATGGCTGTTGACATTACCGGCGCAGTGCTCTGGTTTGTTCTTGGCTGCTAAATAAAAACACTGTTCAGCATGGCAGTTGGAGGTGGGCTTCCACTTGGTTAGTTGCCTCGTTCACCCAACCATTGGAGTTGGCATAGTCCAACATTGCGTGGAACTTAGCTTGCCATTCAGCTTCGGCCGTTTTGTTTGCCAGCTCTTGGATGAAGGCAATGTCAATCCACAAGTGATTATCCCGATCTGAGGCTATGGCTCGCCCCGCGAAAGCAGACACGGCGCTAGCTACATCTCCATCTATGGCTATGTGAAACTCTTCAAAGTTATCTTGGTCTTCTAAGGTGAGATTGTCGGCTACGGCAATGAACATCCAACAACCCTACACCTCCACCAAAAGGGGGAGGCTTACTACACTGGCACCCAATCAAATGATATTAACCTTAGTGAGAACTAATCTTTGACAGGAGATCTGATGATCGTTGTTCTCGGAAGCTGCGTTATGGACATGATTTTTGGCGCACCCGAGCTTCCTCGTGTTGGCCAAACCGTGTTGGCCACATCGCGCGAAATCCATCCGGGTGGCAAAGGGCTCAACCAAGCCTTTGCAGCTGCACGCAATGGGGCAGATGTGGCAATGATCAGCAGCGTTGGTGCAGACGACATGGGCAACACGCTGCGAAAAACACTCCAAGATGAGGGCATTTCAACCACACATGTGATTGCCTCTACACAAGCCACAGGGATGGCGGTGCCCATCACGCTTCCAAACGGCGACAACGGGATTGTCTTCTACGGTGGTGCTAACTCCAGCCTGCTTGGCGAGCACATTCATCGTGCTGAAGATACAATCGCTGCTGCTGATGGCCTGCTCATCCAGCTTGAGTTGCCGGTGGAGACCGCTCTTGTGGCTGCAGAGATTGCCCAAGCATCTGACACAACCGTCATCTTCAATACTGCCCCAGCCTCGGCGGTGCCAACAGAGCTGATCGGTGCAACCGACATCTTAATTGCTAATGAGCTTGAAGCAGACACCCTCACCGGCGCAAGCGATACAACAGCTGAAAGCCTGCGAACCCACTTGGCGCTACAGACGGCCATAGTTACCCGCGGCGAACACGGGGTGGAATGGTCTAGCCCTACCGAAGCTGGAACCATGCCTGCTGTGAGGGTGCCCGTGGTTGATACCGTTGGCGCTGGCGACACATTTGTTGGTGCCCTCGCGGCTCGGCTAACCAACGCTTATGCACTGCCCGATTCCATTCGTTATGCCAATGCTGCTGCGGCGCTCAGCGTTACCCGCAAAGGCGCAGCCCCCGCTATTCCACATCAAACCGAAGTAGAAGCATTTCTCAAATCTCAGCAATAACCACTAGTTTTGTGATTATGGCATCTACCTCACGCATTGTGGATGGGGAGTGGGAGAACCAACCCCACAACTGGAAGACCTTCTTTAGACGCTGGCGGCGAAGTAGGGAACGATTTCGCTTAGAAGTAGTACGCACCGAAGCCATGTCAGCTGAGGACTTCTTTGTGATAGGCCGCGCTACTGCCGGGCGAGTCCAAGAAGGTAGCCGCGTGCTTGTACACATAGCTGAAGAACCTGTTGTGAGCCAAGTGTTGTCCATAGACAACACCACACAAGGGCACAGCGAAGATTCTGGAGAAGACTTTCAGATGTTGTTGACCCTCAAGCTAGCTGGCATCGGACCAGACTCAGGCGTACAGGCAGGCACGATCGTCCAACAAGCCGACTAGCAACCACACAGGTTGTTGCTGCAGAAGACTGAACCCGACGCTTGTTAACAAGACACCTGGCGGCGGGTACGATCGTTGGCCTCGTCCACCAACTGCTCATGGGCAGGTGAGGTTAAAAAGCTCAACAAAACACCGCGATTGCGAAATACGTCTTGCAGTTCAAAGAAAAAGCGTGTGGTCTCCTCAGATTCTTCGGCTTGGCCGGTTGAGTAGTTTTGCCTAAGAACAAAGCGGGTGTTGCCCCCTGGAAAATGCTGTGAGAGGTTAGCCCGGTTGGCCTCTGCAGCGGACTGATTTGGTTCTTCCCAATAGAGGATGTAGCCAGCTACAGATAGTTTGAAGGCATCCCAGCGCTGCGTCCAAAGAGCCAGGTTGTAATAATCCTTTCCACAGGGAATCTCATAGATCAAGGCTCCATTGCCCCGTTCGTCCACATAACCTACATACCACAGGTAGTCGCCACCTTCTCGGTACGTACCTTGCTGCCATTCACCTAACGGAGGTGAACCCTCACCAATCTCGGGCTTAGGCTCAGGAGGCGGTGCGGGTGACTGGTTGGGGTCAGCCTGAGCTTCATCTAGAGCTTCGGCTAGCTTAGGCTCGATCACCGAATAGTTGATGCCCTCGCTGCCTTCCACCGCAGACTTGCTCACCACCATGCCCATAACTTGCCCACACACATTGAGCATGGGGCCACCGCTATTTCCAGGGTTGACTGCAGTGTCGGTTTGCAAAACCCGTCCCAGTTGCTTGTCGTCAAGTAACCGGGAGACGATACCCCGGGAGATGGAAGGCGTAGATGCCACATATAAGGGATAACCAATAGCAAATATGTTGCTACCCGGACGTGCCCCTGCCAGCCCACCCAAAACAAGCTGTGAAGCATCGGTGGTTGAAGTAGAGAGCACGGCAATGTCCTCACCGCGGTTCGCCGTAACAACTCGGGCCTCTAACGTGCGATCTGCGTTGGAGAGTTGGACGGTCTCAGAGCTACGGATTACGTGTTCGGCGGTGAGCCACCAAGAAAACCCGCTGGCATGGCCCAGATGAAAGGCCGTACCCAAGCTTTGTCCTGCGCGCACCTGCCATACCGCATCAATGGCTCCAGTAGCATGATCGGCAAAATCGCATGTTGCGGTGTTTACCGGCACAGCAGGCGGAGATGCGCTGGGCGCAACCGAGCCGGTTGTACCGCTAGTACCCGGCAGGGTTGCTGGTTTGTTGCCCTCGCAACCTCCCTGTACCACTTCGGTGTCAACATCAAAACGACAGCGATAATCGTTCAACAATGCCTCTTGTGATACCACCAAGCTGTCTCTAAGCTCTAGCTCTGTAGCTGTAGGTGTGCCAGCAAAAGGCACAGACGGTGCTACAGGAGCAGCAGGAGCCCCATTACGGCATCCCCCCTGCACAACTATGGTATGTATATCAAACTTGCAACGATAGGCGTTCAGCAAACCCTCTTGCTGGTAGATAAGGACATCGCGTTGACGAATTTGTTGCAGCAAAGGCTGCGAATCTTGCCCTGTTGCAACAGAACCTGTACCCACAATCGGCGCCATCGTTGCCGACAACAAGATTACAGCTAGCACTAAGCGAAGATTGTTGCGTCTCAAGGGGTTAGCAGTTTTCCTAGACGGCGACTTGCAATGTATGCGCCAATGATAGCTAGAGCCAGTAGATACACAATATGTATTAGCATATCTGCACCGACATTACCGGTGATGAAATCTCTTGATAAAGCAACGCCATGGTAAAGCGGGGTGACTTGCACGATGTACTGCACAGCAACGGGGTAGGTGTCTAGAGGAAAGAATGTGGCCGAGAACAAGAACTGCACGATGAGCGGCACGGTCACCAAATCCAGATCATTCCATGTTCGCATGTAGCTAGTAGCCGCCATACCCAAAGCAGCAAAGGTCATGCCTACGAGGGTGGCCGCAGGCAAAGCAGCAATGGCCCAGTAAGAGTCCACTATCCCCAAACCAGCCATGACACCCAGAAAACCAGCCGCGTATAAGGTGGCTCGCAGCACCGACCAACCCATCTCGCCCAACGCTAGGTCGGCCACCCCAACTGGGGTAGACAGCACCGCATCGTAAATCTTGGCCCAAGTGAGCTTGTAGTACATGTTCAAGGTGCTGTCGAAGAAGGTGCCGTTCATTGCCGAAGTGGCTAGAAGACCTGGGGCCACAAAAGTGCGGTAATCCACCGATTGTCCAGCAACGGTTACATCTCCAACTAACTCGCCAATACCAATTCCGATAGACAACAGGTAGAAGACCGGTTCAAAAAACCCTGATAGCAGGTTTGCCCAGCTGCGCTTGTAGACCGTGTAATTGCGTTCCACAACACGGGCAAATCGATAGGTGGGCCACAAGGTGGCTCTAGCTTGCGGGCTGCTCATATAGGTCTACTCATACAAACGCCTCGCGAAGGTGTAGCGCGCAGCTGCGATACCCACAAAGATCAGAGCCACCAAATACGCCGCGTGTCCCACCAGAGTCCAATCAACGTTATCGCCAGTACACAGTGCCCGACAGAGCCGAACACCGTGCCAAACCGGGGTAAGCCAAGCAATTTGTTCTAGAACTACCGGCAGTTGTGAAACCGGATAAAAGGTGCCCGAGAACAAGAACATGGGCATGATCACAAAGCGGGTGAAGGTGCTGAAGTTGTCGGCTTGAGTACGGGTAGCTACCAGCGCGGCAGTAGGTGTAGCAAAAGCCATGCCACACAAAACGGCAGCTATTGGAGCCAACACTGCTAACGGCGAGCCGACAGAGCCGAATGCAGCCATTACTCCCAAGAACACGAAGCTTGCTAGAGCCACCCGAAATGCCATGTACACAAAATGTCCTAGCAGGATTTGTTTGCCTTCCAAAGGAGAAGCGGCCATAGCGGTGTAGGTGCGATACCACTTGAAGCCGCCAAGCACCGGGTAGGTGGATTCGTTCACAGCCAACAACATGGCGTTTCCCGCTAAAAGACCTGGTGCCAAAAAATCCAGATAGTCCAAACCGCTCAGATGATTAGGTGAGGTGACCTCGGCATCGATCAGCGAACCCAACCCCAAGCCCATTGCCGCTAGAAACAACACCGGGCTCAAAAAGCTAGTTAGCACCGAGCCCTTCCAGTTGCGCCGGTAAGTAGTTAACCAGTACTCAACGGCCTGCTTCGTGCTAGGTGCTAGGGGCGTGCGCTGTACTGAGCTTGTGTAGGGTGCTGTTGATGAGCTTGGAACTGCTTGCGTCATCAATCCACCAAAGTGCGACCCGTGAGGCTCAAAAACACATCCTCTAAGGTGCTCCGACGCACCAGCACGCTGTCGGGATGTATGTCTCCTAGATGCGCTAGCAACTGTTCACTGGAGTTGGTGTACACCAACACCCGGTCGGGCAGTTCCTCGGTGCGCTCGTATAGCGCGCCTGCCGTAGTGCTGTTGTTTTTTTGCAACAGGTCGGCTAGCCCGGCAGAAAGTACCGCAACCATCTCGTTGGCACGCAGTTCTACAACCTCGCGGGTGGAATAGCGCTCAATCAACTCTCGGGGTGAGCCTTCGGCCACGATCTTGCCCTTGTCCATCACAACCAACCGATCGCAGAGTTGTTCGGCTTCATCCATGTAGTGCGTGGTAAGCACTTGAGTAACCCCCCTACGTTTGAGGGTACCTAGCCTTTCCCACACCACATGGCGGGCTTGGGGATCCAAACCTGTGGTGGGTTCATCCAACAAAAGCACCTCTGGTTGGCTTATCAAGGCTCGGGCGATGGTCAAGCGCCGCTTCATACCACCCGATAGAGGTTCTACACGATCGTCAGCTCGTTCGGTTAGCTGTACGAACTCCAACAGCTCAGCAATCCGCGGGCGCAAAACCGCCTTAGACAAGTCAAAGTAGCGCCCGTAAACAAACAGGTTCTGCGCTACTGAGAGCTCTTCGTCTAAGTTGTCCATCTGCGGCACTACCCCGAGACGTGCCCTAATAGCCGCACCTTGTTGTATGGGGTCCATGCCCAATATTTGAAGGTGGCCCGCGTTGGCATGAGATACGCAGCCGATCATCCGCATGGTGGAGGATTTGCCTGCTCCGTTGGGCCCCAAAAAGCCGAACACCTCACCCGAGCGCACTTCAAAGCTAATTCCATCTACAGCGATGAACTCTCCAAACCTCTTTGTGAGACCGCTAGCTGCAATCAACGACATCTAGATGAGGCTAGAGCGCGTCTGACTAAAACTGCTAGCGGTATGATGCAGAAAACTAAAGGATTATTTGTGTACACGGCCAACATTAGTTGCCCCAACAGTGCAAGCTGTTGGGGTTGGGCGTGGTTTACTTCCATACATGGCAGATAGCAACAAAGGTGCTTCAGATTCTGGGTTAACAGCAAATGCGACCGTCACAGATGGCCCCTATTTTGAAGACTTCAAAGTAGGGGAGACCTTGCCACCTGCTCCGGCCATAACCATTGGGTATGGCGAAGCTGCCGTGTACCAAAGCATCTGCGGCGATCCCTTGGCCATCAGCTTGAGCCAGCCTCTAGCTACAGCTGTGACGGGACAACCCCAAGCGGTGGTGAACCCGGCTTTGGTTTTGCAGGTGGCCATTGGTCAGTCCACAGTGGCTACTCGCAAGGTTATTGCAAACTTGTTCTACCGCGGGGTACGTCAGCTAGCAACCGTCTATGTGGGTGAAACGCTTTGTACGCATGTGACGGTGCGGGGTTTGCGAGAGGCCACGCCACGAGCCGACCGTGAACCTCGGGGAATGGTGCTGTTGGGCATTCAGACAACCGATTCTGCTGGAGAGTTGGTGTTGGATTTTGAGCGATGTGCTTTGGTTCGGAGACGCAGCGCTGAGCCCACCGGACATAAAGACAACCTCGGCGGGGTAGCAGACACCCTAGATATGGCTTCTTTTGAACAGATCGCACCTTTGCACTGGGATCTAACAGCGTTGGCAGGCTCTGGTGACGGGTTTAGGGGGCTAAATTGGGCTGTGGGAGAAACACGTGCCGAACCCCTGCGTGACACCGTCACCGATGCACTAGCGCTGGTGCGCCTCACTCAAAACTTGGCCCAAGCCCACAGAGACGCATCGCTAGGACAAGACGGCAAGCGGCTGGTGTACGGCGGGCACACCATTGGCCTAGCTCAGGCAGGGCTGATGCGGTTGTTACCATCGGCCGCAACCGTGGTGGGTTGGCACATGTGCGACCACACAGCACCGGTGTTTGAAGATGACTTACTAGCGGTTGCTGCTACTTTGGACATTGTCTGGCAGGTTGCCAACGGCTATCTGTTGGCATTCACCGTTGAGGTTCAAGCAGAAAGAACGGGAGCTAGCGCTATGCCGGTACTGTTATGGCGACCGGTTGTGCTGGCATCGTGAACGCAAATAGCCAAACGAACGACCATGAGCTAGCCGCACATCTAGCTAGCAGCGCAGCAGCTCAGTTACAGCAGCTGCGTGAGGAGATGCAGGAATCACACACCAGCTTTTTAAACCGGCAGCTAGCAGGCGACCAACTCAGCCATCGTTTTTTGACCGCAGCCTTAGCGCAGGTGCGCCCTCAAGACAAGGTGCTTTCTGAGGAGGGCCAAGACGATCTAACAAGGCTGGGTAAAGAGCGCGTGTGGATTGTAGACCCGCTAGATGGTTCCTCTGATTTTGGTGATCTCTGGAGCGATACTTGGGCCGTACACGTTGGCTTGTCGGTGAATGGGCATCCCAAAGTTGGTGCCGTAGCAATACCGGCTTGGGGACGTACCTTCAGCACCCCAAATCCAACTACCCCAAATCCAACTACACAGCTAACAGATGCACGACGGCAGCGGCCACGGGTTTTGATGTCTCGCACGCGTGTGCTTCTAGACGGCCACCGGCTAGCTCGGCAGATGGATGCAGACATATTTGCGTTAGGTTCAGCAGGCGTAAAGGCCATGACGGTGGTTGCCGGCGAGGCAGATGCCTGGGTTCATGGCGGTAACTTGTATGAATGGGATAGCTGTGCGCCAGCAGCAGTGGCCCTAGCTGCTGGTTTGCATGTATCTCACCTAGACGGTTCCCCGTTGGTTTACAACCAACAAAACCTCTCACAAACGGGCATCTTAATCTGCCGCCCTGAGCTGGCTAAAGACATCCAAACTGCCTTTGCAAATTTGTGACAAGCCCGCGCTTGCAGCCCAAAGCAGCCCAGGTACACAAACCTGTAGCTGTTAGCACACGTCAACCGGCAATTGCCCAAAAACCTTCAACCAGCGATGGCGAACACCACTATCAGCACTATCAACCCCACAAGCATGAGGGTGCCCAAAAGCATGGCCTCTGGGAGCCTGCGCCCAAATAGTCTCAAACGACGCGGCGGCGGCAACGGCTGAGCTGGCTTGTTGAGGCGCGCCGGGCGATTTGGCTTAGAAGCCGATTGGGAGCTTTCAGGCTCCAACGAATCAGATTGGCGGTTAGCAGGCATATTTGCAGAACCCTAGTATGAGCGTCATGTCTACCAAAAGCATAGAACTCTCCACCCCCGATGGGCCGATGCGAACGCATGTGGCTCACCCAACCCGCACACCTACTGCGGGCGTGATCGTGATCATGGAAGCCTTTGGCTTGAACAACCACATCGCTGGCATTGCCGACCGGCTAGCTGCAGAAGGCTTCTTGGCCGTTGCTCCTGATCTTTACCATCGCTACGAAAACAAGGTTGTGGGTTACGACGAGTTGGATGCCATCTTTGAGATGATGGGCAATCTTTTGGATTCACAGGCCCTTATGGATGTGGATGCCGCCATCGATTACCTAGCTAGCCAAGGTATCTCCAACGACAAGGTAGGCATCACCGGCTTTTGCATGGGTGGGCGAATCACCTTTCTCACCGCCATAAGCCGCCCCGTGGCCGCAGCCGTCACCTACTACGGGGGTGCCATCGTAACCGAGGGGTTTAGCCCCAATCAGCCTCAGCTCAGCAACCGGCATGGAGAACTGAAATGCCCATGGTTAGGGTTGTTTGGAGATATGGATTCCATGATCCCTACAGACAAGCTAGAGGAGTTGCGCTCTAACCTAGAACACAGCGCTCAGCCAACAGATTTGGTGCGCTACCCCGAAGCTGATCACGGCTTTTTCTGCGATGAGCGCCCCTCTTACAACGCCGCAGCTGCTAGCGATGCTTGGCAGCGCACGCTAAGTTGGTTCCGCACTCACCTGTAACGGTACTCAACAGTCACGCAGGCTGGCAGGCTTAAACGAAGGCTGAGGCAAACACCAACGACACAATCGTCATCACCTTGATGAGGATGTTCATGGAGGGCCCCGAGGTGTCTTTAAAAGGGTCTCCCACAGTGTCGCCCACTACAGCGGCTTTGTGGGGTTCAGAACCCTTACCACCGTGATTGCCAGCTTCTATGTACTTTTTGGCATTATCCCAAGCCCCACCAGCATTGGCCATAAAGATTGCTAGCGCAAAGCCAGTTACCAAAGCTCCAGCCAAAAAGCCGCCCAAGGTATCCACATCAATAAAGCCCAAGATGAGCGGCACAGCCACAGCTAACGCCCCGGGTGCCAGCATCTCCCGCAAAGAAGCTTGGGTGGAGATAGCCACACAGCGAGCAGAGTCTGGGGAAACACCGCTAGCTCCCTCTCGCAAGCCAGGTATCTCACGAAACTGCCTACGCACCTCCTCAATCATCTTGTTGGCAGCCCTACCCACCGCGTCAATGGTTAGCGCCGCAAACAAAAACGGCAACATAGCTCCCAAGAACAGGCCGATAAACACGTCCACCTCACCCACGTTCAACGACAACACAAAGTTGGGGTCTTCCAGCTTCAGAGCCACCTCAAAAGTTTTGAACAGCGCCAAAGCAGTGAGCGCCGCAGAACCCACCGCGAACCCCTTAGCCACCGCAGCTGTGGTGTTGCCCAACGAATCCAAAGCATCGGTTACCTCGCGTACTTTGGGATCCAACTCTGACATCTCAGCGATGCCACCAGCATTGTCGGCAATAGGGCCATAGGCATCCACCGATACCACCACGCCGGTAGTAGCCAACATCCCAATAGCAGCCACAGCAATTCCATAGATGCCAGCACCCGAGGTATCGCCCAAGGTTTGTTGTCCACCCCAGTAGGCCACCAACACACCTGCTCCAATCAAAATAACCGAGGCAGCTACCGACACCATGCCCGCACTTACTCCGGACAACACGGTGGTGGCTGGGCCGGTTTCAGACTGCTTAGCGATCTTGCGCACCGGTGCGTAGTGGTCGCTGGTCCAAACCTCGGCCACCTTACCGATACCCCAACCCACTACAAGACCACCAATTACTGAAATCGGCAAACCCCACCAGCCGTCAAAATCGTCGCCAGTAAAGAACAACAACCCCACCACTAGGGTGCCTGCGGCTGTCAAGCCCATTGCCACATTGGTACCCATGTGCAACTGCCGTGACAGGCTCTTGGCATCTGAGCGAGCGCTGCCTCGCACTGCAAACGAACCCACGATGGCTGCCAGCATGCCCACAAAAGCCACCGCTAAGGGGAACATCAACTGTGCTATTCCAACATCGCTGCCTACGGCTTCTTCACCCGCTACTGCAAACGAAAAGGCCGTCAGCGCAATCGGCGCGATGATTGAACCGCTGTAGCTCTCAAACAGATCGGCCCCCATGCCAGCAACATCGCCTACATTGTCGCCCACATTGTCGGCGATGGTGGCTGGGTTGCGAGGGTCATCTTCGGGTATGCCTGCTTCAACCTTACCCACAAGGTCGGCCCCCACATCGGCTGCCTTGGTGTAAATGCCACCACCTACGCGCGAGAACAGCGCAATAGAACTAGCTCCGAGACCAAAAGCGGTAAAGACCTCAAACGGATCATCCACGCTGGCCCATTCCACAAACAACAAATAGGTAAAGGCCAAGCCCAACAAGCTCAGACCAGCCACAGAAAAGCCCATCACCGCGCCACCCCTAAAGGCCAAAGGCAGTGCTTTCGCAGGCCCCTCGGTGGCAGCTTGGGTGGTGCGGGCATTGGCCATAGTGGCCACCGTCATGCCCACATAGCCAGCTCCTGCAGACAGCACCGCACCCAAAATGTAGCTAACGAAGGTAAGCGGCACGCCGGTTAGCAGTGGAATCAAAATAGCCATGATCACCACAAAGCCAGCTACCCAGGTGTACTCCTGTTTGAGAAAAGCCTTAGCTCCAGATTGGATCTCCGTCATAAGGTGGACCATACGGTCGTTGCCCGGCGGGGCTGACCGAACGATCCTGAAGAAGAAGAAGGCCAACACCAGTGCCAAAATCGCACTAATGCCAGCAAGATACGGTACTGCGTCCACGTTAACTCCCTAAGTTTGTGACTGAGCGAAGATAGCCAGATAAAAGCTGTCTTGCCAAGATTGCGCTCAGATGTGCAATTTTAGATACCTGTGGTGCGCGAGTTAGCGGCAATCGCGATAATCTGAGCCGGTGGGCAGCATGAGCAGCATGCGGGCGCAAGCTAGGCAACAGCGCAGGGCTTATCCCGATCCACAGGGTGCGGCGCAGGCAGTGTCCAAAGCCATTACATCGCTGGGCTGGCTAGATGGTGCTAACGCAGTGGCAGCCTCGATGTGCGATGACGGGGAGCTAGACCCTGCCCCGTTAGTGCGTGCTTGTCGGCTAAAGGGAATACGTGTGTACATGCCGGTATTGTGCGATCCAGACCCGCTCAAGTTCGCGCCCACCGATGAAGACACCATCTTTGAGCTAAACCGCTATGGAATTGCCGAGCCTGTTGTGGATTCAAGCCTCTGGGTATCAGCCAAGGGGCTAGACATCGTGTTCACCCCGGTTGTTTTGTTTGATGCAGTAGGTCGACGAGCGGGACGAGGCGAGGGCAACTACGATAGGGCACTGTCGTTTTTGTTGAACGGCCCTCGGCCAGCCAAACCTCTGGTAATCGGCTTAGCTTATGAACGCCAGCTAACAGATGGAGTTGCTTCGCACCCTGGCGATGTGGCTATGGATGCTGTGGTTACCGAAGAACAGGTACGAGTGTTCACCAAAGCGCTGTCGCGCCCGAGGCGCGCTTGAAGGTGCATGGTGTGTAGTGGGGGCTTAGCGGGGAGCGCGCTAGCTGTAGAATGCGCTAGTTCAGGTGAATACGTCAGATACACCTCAGATAAAACAGCCACGATGTTCGCAACTTGTTGAACAATCAGCAAAGATGTAGCTAGTGCGAATCGTAGTTGTAGGAGCAGGCGAGGTGGGCTCTTATGTTGCTCAGATTCTGAGCGAAGAGGGCAACACCGTGTCTATTGTGGAAGTGGACGAAAAAAAGCTCTACCAAGCTGCCGAGCAGCTAGATGTGTTGGTGGTGCATGGCAGTGGATCGCATCCTCACGTTTTACGTGACGCTGGAGTGGCTAAAGCCGATCTATTGGTGGCTGTGACGGCTAGCGATGAAGTGAATCTGGTTGCTTGTTTGCTGGCTCGCCAACACGGCGTGAAACGTACTATTGCACGGATTCAGGCCAGCAACTTACGCGAGCGCAACGCCCGTGAACTGCGTGATGCCATGCAGGTAGACACCACTATCGATCCCGATGAAGAAACAGCTAGGGAAATTATCGACCTGTTATCTAACCCGGGTGCTACAGATGTGACCATGATGGCCGACGGTGAGGTAATCGTGGTGGGCGCAGAGTTGAGTGAACATGCACCTATAGTGAACCGCCGCCTAGCCGAGATCGGCCAAGAATACGGACCCGATTGGGAGTTTTTGGTGGCCGTGCTAACCAGAGAAGGCCAAACACAGATCCCTAGAGCAGACACCACCTTACAAGCAGGCGACTTGCTGCGAGTGGTGTGCAAAAGGCGCTCTCGGGTGACCTTGTTGCCTCTCTTGGGCCTAGACCCCGGCACTCACCGCCGGGTGATGTTGTTAGGTGGCGGTCGCACTGCCGAAATCCTGGCGCGCCGCCTAAGCGATCAGCACGCCGAGGTGCTCCTTATCGAACAGAACTTAGAACGTGCTCAAAAGCTCAGCGAGGAGCTAGATGCCGTGCTGGTGTTACACGGCGACATTACAGATGCTGAACTATTGGATTCTGAGGGTGTTGGTAAGTTTGATGCGGTCATCGCCCTCACCGGCAAAGACGATGCCAATATCTTGGCCTGCTTGTATGCCAAGTCTTTGGGTGCTAGTGAAACCATTGCCGTTTTACACAACCTAGCGCTGCGTACCTTGCTGCGCGACGTAGGCATCGATGTGGCACTGTCACCCCGTACCGCTAGCGCCAATGGTGTGCTGCGCTACGTGCGCGGTGGCGTTACCCAAGTGGCCACCAACCTTGCGGGCGAGTTTGAGATAATTGAAGCCGAGATACAAACAGGCTCTCAAGCAGATGGAGCGACAATCAGCAAGCTTGGTTTACCCAAAGATGTGCTTATCGGAGCGTATGTACGCGATGGGAAGGCCCAAATATGTCGTGGTCGCAGCCAGCTACGTAGTCGCGATCACATCATAGTTTTTGCTCGCCCAGATACTATGGACGAAGTGAGACGCTTCTTCGGATGAACGAACCTTTTGGGGTTCGCTTGAGTTGGCCCCGTTCAACTGTCGGGGTTTTCACAACCGTGGTTATAGGAGCTATCGGTGTCATTTTGTTGTTCGCTACAGTGTATGTGGCTTCTGGAGAAGTAAACAGCGTTGCTGATGCGCTGTTTGAAGCCACCGCCGGGCTCACCACTACCTCTTTGACCGTGTTAGATCCTGAGACGCTGCCTAGCTGGCTGCTTATCTGGCGAGGTTTTACCCAATGGACAGGGGGCATTGCAGCATTGCTCTTAGCCCTAATAGTGCTGCCTAACTCCGGGCCCCAGCGTGGCCTTAGCAACATAGCGAGTTCCCACCAAAAACCTCCTGAATCATCCAACTCTGGATTATGCACCAAGACCAGGATCATCTTAATCTATACAGGTTTTAGCGGTGCGATAATGATAGCTTACGCTTTATTTGGCATGAGCGTGCGAGATGCCGTCACCTTTGGTTTTACCACAGCCTCCACGGGGGGTTTCGCCAACTATCACAACTCGGTTGCCCACTTCGACTCCGCCGCTATTGAATGGATAGCAGCAGTCGCAATGGGTTTGGCAGGCACATCTTTAGCTGCGCTGGTCTGGCTAATGCGAGGAAAGGTTGGGGGATTGTGGCGTTCTACCGAAGTGAAGTTCTACTGGCTATTGATTCTGGTATCAACGCTGCTGTTAGCAGGGTGGACTTGGCAAGATACTGGCGGCGGAACACAAACGATTCGTCAGTGTTTTTTTGTGACAACCTCCTCAATCAGCACCACTGGTTTACGGTTAGCGGACTGGGGCCAATGGAGTGCTGCTCCCCAAACCTTGATGTTGATGCTCATCGGTATAGGAGCAATGGCTGGTTCAGCAGGTGGAGGTTTTCAGGTGCGGAGGGTATTGGAAATACTGGGAATTGTGCGACGAGAGTTGGTTTTACAATTGCATCCTCAAGCAGTTGTACCTGTGCAGGTTTCTGGAGTGTCGGTGTCACAAGACGCGCTTACGCGGGTTCAAAACTTTCAAATCTTATGGGTTTTGGCCGCCGCTGTAGGTGTGTTTGGTGTGGCATCTTTGGGAACAGACCTAATCACCGCCGTATCTGTATCTGTTTCAGCGCTAGCCACCGCCGGGCCAGCGTTAGGGGAGTTTACGGGATTTGTTAACGCCACAGTACTAGCAGCACCAGCTAGAGCTGTGTTGATGGGCCTAATGGTCTTGGGCTGGCTAGCAATATATCCGATTGTGGTTGTGGTGGGATGGGGGATTGGTGAAGTGCAAAGGTTGAGGCTGAAACGTTGAGAGGGCCAAGCAATGCCTTTGTGAGACGTAACGGTGGCAGAGTTGTAGCAACGCTGCTAGCTACCCGGCCGTGGCAAGTCAAAAGCAACGTGGCCTTTGTGGTGGGGCTAGGACTGTTGTTCTTGGTTCCGGGAATGCTGGTGGCCACAGCAGTTGAATGGGGATCGTCGGGCTCTCACAACGAGGTTGCCTTAGCTATGGGCGCGCTAGCGAGCTTGGTGGCTGGTTTGTTGTTGGTGATCTGTACCCGCCTAGAACCAGATATGCCCCCAGCTGCGGTGTTCGCTACGGTGGCTTGGACTTGGATTGGTTCATCTGTGTTTGGTGCTCTACCTATGTGGTTTTCAGGTGAGTTCGGCAGCTTTGACAACGCCTTGTTTGAATCAGTATCTGGTTACACAGCCACCGGCTCCACAATTTTGAGCCCTATTGAAGAAGTAGGGCGCGGGGTGCTGATGTGGAGGCAGATCATCCAATGGTACGGCGGCATGGGCATGGTGGTTTTAGCCGTGACGATCCTGCCTTTTTTAGGTGTTGGTGGGTTGAGCTTGATTTCTGCGGAAGCACCAGGGCCTACCTCCGACCGGTTGGCACCACAAGTTAGCTCCACCGCACGGCGACTGTGGGCCTTATATGGTGGCATCACGATCGCAATAGCGGTAGCGCTTTTGTTGAGCGGCCTTAGCCTGTACGACGCAATAGCACATGCCTTTACCACTGCTAGCACCGGCGGGTTTTCTCCCTACGACAGCTCCATCGGGCATTTTGACAGCATCGCTACAGAAGTGATCATCATCGTCGGAATGCTTTTGTGCGGGGTGAGCTTTACCCTGCACTGGCGGGCCGTTACCGGCAATGCACGAGCATACAGCCAGTCTTCTGAGTTCCGCTTTTACCTTTTGGTGATCTTGTTAGCTGCGCTGGTTGCAGCGAGCCTTAACTGGCTAAACGATATCTCTGGACTTGCTAGCAGCTTGCGAAATGGCTTTTTCAACGCGGTAACCATAGGTACTAGCACCGGCTTTGGCAATGCCTCAGCATCTAATCCCGGGGGTGATTTTGCAGCGTGGACTGCGGGAGCACAGTCGTTGTTGTTGCCGCTAATGGTTATGGGCGGCATGACCGGTAGCACCGCCGGGGGGCTCAAGGTGCTGCGGGCTCAGGTGATGGCCAAGTACATGCGGGTGGGATTGTTACGGGTTAAGCACCCCCACGTGGTGGCACGAGTAAAGTTAGGCACTACAGCGCTATCAGAACCCGTCTTACAGCGAGTGGCCGGGTTGGTAGCGCTTTATGCGTTTACTGCTTTTGCAGGCACCTTAGTGCTGTCCATGCTCGGACAAGACCTGATTACTGCCTCATCAGGCACCATAAGCGCCTTAGGGAACATGGGCCCTGCGTTAGGAGAGGCTGGTCCTACATCCAACTTCTTGGTTTTCACCCGACCCGCTAGAGCTGTGTTGATGTTGCTCATGCTCATTGGGCGTTTAGAGTTCTTTGCAATTTTGCTGGTGCTCCTAGCGGCCTATGAACGTGCCCGCAGGGTAACGCGGATAAAGCTAAGGCGCTAGCACCTGCTGGCTATTTCTAACCTCTAGCTGGCTACCCTGTAGCTGGCACAGAACACGTTTGTGGTGCTGTTAGTTTATGGGTTTGTGTGAGTTACAAAAGCTTTTAGGCTTTGGACGAAATCTATGGGGTCTTGGGTGCCACATATCTCGCGCGCCGAGTGCATGGATAGCTGCGCTACGCCAACATCTACTGTGGTAATTCCGGTAGTTGCTGCGGCAAATGGCCCAATGGTTGACCCGCACGCCATGTCGGCTCGGTGCATGTACACCTGATGGCTAATCCCCGCTACCTCGCAAGCAGCCACAAACGCAGCCTCGCCAACTGCATCTGTGGCGTAACGCTGGTTGGCATTGCGTTTGATTACCGGGCCTTGGTTAATGCCGATGTGATGGTTTGGTTCGTGACGCTCTGAGTAGTTGGGATGTGTAGCGTGGGCACCATCGGCTGATACGCACACAGAGCGTGCCAAAGCCGGGTGCAGCGCTTCACGACTGCCCACAATGCGCTCTAACACATGCGGCAACAGCGTAGAGGTTGCCCCAGCTGTCGCAACGCTGCCCACCTCCTCATGATCAAACAAACACAAAACCGCACTGTCAGCAAGGTTGCCAGCGGCGTTCAGATCACCAGCATGCAAAAGGGCTTGCAAGCCTGCCCAGCAGGAGACTTGGTTGTCTATCCGAGCAGCAAACACGAACTCTTGGTGTGCGCCGCCTATCACAGCAGGGGTGAGGTCGTAGCACATAGCGTCAAAAGCCAGCACCTCATGTGGCAAAACCCCGATTACCGAAGCCACAAAGTCTCTAAAGTCGCCCGAAGTGGGCATGCCTAGTCCCCAAATGGGGCTGAGATGGGCTTGGGGGTTCAGCAACAAGCCGGCTTGGTTAACCTCGCGGTCTAGGTGGATGGCTAGCTGCGGTACTCGCAGTATCGGCTCATCTATGCGAAACAGCCGCTGACCCTGTGGGGTAACAACACGGCCAGCTACGCCTAGGTCTCGATCCAACCAGCTGTTAAGCAGCACACCCCCGTACACCTCAACCCCAAGTTGCTGGTAACCAAATCCACCCTTGTCTGGTTGCGGCGCAACCCGCAGATTAGGGCTATCGGTATGTGCTCCTATAATGCGAAAACCAGTGCTTTGGGTGTGATGGCACCAAGCCACGAGCCCCCCACCACGGCTTATAAAGCAGTTACCGGTTGCATCATCCCACGCATCAGCCTCATTCATCTCACAGAACCCGCCAGCCCGCAGCGCTTGTGAGGTGTGCTCCACCACATGAAACGGCGTAGGACAAGCATCAATGAACGCCAACAGATCATCAAGCAATGCAATCCTCCTGATTTTTGTCTAGGACAGTAACGTTACTTGAACGTTACTTGAGCAATTTAATGGCTCGGTTGCACCCAACTATCTGAACCCTTCTCGGCTCCTAACTCTACCAATGAATGAACTGTGGTCCGAAGTGCAACTTTCA
>JAPOTT010000050.1:29856-71863 GCA_026709025.1 bacterium
TGCAACTTTCAACGCGTCCATTTTGCAACTTTCAACGCGTCCATTTTGTATAATTGGCCTCATGGAAGCCTACCTACCCAGGATTGTGGATATTGAACTCGACGAATTGCTCGCTGGCTTGCCAGCGATTTCTATTGAGGGGCCACGAGCAGTTGGAAAAACCGAAACAGCTCTGCAACGAGCCGCTACAGTGTACTGCCTTGATAATGCAGCCCAAGCAGAAACGCTGCAAGCCGAACCTGATCGCATAGTAAAAGGCAATGCTCCAATTCTCATCGATGAGTGGCAACGCATGCCGTACTCGTGGGATATGGTGCGAAGAGCTGTCGACCAGAACCCGGTTGCCAGCCAATTCTTGCTGACGGGATCAGCTGCTCCAGCAGAGTCCCCAACCCACTCAGGGGCAGGTCGCATCGTCACCGTCAGGATGCGTCCTTTGTCGCTGGCAGAACGCAATCTAGGAGAATCAACGGTGGCACTTAAGGAACTTCTTGCTGGCCGAAGGCCACCTCTACAAGGGGAGACAGATATTGGACTAGTCGACTACGTAGCTGAAATAGTCAGATCTGGCTTTCCCGCAATCAGAATGCTGTCAGATCGCCTCCGAAGGGTACAGCTAGATAGCTATCTTGATCGGATCTTAGAGCACGATCTCAGCAATTTAGGACACAATATCCGTGATCGCGCCACGCTACGACGATGGATGACCGCTTTTGCAGCAGCTACCTCAACTACTGCAAGCTATGCAACCATACAAGATGCTGCAACCCCAGGCGAACCTGACAAACCAGCGAGAGCAACCACAGCTATATATCGTAGAATGCTAGAACAGCTTTGGATGATTGAAGAAGTACCAGCATGGCTACCAACAGGCAATCGTTTTCGTCGCCTAGCTTCCTCTCCTGTACATCAGCTTGCCGATCCTGCTTTAGCCGCACGTTTGCTTGGAGTTGATATAGATGCTCTCATAAATGGTGCTGATGTAGGGCCACCTATACCCCGAGATGGAACGCTGCTAGGAGCGCTGTTTGAATCCCTAGTAACCATGTCTGTGCGAACTTATGCCCAGCATAATGAGGCTCAAGTCTCTCACCTACGTACAAGAGGTGGGGAACAAGAGGTAGATCTAATTGTTGAGAAGGCCGACGGCAGTGTTGTGGCCCTAGAGGTGAAGCTTTCAGCGCTCGTGAATGACTCAGATGTACGACATCTCCACTGGCTCGCCCGGCACATTGGGCCGCGCTTGTTAGATGCTGCTGTAATCTCCACCGGACCACAGGCTTACCGCCGTCACGATGGTATCGGCGTGATTCCTGCAGCACTGCTAAGCCCCTAGTTGCTTGAGATTGCAACAAAAAAGCAAATTTCGGTGCCACATCGTGCTGCCACAAAGCAGCCTTTACTAGCAAACTTGGAAGATAGCAGTATGGAAACGGTAAATTTGTACATGGCGCTGGCTAATGCTGTCTGAGCGCAACCTGCTAATGCTAAGAAAGGATGCAATGAGGAACCCGCCGCAGCCGCCAGAAGCTCAGGGGCTTTACCACCCTCAAAACGAGCACGATAGCTGCGGGGTAGGGTTTTTGGTACACCTGAAAGGTCAACCGAGCCACGAAATAGTGGCCGGTGGCTTCGGAGCCTTATGCAACCTGCAACACCGCGGTGCCCTCGGCGCAGAACCCAACACCGGCGACGGTGCCGGGTTGCTGATTCAGATACCAGATGCCTTTTACCGAGAGGTGTGCAACTTTGAGCTTCCGCCTGCGGGTAGTTACCTCACAGGCATTGGTTTTTTGCCCGACACCCCAACCGCAGCTAACAACGCCCGCCGCGATATGGACGCTATCGCTGCCAGTGAGGGCCTTACGCCTTTGGGTTGGAGAGAAGTACCAACCCGTTCAGACATGTTGGGTACCCAAGCTATAGCCACCATGCCATCTTTTTGGCAGCCCTTTTATGCTGCGGCAGATCTAGATGCAGATGCGCTCTGTCGGCGAGGCTACATCGTGCGAACCCGCATCCGCCATGAGGTGCGTTACGAAACCGACGACCAATCCCACTCAGCAGGCTTGGGTGGCAAAACCCGCCAACTTAGCTACGGTTACTTTGCCAGCCTGTCCAACCGCACCATCGTCTACAAGGGAATGCTCACCACCCCACAGTTGGACAATTTCTATGCAGATTTAAGCGATCAACGGGTTACCAGCGCGCTGGCGATGATCCACTCTCGGTTTTCCACCAACACCTTCCCTTCTTGGCAACTAGCACATCCGTATCGCTTCATCTCTCACAACGGAGAGATCAACACCGTGCAAGGCAACCGCAACTGGATGCGCACCAGAGAAGCGCTTTTGAGCACCCCGCATCTTCCAGGAGATTTAAGCCGCCTGTTTCCCATTTGCCCCGATCAGATGAGCGACACAGCCAGCTTCGATCAGGTGTTGGAGTTGCTATACATGGGCGGCTACTCCTTGCCTCAAGCAGTGCTCATGATGATCCCGGAGCCCTGGGAGAATCATGAATCCATGTCGCCCGAACTACGTGCCTTCTACCGCTATCACGCCTCGTTGATGGAACCCTGGGATGGGCCCGCTGACATCGTCTTTAGCGATGGCACCCTGATTGGTGCAGTACTAGACCGCAACGGTTTGCGCCCATCTAGGTACTGGGTAACCGAGGACGACCTTGTAATAATGGCTTCTGAAGTTGGGGTTATGCAGGTGGAACCCTCAACCATCCTAGAAAAGGGCCGCCTACAGCCTGGCCGAATGTTTTTGGTGGACACCTCCCAAGGCCGCATTGTGCGAGATGCCGAGATCAAAACCACCCTAGCTTCTGCCAAGCCGTACAGTAAGTGGCTAGCCGACAACCAGGTAGATCTAGACGATCTACCAAACCGCCCCTTGCCTCCAGCAGAGGCCACCCCGCTTGTGGTGCGCCAACAGGTTTTTGGTTATACCCATGAGGAGCTAAAGGTGTTGTTGGCACCGATGGCCAGAGATGGCAAAGAAGCTTTGGGCTCAATGGGAACCGACACCCCGGTAGCCGTGCTTTCCAATAGGTCTCGGCTGTTGTTTGACTACTTCCAGCAACTTTTTGCCCAAGTGACCAACCCGCCCTTAGATGCCATCAGAGAAGAGATCATCACTGCTACCTGCG
Organism: bacterium; assembly: GCA_026709025.1. GTDB lineage: Bacteria > Actinomycetota > Acidimicrobiia > Acidimicrobiales > Bin134 > Poriferisocius. The sequence continues at coordinate 33,016 of JAPOTT010000050.1, forward strand.
GTTGGCTAGGGCCCGAAGGCAACCTCCTAAACCCCCAACCCGAATCTTGTCGCCAAATCTTTAGCCAACATCCGGTAATCACAGATCAGCAGCTAGCCAACCTCATAGAAGTAGATGGCCCTGATGGTTACAGTCACTGCTCTAGCGAGGTGGTGGCGTGCCTTTATGCCGTAGAAGATGGCGGGCCGGGTCTGCGCTCTGCCATTGAGCGAATCTGTCGACAGGTAACCAAAGCCATAGATGCGGGCAAGAACATCATCATTCTGTCAGATCGAGGTGCCGATGCTCACAACGCGCCGGTGCCCTCACTGTTGGCTACCGCTGCGGTTCATCATCATCTAATCTCTGAGAAAAAGCGCACCAGAGCAGGGTTAGTTGTTGAGGCTGGCGATGCGCGTGAAGTGCATCACATTTGTTTATTGCTGGGATACGGTGCCACTGCGGTAAATCCATACTTGGCCTTTGAGACCATCGACGACATGATCCACCAACAACTGTGTGGCTTTGGGCCCAAAGACAACAAAGAAACAGCCCGCCATAACTACATAGCTGCCTGCGATAAGGGTGTGCTTAAGGTGATGTCCAAGATGGGCATTTCCACCGTAAAATCCTATGTGGGAGCACAAATATTTGAGGCTATTGGGTTGGGCCAAACTCTGGTGGATCAGTGCTTTCGTGGCACCGTCAGTCGTTTAGGAGGGGTGGGCTATTCGCAGTTGGCTGAAGAGGTGCGCTTGCGACATCGCATAGCTTTCCCCGAGGATCCCACAGAGCGTGCTCACCGTACTTTGGAGGGCGGTGGAGAGTACCAGTGGCGCAGGGAGGGGGAGTACCATCTGTTCAACCCCGAGACGGTATTCAAGCTTCAGCATGCCACCACACAGAAGCGTTACGACATCTTCAAGCAGTACACAGACAAGGTAGATACCCAATCCGAACGCTTAGCCACCCTGCGGGGCTTATTTAAGTTTCGCACCGACTTACGCCCTGCGGTACCCATTGAAGAGGTAGAACCGGTTTCAAAGATAGTGGCACGCTTTTCCACTGGGGCAATGTCTTATGGCTCCATCTCTTCAGAGGCCCATGAGACCCTAGCCATTGCAATGAACCGCATTGGCGGCAAATCCAACACCGGTGAAGGGGGTGAAGATCCCAGACGTTACATACCCGATGCCAACGGAGATTTACGCCGTTCTGCCATCAAGCAAGCTGCGTCGGGGCGATTTGGGGTAACCAGCGAGTACCTGGTGAACAGCGACGACATTCAAATAAAGATGGCCCAGGGGGCCAAGCCCGGCGAAGGCGGACAGTTACCGGGACACAAGGTGTGGCCGTGGATTGCAGAGGTACGTTATTCCACCCCAGGGGTTGGGCTGATCTCGCCACCGCCACATCACGACATCTACTCCATTGAGGATCTCGCCCAGCTCATCCACGACCTCAAAAACGCCAACCCAAAAGCACGGATTCATGTAAAGCTGGTATCGGAACTAGGAGTAGGCACTGTTGCTGCCGGGGTAGCTAAAGCACATGCCGATGTGGTTCTCATTTCGGGACACGATGGCGGCACTGGTGCTTCACCCCTCACATCCATAAAGCATGCTGGCACACCATGGGAGTTGGGTTTAGCCGAAACGCAACAGACCTTGTTGCTCAATCGACTACGAGATCGCATTGTGGTGCAAACCGACGGCCAACTAAAAACAGGGCGCGATGTGATGATTGCGGCTCTTTTGGGTGCAGAGGAGTTTGGCTTTGCCAGCGCGCCTTTGGTGGTGATGGGCTGCGTGATGATGCGCGTTTGCCACCTAGACACCTGTCCGGTTGGGGTGGCTACTCAAAACCCTGAACTACGCAAGAAGTTCACTGGTAAGCCAGAGTTTGTGATCAACTTCATGGAGTTCATAGCCACCGAGGTACGCGAGCTGCTGGCCATGCTGGGTTTCAGAACCCTCAAAGAGGCCATTGGTCAGGTGGAGTGTTTAGACGTAAGCGGTGCGGTGGATCACTGGAAGGCATCGGGATTAAACCTTGCGCCAATCTTGTATGCCCCCGAAATCAGCCAAAATGCCCCCCGAAACTGCACCACTGATCAATACCATGGCTTGGACAAGGCCTTAGACAACGAACTTATAGCTCTGGCTAAGCCCGCGTTGCGTGATGGCCAAAACGTGGAAATTAATCTGCCAATCAGCAACGTCAACCGCACGGTGGGCACCATGTTGGGTTCGCAGGTAACCAACATCTGGGGGGCTAAAGGTCTGCCCGACGACACCATAAAAGTCAACCTAACTGGTTCGGCTGGCAACAGCTTTGGGGCATTTGTGCCTTCGGGCATCACCTTGAAGCTGAATGGGGATGCCAACGACTATGTGGGCAAGGGCCTCTCTGGGGGCAGGATCATCGTTACCACCCATCCCGATGCTCGTTTTGTGGCCGAAGAGAACGTAATCGCTGGCAATGTGATTGGCTATGGGGCCACTAGTGGCGAGATTTTCTTGCGAGGTCTAGTGGGGGAGCGCTTTTGCGTTCGCAATTCTGGTGCCATCGCGGTTGTGGAAGGTGTGGGCGATCACGGTTGTGAGTACATGACCGGCGGTAGAGCAGTGATCTTGGGGCCCACCGGTCGCAACTTTGGCGCGGGCATGTCGGGCGGCATTGCCTATGTGCATGACCCTCAAAACGTGTTTGCCGCAAAGGTCAACGCAGAGATGGTGAGCTTGGAAACTCCCGATGCAGACGATCAAGAGTGGCTCAAAGATCGCATTACCAAGCATCTAGCTGCAACTGGATCTACTTTGGCTGAGCGTCTATTGGCGAATTGGGCCAGCGAGGTTACCCGTTTTGTGAAGGTAATGCCCGAAGATTACAAGCGGGTTCTAGCTGCGATTGCTGCTGCCGAACGCAGCGGCGCTAGCCCCCAAGAAGCAATTATGGCGGCTGCTCATGGGTGATGTGCGGGGTTTCTTAAAACATGACAGGGAACTTCCCCAGCGCCGTGCTGTGCCCGTGCGGATCAAGGACTGGAAAGAGGTCTACACAGATTTTGATGCCCAAACACTGCAAGCACAGGCATCTCGCTGCATGGACTGTGGAATACCCTTTTGCAACAACGGCTGCCCTCTAGGAAACCTAATCCCCGACTGGAACGATTTGGTTTACCGCAACCACTGGCAAGAGGCCATCGAACGGCTGCACGCTACCAACAACTTTCCTGAATTCACTGGACGTCTGTGCCCGGCACCATGTGAGGCGGCATGTGTGTTAGGTATCAACGAAGACCCTGTCACCATCAAACAGGTTGAGGTAGAGATAGTAGACAGAGCATGGCAAGAGGGGTGGATCACTCCGGTGATGCCCAGCGAACAAACCGGCAAGAAAGTAGCTGTGGTGGGATCTGGGCCTTCAGGGTTGGCCGCAGCACAGCAGCTCACCAGAGCGGGTCACGCTGTGGTGGTTTATGAGCGGGCCGACCGTATCGGCGGGCTGCTGCGCTATGGCATTCCAGAGTTCAAAATGGAAAAGCGGCACCTAGACCGCCGCTTAGAGCAGATGACCGCTGAGGGCACAGAGTTCAAAGCTGGTGTAAATGTTGGGGTAGACATCACCGCTTTGGAACTTACCGAGGAGTTTGATGCGGTGGTCTTAGCGGGTGGGGCTACCAAATGGCGAGATCTGCCTATTGCAGGCCGGGAACTGCAAGGGGTGTATCAGGCAATGGAGTACCTGCCACCTGCTAATCGGGTGCAACAGGGTGATTTGGATGATCACCCCTTTTCTGCGGCCAACAAACATGTGATCATCATTGGTGGGGGAGACACCGGTGCAGATTGCTTGGGCACCGCCCATCGTCACGGTGCTGCTTCCATTCATCAATTTGAGATAATGCCCCGCCCGCCTGATGAACGGGCCGACTCTACGCCTTGGCCCACTTGGCCTCTCATGTATCGGTCGTCCTCAGCACATGAGGAGGGGGGCACGCAGGTCTATGCCATTAACACGGTGGAGTTCACCGGTTCGGCAGGCAAACTGCAAGCCTTACGCACGGTAGATGTGGAGCAGTCTTTTGCTGATGGACGTATGAGCTTTACACCCATCCACGGCACAGAACGCGAGTTTCGGGCCGATTTGGTGTTGCTAGCAATGGGCTTTGTGGGGCCCGAAACCAGCGGGTTGCTGCAAGACCTCGGTGTGGAGCTAACACCTCAGGGCACCGTGGCCCGCAACGAACAGTGGATGACCAACATAGCTGGCGTGTTTGTGGCAGGCGACATGGGCCGAGGTCAAAGCCTCATCGTTTGGGCAATAGCCGAAGGCAGAGCTTGTGCGGCTGCGGTAGACCATTACCTCACCGGCGACACCCTATTGCCCTCACCCCTCATACCAACAGCCCAACAACTCCGCTAACCCCCCCCCCTGTACCCCATAACCTAGCTATCCCCAAAAGCGTCACAGCAGATGCATAGTATGGAGCGTGTCAAGTGCTAAAACACATACACAAGGAGGTTTTGATGAAACCAGATTTCACAGCCGACAAGGTTGAGCTTTACAACGCAGACAGTCTGACGTGGATGGGCAAGGTGTCGGCTGAACATCCCGGCGGCCTTTTCGACATGATCTTCGCCGACCCCCCGTATTTCCTCTCAAATGGAGGGATCACCTGTCAGGCGGGTCAGATGGCCAGCGTACACAAGGGAGATTGGGACAAGTCTCAAGGACCTAAGGAAAACCATGAGTTCAATGTGAACTGGATCGGGCTATGTCAGCACCTGCTAAAACCAAACGGCACGCTTTGGGTATCTGGCACCCATCATGTGATCCACTCAGTTGGATACGCTATGCAATGCTGTGGCATGAAAATCTTGAACAGCATCACATGGGAAAAACCCAATCCCCCTCCTAACCTGTCGTGTCGTTACTTTACCCACTCCACTGAGACGGTGTTATGGGCAGCCAAGACCAAACGCTCTAAGCACATTTTCAATTATCAAGATATGCGTACTGCCAATGGTGGCAAGCAGATGAAGAGTGTGTGGCGATATACCCCGCCCGCTAAATCTGAGAAGGCTTTTGGCAAGCACCCAACCCAGAAACCTTTAGGTCTTCTAGATCGCATAATCCTTGCGTCTACTAACCCCGGAGATAGGGTATTCGATCCGTTTGCTGGCTCAGCAACAACAGGCGTATCGGCCATTGCTCATGGCCGCCATTTCACAGGCTGCGAAGCAGACTCAGATTACTTTTCCCTCGCGGTGAAGCGTCTCTCAAGCATAATCCCAAAGCAAGCAGTAGCATGAAACAAGGAGGTACAGGCGGCGCAAACACAGGTAGCGGCCTCATATTTGAGGACAAAGCTGATCTGTTCAGCACATTCAATGCTACTCCTGGATATTCAATCAGACCGAGAGCAACTAATGACGGATCAGAGGTACTGTATGAATTAGAACCTGTGGCACTCTGTTTCAAGAAACACCAGTTCTACAAATATCTGGAAGCACAAGGCGTAGCATGGAAGGACGTACTATCAAAGCGGTTGTTACCTGATAACGCACTGTTGGTCATTTTTCACAACACCTTATTCATAATTGAAGTGAAGTATCAGGCTGTCGAGGGATCAGTTGATGAAAAATTGCAGACCTGCGATTTCAAGCGCAAACAGTACACAAAGCTAGTGAAGCCGTTAAACTTGAGAGTTGAATATGTGTATGTGTTGAATGATTGGTTCAAGCAAGATAAATATGCTGACACTCTAGAATATATCAAGAATGTGGGCTGTAGCTACTGGTTTCAAGAAATACCCTTATCATGGCTTGGACTTCCAGTGGCAGATGAAGTAGAAAGCCAATAGTTCTCGGTTAGCATCCGCCGGGTACTACTTGTGTGTCTACGTTGAACAAACAGCGATACGCATTCAAGAGGTTTTCTTGCGCTGTTATCAGATCGCTTTGCGATACTAAGGTGGCTTCTAGTTCTTTTATTCGTTGCTGTTCAGCGCTTGAAGTTGGCTCTGCTGTGGGCACATCTAATAACGGGCCTACCCCTGTGGCAGCCACTTCGTTGGTGCCATTACCGAAAGCAAACACCACAATATCTTGGGATGCAGCCCCAACCGTGATCTCTTGACTGAACACCCCTAAAACAGGCTCCACAGTGGCTCTACCCACTGTGAACTCAGAGTTGGCCCCACCTGTCACGCACTGCCGCTCCACATCATAAGCGTTGACTTGCACGATTACCGGAGGTATACAAGCTATGAGGCTCACCATGGGAGCTTCCCAGTATTCGCCAAACACAACGATCTTCGTGAATGGGCGGTCGCCTGTTTGTTCTTCAAGCAAAGACACGCGCAAAGTTGGCCTACTGTCGTCTAGATCGTCTATACCGCGAGTAACCGCTTCTACAGCAGTTAACGCAAACCCCGAGGCTGCAAGCGCCAACGCCGCTATAAGAGCCGCCACACGAGTGTTCCAATACTTGCATCGGTGAGTATCTGAAGCCGCCACGTCTATGAGCCTACTCCTGATTGAGCGGCTCACCATCAAACGCGTGCTGCTGTGGGGCTTAGAGCTATGGTCGGTAGGAAAATACCGCACCTCTAAAGAGGTTGGGCATCTAGGAAGGCTAAGGCTGCGTCTATAACGGCGAAGGATTTGGGGGTGGCAAAGTGATCGATGCCCTTAAGCACCTTTAGCTGTGCGTTAGGTAGAGCTTCTAGAAGCTCATCTGCTGGCCACGCAAAGTCTTCGTCGCCTAGCACCACCAAGGTGGGAACGGTGATTTGGCTGAGACAGTTTGGGTCAAACAAAGGGAGAGCACTCATCATGATAGCTACTGCTTGAGGGTCTACATCAGGAGCTTTGGCAAGATGAGCAAAATGGCGAGAATGAGGATTTTGCGGATCAGGATTCCCTGTAATGGCGTTAGCAACCATCTCTTTTTGCGAGGTGTCTTGCTGAAAGAGATTCCGGCCCGCCCCTGTTACCACCAGTTTGCGAAACCTCTCAGGGGCTTGAGCAGCCACCGTCAACAAGGTGGCAGCGCCTAACGAAAACCCAATGGCATCTACTGGCTCTTTAGGCAACTGCTCTAGAACGTGTTCGTAAAAATGTGCATAAGCCTCTGGCTCATGAGGCTTTGGAGAAGTCCCATGGCCCAAGAGATCTATGCCTATGGGTTGACGGCCTGCGTCGTCTAGCAGGGCGAACCAGCCGTTATCTACCCAAGTGCGCTGTGATGATCCTGCTAGGCCATGCAGGAATACAACAGCCGGTTTCACCGCTTGAACGTCCACATCGCTCACGGTGTTTACGCTAGCTTGCAACCTCGGCTAGCTAGCCATTGTACAGGTGAACTGTACAGGTGAACTGTACAGGTGAACTGTGCCGGTTAACCTTTAGGGCATTGCGACTAGGTGACGTGTGCATAACTCGCCTAAACGCCAAAGAGGCCCCGAGTAGCCTCCCGACAGAGCCGGTCAACTTCTCGGGGCCTTCCCGTCGGCCTCAGCAAAGCAGTGAGCTTTCGCCCTAACTCGCCGAGTCCTACCTAACAGACAACCGGGCAACAAAACACCCTAGGGGCTTCGGATGGAAGGTGGTGCCACCAGTTTCCTCTACCCACTAAAGCGATCTTGCTAATCACGCTATTTCTAACGCCCTAGCACACCTTAGTTGCTGCTAAGCGTGGTCACTCTAGCGCCTGATATGGCCCTGTCAAGCCCAAAAATAAAATCCACAGGGTTATCCACTGCTGCGAGCAGAAATCCCCAGAAACCTAGTGTCGTGTATTAGGTTTAGCGCCACAGTTTGTGACGGTAGCAGCAGGTCTTGTGCTGTGCAGGGTTGATCGTTGCGCTTATATCGTTGAGTATTGCACCTACATCCATGACCCTCGGGCAATGAGCACCTCTTTGAGCAAGCCGGGCCGATCGGTCATAATGCCATCCACCCCCATATCCAACAAACGATGCATTTGTTGGGGCTCATCTATCGTCCAAACTAAAACAGCCACGCCATAGGTATGCGCGGCTTGCACAAAACGGCGATTAACTATCGGCACTCCTTTGGCCACAGGAGGCACCTGAGCACAAGCACCGGAAGGGTTGCGTAACCGCAGACCTGCACCGGCAGCTTGGAGCTGTGCGATTTCTACAGGGCTCATGCCGGTACAAAGCTGTGGCCCGCCCAAACGCCTAGCCAACTGCAATCTGCGCCTACTAAACGACCCTATACAAGCCCGCCCGATGGAGTTAGTTTGTTGGAGCAGACCAACCAAAGGCGCAGTAGCCGCATAGTGTTTGGGGTCTACAGCTATTTTCACCTCAGGCCATGCCTCTAATACCTCTACAAACTGTGGAATAGCATGCGCGCCGCTTACCCGTAGCGTTGTCAGATCGCGCCAAGCCAACTTGGTGATGTCTTCGGAGATTCCACAAAGACGCTCCAAACTGCGATCGTGAAACGCCACCAACACCTTGTCGCTGGTGAGGTAGACATCGGTTTCTAGGTACCGATAACCCATCTCTACAGCAGCAACAAACGCATCCATGGTGTTCTCTGTGGCTTCGGCAGCACCACCCCGATGCGCGATAGCAATGGGCCCATCATGGTTTAGATAATTCCAGCGCGTCACCATCAATCAGACTAGTGTCTCCAAGCGGTAGCGTTATTGTCTGTGCCTCGTAGAACCAAAATAATCGCAACCATCGGCCCCGCCTCAGAATCTCCTGAACAAATGCGGGCCATGGTGGATGCGGGCATGGATGTTGCCCGTATCGGTCTAGCCCACGGAACCCTAGAAGAAGCTTTGGGGCGTATGCGCCGAGTACGGCAGGTGTCCAAAGAAGCCAACCGCCGTGTTGGCGTGTTGGTAGACCTCCCCGGCCCCAAAGTGCGAACCGCTAGCTTCGGCTCAGAAGGCGTTGAGCTTCTGCCCAACACCGAACTCCAAATAGAAGTAGGCAACAGCCTCAGCAACGCCACGCTAATTCAGGTGGATTACGAGCACCTCCTCAACGACATCGCTGTGGGCGATCATGTGGCTTTGGGCGATGGCCAAGTGCTGCTAGAGATACGTGACATCGACAGCACCCAAGCCACAGCCCGCGTGCTAAACGGCGATGTTATTCACGGTAGACCTGGCTTTCGCATCCCCTCGGATCGTCTAAGCATCTCCACCCCAACACCAGAAGACATGCGTTGTCTTGCTGCGTTCGTGGAGGAGGGGGTGGACATGGTGGCCATTTCTTTTGTGCGTAACGGTGATGAGATTAGGCGAGTGCAACTAGATCCGCACCCCGACGGGCCGCTCATCATCGCCAAGATTGAAACCCAAGCTGCTATTGCCAACCTAGACGACATCATCGAAGCATCATCTGGCATCATGGTAGCTAGAGGAGATTTGGGCACTGAGTGTTTAATCGAAGAGACCCCGCACTTACAAAAACGCATAATTCGCGAGTGTATCGCCGGGGGATTACCGGTAATCACCGCCACACAAATGCTGGACTCCATGGTGCAAGCCTCTACCCCTACCCGAGCTGAAGCCTCAGATGTGGCAAATGCCGTGTTTGACGGAACCAGCGCGGTGATGCTGTCGGCTGAAACGGCTATTGGCGCACATCCTGCTCATACCGTAGCCACAATGGCACGTATAGCGCAGCGGGCTGACGAGGAGTTTGACTACGTGCGCTGGGCCGAAAACATCCGAGCCATACGCATGACCGACGCAGATGCGCCCTCTTCGGTGACTGATGCCATGACAAGCTCAGGTGCGGCAGCAGCTAACGAGTTGAACCTAGCAGCCATAATCTGCATCTCCGCCTCGGGATTTACCGTGAGGTCTATGGCCCGGTTTCGTCCGAAAACCGGCATCTTGGGCTTTAGTGTGTGTGAGCGTACAGTGCAGCAGCTCACTTTGAGTTGGGGGGTAACACCCATTTTGGCCAGCAACTTAGGCAGCTACGAAAGTCGTGTTGCCGAAGCCTTATCTTTAGCCAAAGATGCAGGGCATCTAGTACCGGGAGATTTGGTAGCAGTGTTAGCGGGCATGACCGAAGCCACCGATGTGCTGCGCTTAGTGCGCGTCAGTTGATCATTGAAGTGACCAGAGGAGGAACTACTTTATGAGCGATGCACCCATCAACTTGAGCGGCTCTGGTCCCCCTGAGACGGTGTTAGATCCAGAACCCATCGCAGCTGTCACCGCGTTGCAGGCAGCTCTTGATAAACCCACCGCACAACAACGCGACGCTGTAGCCGCAGTGGTGGCACGCTTCCCGCGATTTTTGGATGGCTGGGCTCGTTTAGGCCAGCTTGCGCGCGATCCGGTAGAAGCCTATGGAGCTTTTCGGGTTGGTTACCATCGAGGGTTAGATCGGCTACGTCAAAACGGTTGGCGGGGGTCTGGCTATGTACGCTGGGAGCACGAACAGAACAGAGGTTTTTTGCGGTCACTAGCAGGTTTGCAAGCCGCTGCTGAAGCCATAGGCGAGGCAGATGAGCAACAGCGCTGTTCACATTTCCTCCATCAGCTAGACCCATCTTGGCCTCCAGCTGATTTGCAAAGCTGAGCCGTGGCTGCACCCGGCGGAACAGGTCCGATTGGCCCGTTTCCAGATGCAGTAGGCGATGATACTGAAGCTCAGCAATCCTACGATCGGCTACGCCGACGGGTACTGTGGAGTCTGCCCTATGGCCTATACATAGTGGGTAGCAGAGACAAAGAACGGCGCAACGCCATGACCTTAAACTGGGCTACACAGCTAGCTTTTGAACCCAAGCTGATTGGTATCGGGGTAGAACACCCCGCTTACACCCATGAGCTCATCACCGCAGGTGGGGTGTTTAGCCTATGTACTGTGGCTCGTTCCAACAGAGCCATCGTGCGCAAGTTCACCAAGCCTGTTGAGGTAGATACAAAAGCGATGACGCTCAACGGCTTTGGCTTTCGCGATGGGGTGACTGGAGCACCAATTTTGGATTGCGCGCCCGCATATTTGGATTGCGTGGTGCAACAAGCTGTGGTTACCGGTGCTCACACCTTGTTTATTGGCGAGATTGTGGACTGCGGGTTCCAAGCAGCAGAAGACACACCGGTGCTGCGTATGGAAGATACCCGAATGAACTACGGGGGCTAGCCATCTCCACCCGCTCCCCGCAACTAATTACCACCGAGCGCGATCTAACAGCAGCGCTAGACGAAGCAGTTCAGGCTGATGCTTACGCTATAGACACCGAATTCCATCGTGAGCGCACCTACTATCCCTGTTTGGGCTTGCTGCAACTTGCTTGGGCAGACCGCCTAGTACTCATCGACCCTTTAGCCGTGAGCGTTGCTCCGCTTGTTGAATTGCTTGCAGGCGATGGCGTAGCTGTGCTGCACGCTGCCGAACAAGACCTAGAGGTGTTCATGCATGAGTGCAACAAGCTGCCCAAAAAGATATTCGATACCCAGCTAGCAGCAGGCTTTATCGGTTACACCACGCCGTCGCTAGCCACCCTCCACGAACGCCTTTTGGGGGTAAAACTAACAAAACAAGCTCGCCTGTCAGACTGGCTGCAGCGTCCTTTACCTCCCAACATGGTTGCCTATGCGGCAGCCGACGTAGCTCGCCTTTTGGAAATCCAGAGCATCTTAACCACCGAACTTATGACCCGTGGGCGACTTGGCTGGGCACAGCAAGAGTTCGCGTTGCTCTCAGAGCGAGTTCACCAATCTCGCAATGCCGCAGATGCATGGCTCAAGATCAAAGAAATTCGCAATCTGCAAGGTGTACACAAAGCAAGGGCACAAGCAGTAGCCGAGTGGCGCACACAGTACGCCGCACGCACAGATCAGCCGCTGCGCCACGTGTTGTCAGATTTGGGGGTTGCGTCTGTAGCACAACACATGCCCACCTCTTTACAACAACTCAGACAACTGCGAGGCGTGGAACCAAGAAACTTACGCAGAGGAGCAGGCAAAGAACTCTTAGAGCAACTAGCCGCGCTAAGGGCTGCCGATTTATTACCCAAGACCTCTCCAGCAGCACCCAAGCTGCCTACCCAACTGAAGCCCGCCGTTAGCCTCATTACTTCTTGGGCCGCCCAACACGCCACCACCGCAGAGTTAGATCCAGCATTGCTAGCCACCCGCAACGACATAGAACAACTACTAGCGGGGGATCCTAATAGCAGAGCTGCTAAAGGCTGGCGGGCTGAGATGATCGCAGCACCAGTACAACAACTGTTGGCTGGTCAGGTTGCAATTGCCTTTGATCCCCAAGGCAAGCTCATCTTAGAAAAACGTTCTGGCTGTCCGCTAACACCAGTTGCAGATACAGATGCAGCCAAATAGCTGCGGGTATTGCTCACGGTGCGTTTTGATTATTTTCCGATTAGGAGCAAAGAAAGGAACAAGATGAACTCTGTTGTTGAACGAGAGTGGCTGGATTGGTCTGCCTATGGGGTAGCCGTCAGAGAACTAGCCAACATGGTGGCAAGCGATGGCTATCGACCAGAGATGATCCTAGCTATAGCCAGAGGTGGCTTGTTTTGCGCTGGTTCGCTGGGCTACGCCCTGTCGGTGAAGAACATATACGTAATGAACTGCGAGTACTACACCGGTGTGGATGAACGACTGCCAGTACCGGTGATGCTGCCACCGGCAGTGGATTTGGTGGATCATCGCAACTCTAAGGTGCTTATCGCCGATGACGTGGCCGATACAGGGCACACCCTCAAGATGGTGTACGACTACTGTAAAAATACCGTGAGAGATGTGCGCTCTGCTGTTTTATATGAAAAATCCCACTCTTTGGTGAAATGTGATTATGTGTGGCAGCGCACCGACTTGTGGATCAACTTCCCGTGGTCAACTGAAAAGCCTCTAGTAAGCGCCGAGTTAGCTCGCCACAAGGTGCTAGATGCTTGATTGTGTACCTTATTGTGTACCTGATTGCTCAATTTTTTATTAAAGCCCTGTAAGGGTATGCATTTAACCCTCACAGATTGACTAGACTAGGAGATATGACAGTTTAGGGGGCAACCCCTTAGTTGTTGGGGATAGATGCCGGGCACAGATTGCTCCCGGCTTGATATAGCGGAGACGCCCATGAAAAAGGGACGCCACCGTCGTTATGAAGAGGCCCGCGCGCTGAAGCATACTAGCGACGATTTTGACACCAGATTCCAAGACAATGAGGAACCTTGCGTGGAGTGCGGAGCCATTCCGGGTGAGGAATGTCGCTTGGTTAAGGTTGGTGCTAAGCCGTGGTGCGAGTACCGAGACCCACCTAAATCAAATGAGGTAGATGATCTGTTTCCTAGCTAAAGGCAAGCAACTTCTGCCTAGCACTTCGTATCACATCTAGCCACATCTAGCTTGGCTCAGATTCAAGTGCCTTCGGTTTCATCCAAGATCTCATCTAGGCGCAAGATCTCATCGGCCCTCACTACGCCAATAAAGGTGTAATCATCATCTGTCACCGCCAGTTGATCGGTGTTATGGGCTTGCATCTGCGCCACTGCATCGCGCAATGTCCACGAGGGTCTAGCAGTGGGCTGTGTGGCATTAGCGATGGTACCCACCAAGGTTTCGTTCCACTGTTCGCGCTCTAGGTGACTGATCTGTTCGAGGCCACACATGCCTTTGTAACTGCCACCGTCTACCACCGGCACCTCGCGCTCGCGCCTACCTAACAAATGCACATAAACCAGCTCACCCACGGTGGCATCCGACGGCACGGTGAGGGTATCGGTAACTAAAGCCGACGTTAGGGGCAAGGCCATACGGCGCTCTATGTGGCCCTCGCGTTTTTCCATCTGATAAGAAGTTACCGAGCTACGACCTGCCACTAGCTGCGAGACAGCAGCAGCAATCAAAGCAGGCACCACGAAAGCCGAAGTGCCAGTTGTTTCGGCCACAAACATCACCGCAGTAATCGGCGCTCGGTAGCCAGCGGCCAAAAAAGCTGCCAAACCCAGGGTGCGATATAAGCCAATATCGGCTACCCCTAAGGCTTGTCCCACCAAACTGCCCACAATTACACCTTGAACTGCTAAGGGTATAAACAGCCCACCTGTGCCTCCGGCGCTAACCGTGGTGAGCGTGGCCAACACACGAAAGCCCAACAATGCAGCAACTAGCACCAAGGTATGCTCGTCATCTCTTAGCCACTCTGTGGCTTCTACTCCAGGGCCTAAGCTAAGAGGCTCACCAAACAAAGCATCAGTCGCTACCACCAGCCCCGCTAGGATTGCTCCACCCCAAAGAATCCTCGTAGCAAAGTGGTAACGCCCTTCTAGGCTTTTAGCTTGACGCACGAGCCAGGCAAAACCCCTGCCTCCCAATCCCGCAACCAAGCCCAAGAGCGCGCCGCCACCTAGATGGATGATGCTCAAGTCGGTGTCATGGCTGCCGAGGTTGATTACTGGTTCGGTTCCCAACAACGCCACATACACCAAATACCCGGATGCTGAGGCCAACAAAGCTGGCAGCAGGGCTCGGCGAGCCACATCATCGCGGTAGGGGGCTTCTAAGGCGAAGATCACCCCGGTTGCGGGGGTCTTGAACACCGCCGCAATGCCAGCAGCCGCACCAGCGGTAAGGAGCATCTTAGTTTCCTCGCGCTGTAGCCACCGAGAAAAGATATTCTGCGTGTTGTGCCCTACTGTTGCTCCTGCATACACAGAAGGGCCTTCTAGCCCCATTGATCCGCCCAAGCCGATGGTAGCCACCCCAGCCATGAGCTTGGCGGGCAGTTGTGCTAAGGGAAGCTTCGGGTGACGTTCGTGAAAGGCTCGCACATACTCATCGGAGGTGGAGGAGGTGGCTCCTCTGCCCAACAGATGCAAGATGGCCAACCCAAAACCTAACCCAACAGTTGGCGCAAGAGCCTGCCACCAGAGCGGCCCTTGCAACAAGCGCTCCAAAAGAACTTCTACGGTGAGCTGCTCAAAAGCTGCTACCAAAAGCCCCACCACAGCTCCCGTCACCACAGATAGCAGCATCATGGCGGGAAAGATACGTTGCGGTAAAAAAGAACCGAGCAGTTCCGCGCCCGACCTGGCGATCCCTGCTCTGCGAACTACTCTAATTGGTTGCATCTCCTTTGCCTATCCTACTGCCCGATACGGCTTGCGTCTTAGTGGCGTGTCATTGATTGAGCCACTGCTCAAGTTAGGGTAATGCTCCCGCAGGCAAACAAGCAGGAGGCGCTAAACGGTGAGTGTCGAAGGTATCAAAAGCCAACTAGAACAGGTGGCAGAACAAATGGACGATCTGATCACCGCCATCTTGCACGAAGCAGTGCAAGCAGGTGCCAGCCAGCGTCCCGAAGCAGAAAAGAAGCTCAGCCGCGCCCGGCGCTCAGTGGAGAAAGCTATTTCGCTGCTAGACAACCTCTAGGCAGGAGTCGTACAAAGTGCTTCGCTGGCGCAAGGGTCGGTTGAGAGGGACACAAAGCTTGGTTAGTTCTGCGGGCGTTACCTGTTGTCCATGAGAAGCACCAGCAGCGCGGGAGATGTTTTCGTTAATGAGCGTGCCACCTAGATCATTGGCCCCAGCTCTAAGCATCTGCGCGGCACCGCTCAAACCTAACTTAACCCAAGATGCCTGTATGTTCGGAATCCAATCACGATACGCAATACGACCAACAGCATGCATCAACAAAGATTCGCGAAAGGTGGGGCCACGCCGAGCCCGTTTTTGCAAGTAGATGGGAGCAGCCATGTGTACAAATGGCAGGGGCACAAACTCCGTAAAACCTCCGGTTTGCTTTTGCAAGCTACGGGTAGCTAGCAGGTGACGCGCCCAGTTAATGGGTTGTTCTACGGTGCCAAACATGATGGTTACATTAGAGCGCAAGCCCAACCCATGAGCGGTGCGATGAGCTTCTAGCCACTCCTCGGTGTTGAGCTTGTCGGGGCAGATTATGGCGCGTACCTCGTCATCTAGTATTTCTGCTGCAGTGCCGGGCAACGAGCGCAGACCTGCATCCATAAGACGCTGCAAATAGTGTGCTAGCGGTTCTTGCAGCCTTTTAGCACCTTCGGTTACCTCTAGAGCAGTAAAGCCGTGTACATGCACCTGTGGTGCGGCTTTTTTCACGGCTTTTGTTACTTCCAAGTAGTAGTCACCATCAAAATTAGGGTGGATGCCACCTTGTAGACAGACCTCAGTAGCGCCCGCTGCCACAGCGGTGGCTGTGCGGGTTGAAATCTCATCTAGGCTCAAAAGATAAGGCTCACCGCGCAGGTTAAGCGATAGGGGGCCCTTAGAGAAACCACAAAAACGGCACTTGAAGGTACAAACGTTGGTGTAGTTGATGTTGCGGTTAGACACCCAAGTAACGTCGGGGCCGACTATTTCGCAACGCAGCTCATCTGCTGCCTCTGCAACCTCTGCAACCTCAGTGCCACGAGCCCCAAACAGGGCTACGATCTCGGTTAACCCCACCTCTTGGCCTAACTGAACCCCTGCCAACACCTCACCCACTTGGCTCTTGGCGTTTGCGTGACCCGCATACAGGCGCTGATGCCCAACATCGGTGCGAGCTAGGTGCAACAAATCGGGAGGCTCAACATCGACCCCTGCAAACCAGCCTGCATCTTGGTCGCGTGCCAAACCCTCAGCATCGCTGAGGTTCAAAACCCCAAACTGCATGGGCTCGGCAATCCAACGCTTTGGGTTGCATACAAAGCCGGGATAAGCGGTGAGGCGCGGAGCCAGCGTAAACCCCTTAGCCTCGGTGACTGCCCGCAAACGTGCAATGGCTGGCCACGGGCGCTCGGGGTTCACATGATCCGCAGTCACCGGCGAAACCCCGCCCCAGTCGTCTATCCCTGCATCCAACAACGCGCCAAAGTCCTCAGACAAGTTAGGCGGGGCTTGCAAGTGAACCTCTGGAGGCAAAATAAGCCTTGCTAGGGCAATGGCTTCTAGGTAGTCCGCCGTATCGCAAGGCGGTGAGGCAACCATGGCAGTACCAGGTTTTGGCAGAAAGTTCTGCACTATCACCTCTTGGATATGCCCCCAACGATCATGGGACGCAGCGATGGCCTCTAAGGCCGCTATGCGATCAGCTTTGGTTTCACCAATGCCAACCAAAATGCCCGTAGTAAAAGGAATGGACAGCTGCCCTGCGGCCTCTAGCGTGTCTAAACGCCGCTTAGCGGTCTTGTCTGGTGATCCTCTGTGGCAGACGATTTCTGCCAATGTTTCTACCATCATGCCCTGAGAAACCGCTACCGGGCGCAGCAAGGCAAGCTCATCAGCCATCAGTGCTCCAGCATTAGTGTGAGCCAACAGACCGGTTTGTTCATGCACTACACGACACACATGCGCTAGATACTCCACGGTAGAGCCAAAGCCGTGTTCGGCCAACCAACGAGCTGCTACCCGATAACGCAGCTCAGGTCTTTCTCCCAGAGTAAACAGAACTTCGCGGCATCCGGCTTCGGCACCAGCCGATGCAATGGACAGCACCTCTTGTTCGCTCAAAAAAGGGTTTTTCAGACGAGCCGGTGGTTGTGCAAACGTGCAGTAGCCGCACTTATCGCGACACAGCATAGTAAGGGGCACAAACACCTTGGGGGAGTAGGTGATGCGGTTGCCGTGAGCGCTGTTTCGCACTGCGCGTGCTTGGGCCAAAAGAGCGCTATGGTCTTGTTGCAACAAACCTTGCCCGACAGCAGCGTGCCCGTCGCTCGTGTGACCGACACCAGCGTGACTGGCCGCTAGGTCGAGTGCGCCTACATCAGATACTGGCATCATCGTGGGCCGGTCAAAAGACGATCTGCGGTGGTGCTAAGGCTTTCCAACAAATCTTCAAATGACTTCACAAACGCAGCTACACCCTCATCAGCCAAACGCTCAGACACCTCATCTAGGTCTACTCCTGCGCGTCTAACCCTATCTAAAATTGCTTGCGCCTCATTTGGATCTGCATCCACAGTACGACACAAACTGCCGTGATCCGCAAACGCCTCCAAGGTAGTTTCAGGCAAGGTGTTCACAGTGTTGGGGCCTATCAGCTCATCCACATAAAGCGTGTCCCTGTACGCAGGGTTCTTAGTGGAGGTAGAAGCCCACAAGGGCCGCTGCGGATTGGCCCCACGAGCCGCTAACGCTTCCCAGCGAGGCCCCGAGAACTGATCGCAAAAGATTTGATAAGCCACTTGGCCCTGTGCAACCGCAGTTTTGCCTCGCAAGGCCAACGCTTCAGAGGTACTTAGGGCCTCTAGGCGGCGGTCAACTTCGGTGTCGGTGCGGCTAATAAAAAAAGATGCCACACCGGTTACTTGAGATAGATCGCCCGGGTGTGCTTCTAAACCCCGCAGATAAGCGTCGATCACCTCCCTGTAGCGCGCCAAAGAAAACAATAAGGTCACGTTCACGCTGCGACCTTGCGCTGTCATGGCTTCAATGGCCGACAACCCTGCGGCAGTTCCTGGGATCTTCACCAAAAGGTTGGGACGATTCAGCCGCTCACTGATTGCCACTGCTGCGCTCAAAGTGCCTTCTGTGTTGTGGGCTAGCTTGGGATCTACCTCTACCGACACATAGCCATCTGCGCCGTTGCTTTGGGCATGCACAGGCGCTAAGGCGTCTAGAGCGCCGCTGATATCGCTGTACACCATCTCCCAGTAGGCTTCGGCCACGCTCAACCCATCTTTTAGCAGATGGCTAAACTGCTGTTCGTAAGCCGTACCCGTAGTCATGGCAGCCTGAAAGATGCTGGGGTTAGAAGTGAGACCTCTCACGCCGCGCTCCACCCAGCGGGCAAGCTCACCGTTGTGCAACCATTCGCGGCGCAGGTTGTCTAGCCAGGGGCTCTGACCATACACAGAATATAAATCAACCAGATTGCCCACGAGTTGCTCCTTGCCTGCTAGCTAACAGTTCTCCTGCTTGGTTGGCTAGGTTCGCTGCGTTGATGCCCAGCTTTTCCATAACAATTTCCCCCGGAGCTGACATGCCAAAGCGGTCGATGCCAACAGCGCGATTTACCCAACGCTGCCAGCCCAACGTAACCCCCGCTTCTAGAGACAGCTTAGGCACATTGGGCTCTAACACTGAGCTTTGATAGCTATCGTGCTGTGCCTCAAACAACTCCCAGCAGGGCATAGAAACAACCTTGGCCCCAACACCATCTGTTGCCAAAAGCTCAGCAGCTTCCACACATACCGCTACCTCGCTTCCAGTGCCCACCAAGATCACATCTGTCTGAGATGGCTCCAACAGCGTGTACGCACCGTAGCTAACGGTGTTTTGGCTAGCTGTGCCCTCCAAAGTTGGCACGTTTTGGCGGGTAAGCACCAGCGCAGTGGGCCCTGAAAGATCTATGGCTAACCGCCAAGCTTGAGCCACCTCATTGGCATCGGCTGGCCGAAACACCCGCAAGCCCGGAATGGCCCTTAGCGACATGAGCTGTTCAATGGGTTGATGCGTGGGGCCGTCTTCACCTACGCCCACAGAATCATGGCTCCAAACAAAAATGCTGTGGGCCCCAGAGAGTGCAGCAAGCCTCACCGCAGGGCGCATGTAATCGCTAAACACCAAAAAGGTGCCACCCACAGGCACAACACCACCGTGCAAAGCAGCACCGTTTAGCAACGCTCCCATGGCATGCTCACGCACACCAAAAAAGAACTGCCGCCCCGCAGGCGTAGCAGCGCTGAGAGGTTCTTGATGCGCCAGATTGGTGCCGGTATTGCCGGTAAGGTCGGCACCGCCAGCAATTATCCCGGGCACCACCTCTGCAAGGGCGTTGAGGCACGCCGAGCTAGCTTTTCGGGTTGCCAGGGATTCCCCAGCCTCCCATTGCGGCAGCTTGTCCTGCCAACCAGCCAGCCCTTTGCCAGCCAAGCAAGCCTGATAGTGGGCTTTGTCTTTGCCTAAAGCATCAACACGCTCTAGCCAACTGGCCCGTTCGCCAGCCCCACGACCACCACAGGCTTGGTAAGCCTCAGCTACCTCAGATGGCACAAAGAAGGCCTCGGTGTCCAAAAGCCCCATCACCTTTTTGGTGGCAGCAATCTCATCTTCCAACAAGGCGTAACCATGGGCTTGTGGGCTGTCGGTAAGGTTCGGAGACGGATAACCCACATGGCTACGCAAGATCACCAACGAGGGAGCTTGTTCGTTGGCCATAGCTGCCCGCAGACCAGCTTCAATGACACCAAGATCGTTGGCCTGATCGCCTAGATCAAGCACATGCCAACCGTAAGCACCAAAGCGCTGCGCGGCATCATCTGATAAGGCCAAATCGCTTTTACCGTCAATGGTTATACGGTTGTCGTCGTAAACGCAGATCAAGCGGCCCAAGCACTGATGCCCAGCCAAAGAAGCAGCTTCGTGGCTGAGGCCCTCGCTGAGGTCGCCATCACTGCACACAACGAATGTGCGATGGTTGCAAACGTCTTGTCCAAAGCGATTCCGCAGCCAGCGCTCGGCAATGGCCATGCCCACAGCGTTAGCTATGCCTTGGCCAAGCGGACCGGTGGTTACCTCTACACCGGGTGTATGGCCTGCTTCAGGGTGGCCTGGGGTGCGGCTGTCCCACTGGCGAAACTCCCGTAGGTCACCCAGGCTCAAACCCTGACCGGTCAAGCACAGCATTGCGTACAACAAAATAGATGCGTGCCCGGCGCTCAGCACAAAGCGGTCGCGGTCAGCCCAAGTGGGATCAGCAGCGTCGTAGCGCAAGATTCGTGTCCACAGCACATGAGCTAGCGGCGCTAAGGCCATAGCGGTGCCTTGGTGCCCTGAACGGGCCTGATGGGGTGCATCCATAGCCAAACCACGGATCACGTTGATTGCTAGGTTCTCCAATTCAGCTGGAAAAGCAGTGAAGTTGGGTTGTTGAGTGTCAGCCTGAGCGCTCATGGGAAAAGCACCACCGATGCTGTGAATCCATGCAGAAAGTTTTTACCAGCAATGGGGCCAATTTCGCCTGCACAAAACATACCTGCAACGTTGGCATCTCCCAGCGCTTGCTTTACTACCTGAGCATCGTGATGCGGCTCTGAAAACAGGTGGGTTCCCCGACCATTGCAGGTGAACACCAACGCTGCGTTTGCTTGAACATCAGCCATCAAACCCCTGAGGTCTGCATCGGCCGAAGCAGCATCGCGCACCTGAAACTGCACGGTGGTTCCTACCTCCACCGTCTCGCCCACAGCCAACACGCCAGCTTGTTCGTCTGCACCCAACAAGGAACGAATCAAAAAATCTCCCCGCTCAAACTCCGACTTGTGCTCATCAATCACAATACCCATGTGCAACCCCTTACCTACTAGCACACGGTCGGCTTCATCCAAGCCAGCCAGAGTTTCCCGCAAGCGCTGTACAGCAGATCGTCCGCCCATCTCCAAGATCAAGTTGCCATGCGATTTGGTAATCGTAAAGGGCATACCTATAGGACGGCAACCTTGCGAAACCACGCTTTCTATCCGCACGCTAGGGTCTGTGAGCACTGCAACTGCACCATCGTCATAAACCGATCTGTTCAAGATCAAGCGGTTGCTGCGGATGTGTCCCACAGCCGAAGCCATACCGCCAACCACAGTTAGCCGGGGGTGTTGTTTCCATAAAGCGTTGCTAGGAAAGCTAAACGGGTCGCTCAGCAACAGCAACGTTCCCTGTGCATCATCTTCTAAACCGCAGATGCGCCAGTCTTGAGAAGATTCGGGCGACTTGGCTGCGGTTAAGCGCACGGAACGCACCGGACAATCTTTTGCCGCCCACAGAGCAATGGCTGGGCTGTCTTCTACTTCTTTGGCTCCACATAGCACCGACACTGCCGATGCCCCGATTGTTGCTTTGGGGTTTAAGCCTGTGTGAATAGCAGACAGAATCTCGCTTGCTTTGTGAAGGTGGTGGCCGGTAATGAACACAACCACCAAATCAGGCGAATCACCCACCGCGCCGAGGATTTCGCTAATGGCTTCTCCAACTGCGCGGGCTGTGTCGGGATGCTCCGACAAAGCTGCCCCATAACTGCTCACCTGTTGAACGCTACTCCCACATTAGACACAGGAGGAGCAATTTGGTTGAAGTTTCCACTAAGCAACAAAAACCACAACCCGCCAAAGGGCTGCTAAACCACCTGCTCCATATCCGTGTGGGCATCTTGGTGGGTGCTTCGTTTGTCTAGCAGAGCGTCCACGCCTGAATGACGTACCTGCGCCAAGCCCAAAAACTGAGAGACGCTGATGAACCACCATCCCAAATCAAAGTTGTACCAGCGCCGTCCAAAACGAGCCGAGGTAGGTGCCGCGTGGTGGTTGTTGTGATAGCCCTCTCCACAGGTTAGCCAAGCTAACCAAGTGACGTTCGTGGCGCTGTTGTCAAAGGGACGTCTGCCGAAGGTATGGGCTACGCTGTTCACCGAACCGCCCAGCCCAATGTATCCAACGGTGTGGACAACAGCGGCAATCCCTCCACCTAGCCAGCCCAACCAAAACACCAACACAGCGATGCCCAGAACTAGCCCAATGGTGCCGCGATTCAACAAGATGCGGTCGGGCCATGTAACTGGAATATCCTTGGCATATCGCCCGGTGGTTAGGGGGTCGCGCGCTGAGCGTCTGTACAGACCTGCGTTGGTAAGTTGAACCCGAACCCAGCCCAAGCGAGCTGGTGAGTGCGGATCCTCGTCTGTATCTGTAAATGCGTGGTGTTTACGATGAACTGCTGCCCACTGGCGAGCATTGATCCCCGTAGAGAGCCACAAGAAAACCTTAAAGCAACTACGCAGCACCGGGTGTAACTTGACAGCTCGGTGGGCTAGGTCGCGATGAAGGTAGACGGTAGTGGCCAAGTTGGCTAGCTGGGTGAGACCCAACCCGACTGCTATGGCTATTCCGATTTCCACGGGGTTGAGACCTTAGAACATTCAGAAGGGTTACATTCAGAAGGGTTATATGAGGTCGTACAGCAAATTTCGGGTAGCTTGACAGCAATGGGGGTTTTATCTGAGTTCGACTCCAAGCAACTGCTAGCAAGCCATGGTGTGCAGATAAGCAACGATCTTCTGGTTGCGTCGGCAGATGCTGCTGCCGAGGCAGCTCTGCAGTTAGCTGGCCCTGTAGCTCTCAAACTCTGTGGCCAAGCCCTAGCTCACAAAAGCGAAAGAGGCTTGGTAAAGCTGGGTTTAGATGATCCCGCTAGCGTCAAACGAGCCGCGCAGGAGCTTTTGGCAACCATAACTGCCGAAGACGGCGAGGTTGCTTTGTTGGTATCGCAGATGGTCACAGGCCACCGCGAGTTCATCATTGGCGTTGCACGCACCGCACAATTTGGAGCAGTTCTCATGTTAGGTCTAGGGGGAGTGCTGGCCGAAGCAACGGCTAACGCCGTGTTCCGGCTCTTGCCGGTAACCCACCAAGATTGTCAAGACATGATCCACGATCTAGATGCTGAGCCTTTGTTGACTGAGTTCAGAGGAGAAGCAGCAGTAGACCAACATAGCTTAGTAAACGCTTTGTTGGCCATAGCTTCAGCCGCTGCTACAGACGGGATTGAAGAAATAGATGTCAACCCACTAATCATTTGCCAAGGTCAGCCGGTAGCAGTAGACGCTCTGGTGGTAACAACCAACTCATGAACACAGCCCCCTGAGAACCCATGACCGAAAACCCCACAACAGCTGCACCACTAGAGCTATCACAGCTTGACCTTTTGTTTAATCCACGCGGCATTGTTATTGCAGGTGCCTCTACCCATCCGGGCAAGTTTGGCTTTGTGGCCCTTCACAATGTGCTAGCCGGACAGTTCGGTGGGGCAGTGTTTGCTACCAACCCCGAACGCCCCACCATCTTGGGCATCCAAACTCTGGCATCGGTAACAGAGGTTCCGCATGGAGCAGCCGACCTCATATTCATCTGCACCCCTCCACACACCTGTGCAGACATCTTGCGAGCTGCCGCTGATCGAGGTATCGGCGCGGCGTTTGTGGCCTCAGGGGGGTTTGGCGAAGCAGGTCCACAAGGAGTAGAACTACAAAAAGAGCTTGTGGAGCTAGCCGAGTCTTTGGGCATGGTGCTAGCCGGGCCCAACGGACAAGGCATAATCTCCACTCCAGCAAAGCTGGCCGCACAGATCGTGGCACCCATACCACCGGCCGGGCACATAGCAGTGGCCAGTCAGTCGGGTAATTTGGTTTCGGCGTTCTTGAACCACGCCAGCCACAGCGGAGTTGGCATTAGCCGCGCAATAAGCGCAGGCAACGCTGCAATGGCTCAGGTAACAGATTACCTGAGGTGGTTTGCACAAGATCAGCACACCAAAGCCATGGCAGCTTATGTAGAAGGCGTGGGAGACGGACGGCGCTTTGCCGCTGCCATCCACCAAGCTGCCCAAAACAAGCCAGTTGTGTTGGTGAAAGGTGGTACCACTACCCGAGGTGCCCAAGCAGCAGCTAGTCATACTGGCGCGTTAGCCACAGATGACCGAGTGTTTGATGGCATGGCCCGCCAATGCGGTGCTGTGCGCTGTCATACCATTGAAGAGGCATTTGACGCGGTGGCTGCCTTTGCCACTTGTCCGTTACCTGCGGGGCCACGCACGGTGGTTTTGTCTAGCGCGGGCGGTTGGGGCGTGATCAGCGCCGATGCAGTGTCTAAATCCAAGCTAGAGTTGATCCACCTGCCAGCCGATCTAAAAGCTGCTATTGACAAGCTAGTACCCCCGCGTTGGAGTCGTCATAACCCCATCGATCTAGCTGGTGGAGAAGGCCGTGACACGATTGTTGAGGTCATTGGGTTGCTCGCAGATCACCCGGATGTAGATGCGGTGCTGTACTTAGGTATGGGCATCCAATCCAATACAGCAGCACACCTACGCTCTAGCCCCTTTTATGGCGAAGCAGAACTAGACCGCATCTGCCAATACCACGAACGCCAAGACAGCCGCTTTGCCGCAGCTGTAACTGAAGCCTCCAACAGGGTTGGCAAACCCATATTGGCAGCAACCGAGTTGGGCGTAACCCAGCCACAAAACCCAGGCCCAGCCACCTTGGCAGAACAAGGCGGCTATTGCTTTGCCTCTGCTGATCGAGCGATCCGTGCCCTAAACCATTTATGGTGGTACGCCGATTGGCGCAAGCGGCATCTAAGCTGAACTGTCATGCGGAAAATTGTGGTGCCTGTAGTGCTGTTGGCGATAGCTGTTGGTGCTTTGGTGATTGCTCACCATTGGAGCAGTCAAATCCACAGCGACCTCGGCACAATAGCCACAGACGATACGCGTCCTGCGGGTGTGCAAACCCCGCTGATATCCACGCGTCGTCTCACCAACTTGGTGGCCCCTTCTTTGATCACACCTGAGTTCACCAACACTTTGGAGAACCTAATGTCTGAGGCCCCAGACACTGCCTGCTTGAGCGTAACCGTAACCGAAAGAGCTGGCACCGTTTACCAAAGCGGCTCCAACCTGCTCTTGAGGCCTTCAGGAGCACTCATGTTGGCAACACTAGCTGTGGCTTTGGTGGAGCTTGGCCCCGATCACACATTCACCACATCTGTGGCTTCGCTAGTGGAACCAGAAAACGGCGTGATAAACGGCGACATCTACCTGATTGGTGGAGGCGATCCCATGCTATTTACTGCGGCGTACATTGAGACGCTGCAATATGCATCTGCTGGCGTGTACACCCCTATAGACAATCTAGCCCAACAGTTGGTAGACGATGGCTTGACTCTTGTAACCGGTGCCGTGGTGGGAGATGCTTCATACTTTGACGAGCTTCGCCATGTGCCTACCTGGCCTGAAGGCTTGGCTGCAGAACAACAGGTTGGAACGCTTTTGGGGCTGCAATTTGATGACGGCTGGGTGCGGTTCCCTAATGCCAGCGAGAACCAAGCTGGCTCTCAACAAGAACAAACAGGCCAACAACTAGAAGACGACCTTGGTTTTGTTGCAGCTGAAGACCCGCCGTTTTATGCAGCTGCTCTCTTTGACGACATGTTGGAAGCACGCGACGTAATAATCCGACGCAGCCCTCGTTCTGAAGCCCTTCCAAACGAGACAGAGGTGTTCATGCTAGGTGCCATTGAATCTCCCGCTCTAGGTGAGTACGCCACGCAAATGTTGCAAAACAACGATGTTGAGATCGCCGAGATGCTCCTTAAGGAAATTGGCAAGCACACCACAGGCCAAGGCACCACCCGGGCGGGGCTAGAAGGCGTTGCAAGCACCCTAGCGGAGTTAGGCATCAACCTCAGCGAGATGCAAATGCTGGATTTTGACGGCTCAGGCCTGGACCCCGCTAACCAAACAACATGTACACTGTTTGGTGCGTTGTTGGAAAACGACAAGCTTCGCCCACTTTTTGAAAACGTGCTAGCCGATGCTGGCGAACCAGGGCCTTTGCAAACCAGACTGGACAGCATAGCTGCCACAAGCACTCCCAGGGTTACCGACCCCGCAAGCTCTGGCCGCATCCTCGGGTTAGCTGCTCAAGGAACCGACGCAACGGCGCTGCTGGGCTACATCGATATTGGGCTCGGCCAAGAGCTTACCTTTGTGTTCATGGCCAACGAGCCCAATGCGCCCAACAACTCGGCCCTAGAACGCTTGCAAGCACGCATCGTTGCTTACCTAGCAGAACTTGAAGCTAAACCCAGCGTGGACGACATCTTCGTGTTGCCTGTGCGTATCAGTTAACCAAATCGCAACCCTCAAGCGGTAGGCTAAAGACGTGGCCGAAGAACTCAAGAACCTGATCAAGTCTTATGCCCGCCAAGAGATAGTCGCACCCCTTTTAACATTAGGTAAAACCCTAAAATATGGCATTTTAGGGGCATTGAGCTTGGGAATCGGGCTTATCTTTTTATCTCTAGCAGGGTTGCGCTTGTTGCAAACTGAAGCCTCAGGTGTGTTTGATAACAACATGAGCCCGCTGGCCTATGTTGCAGTCATGGTGGGATTAGCGGTGGCCTTAGCGGTATTGTTCTTAGGACGCTCCAAGCTCTCACAAAGAGGCCGAAATACTGAGGAAGAGCACTAATGGACAACCCACAAGAGCCGATTACACGAGATGACATTCGCGATAAGTTTGCCGAGCTAACCCACAATGTGCAGGGTTCAGCTGCAAATGCCAAAGCTCCGATATTGGGGGGCAGCGCCGCTCTGGGGGTGACGCTTATCGTGTTGGCATTTTGGCTGGGCAAACGAAAGGGCCGAGCAGGTCGCACTGTGGTAGAAGTACGCCGAGTATGAGCGCTAAAGACAGATCATGTTTGACCCTCTGGGCTACCTGAGACGCCAAGGCGCTACTAGGGGGCTACGAGGTGGAAGTCGCGCGTGGTTGGTTGTAGGCGGGCTGGCGTGGGCCGTTCGCATCATCGGGCGGGCTAGCAGCACCAAGAGATTGCGGCCTGCCCTTACCGAAGAAATAAGACCCGGGCAGAGCTTGGTTGTCTCGCATCTATCTGACACGCCCGAGTGAGCCAAGCCTTCCAAGCTGGAGACCAAGCCTTCCAAGCTGGAGATTTGGTGCTGCTGAGCGACCGCAAAGGTAGGCAGTATCTGGTAAGGCTTGTGCCGGGCAAGTTGTTTCATACCCATGCTGGCTCTGTGTCCCACGACAGCTTGATTGGCGCTAACGAGGGCACCCAAATGCGTACCACCCGCAATGCAGAACTCACGGTTTGGCGGCCTACCCTGCAAGATTATGCGCTCAAAATGCGGCGCGGCGCGCAGGTGATATATCCCAAAGACAGCGCAGCAATCTTAATGTTGGCCGACATCTACCCCGGAGCCAAGGTGTTGGAATCTGGTGTGGGCTCGGGGGGGCTGTCGCTTTGCTTGCTCAGGGCCGGAGCCGAGGTTGTGGGCTATGAGATTCGTGAAGATTTTGCCGCACAAGCCCGCCAAAACGTAACGGACTTCATGGGCACTCAAGCCGAACAACACTATGAAGTGCAGGTGCGAGATTGTTACGAAGGCATCCAAGCAGACTGCCTAGACCGCATCATCTTGGACTTAGCAGAGCCGTGGCATGTGGTTCCCCATGCAGTTAGCGCCCTGCGGTCTGGAGGGATGCTAGCGGCCTATACGCCTAGCATCATGCAAGCCAAACACCTACGCGAAGCATGCAGCAGCAAAACTTGGGGTCAGGCTCAAACCACCGAGATACTTCACAGAAACTGGCACATAGATAAAGAAGCAGTACGCCCAGAACACCGCATGATAGGCCACACGGGGTTCATCACCACGGTGCGCCGCTTGAGTGCCGATGCTTAGATCGCAGGTTACC
Organism: bacterium; assembly: GCA_026709025.1. Classification (GTDB taxonomy): domain Bacteria; phylum Actinomycetota; class Acidimicrobiia; order Acidimicrobiales; family Bin134; genus Poriferisocius. The sequence goes on from JAPOTT010000050.1 coordinate 61,259, forward strand.
TGCGATCTAGTTTCTGCAAACTTCAGACCTCAATGAAGATGCACTCTCCGGGACACTCTTCGGCTGATTCAATGGTGGCCTCTTCTTGGCCTTCTGGCACTATGGCAAGCCCTTCAACCCCGCCGGGCTCGCTGAAAACCTTGTCTCCCTCTTTTACGTAGGCCAGACCATCGTCTAGTAGTGTAAAAACATCTGGAGCGATCTCTTCGCAGAGTCCATCTCCTGTACATAGATCCTGATCGATCCATACCTTCATTTGCATCAGAGGTAGTACCCTTTCGTGGTCTTAGACATTTTGAGACTTATTCAGAAACCAAAGATAGCTAAAAGACAGCTAGCTAGTACACAGTTACTGTATGTGGATAGTTTAGTACTGTATGTAGATAGTTTAGACAACACAGACACTATGAGCATAACCATTCAAATCCAGAACCCCACACAACAACCCACACAACAGCTACCGAACATTGCCACCCCAGACCATCCAAGCCGTGTAAAGTCGCGTTGAATGCCAAACTCAAAAGAACCCGCAGCACACGAGCCTAAACAAACCCCAGAGCAGATCAGCGCGCAGATGGCCGCACTGCAAGACGAAATAACCTCGCTCCGGCTGCGCCTCGCTGATAGCCCCAAGCAGATACGCTCCCTAGAAGAACGGCTGCTAGATGTCAAAAGCCAGCTATCTCAAGCTGTAGCGCAAAACGAAAAGCTTACCTACACATTGCAACAAGCCCGTACCCAGGTGGCTAACCTGCGCGAAGAGGTAGACAAGCTCACCCAGCCCCCTTCAGCTTATGGAACCTACTTAGCAAGCAACTCAGATGGAACGGTGGATGTGTTTTCCAACGGTCGCAAGATACGCGTTGCGCTGCATCCCGAAATATCTGCTGACAAGCTCTCCCGCGGTCAAGAGGTGGTGCTGAACGACTCCCTCAACGTGGTGCTTAGCTGCACAACAGATGGCACCGGCGAAGTTGTCACCATCAAAGAGATGCTCGCCGATGGCACGCGGGCCATCGTTACGGGTCGCGCTGATGAAGAGCGGGTGGTAGAGCTTGCCAACGGTTTGCTTCTACAACCCCCGCGCAGCGGCGACATAGCCCTCATGGATACTCATTCTGGCATGCTCCTAGAGCGCTTACCTCAGGCCGAGGTGCAGGACTTGGTGCTAGAAGAGGTGCCCGATGTCACCTACGCAGATGTTGGTGGCCTCGACACCCAGATTGAGCAGATTACCGATGCGGTGGAGTTGCCCTTTATGCATCCAGATTTGTTTGCACAGTACCGCTTGCCCGCACCTAAGGGGATCTTGCTATACGGCCCGCCGGGATGCGGTAAAACCCTCATCGCCAAAGCAGTTGCCAATTCGCTGGCCCAAAAAGTGGCCGACATGAACCCCAACAAAGAAGCTCGCTCTTATTTTTTTAACATCAAAGGCCCCGAGCTGTTAAACAAGTACGTGGGGGAGACCGAGAGACAAATACGCATGGTGTTTCAGCGGGCTAGAGAAAAGTCCGCCGAGGGCTGGCCTGTAATCGTGTTCTTCGACGAGATGGAGTCGCTGTTTCGCACCCGCGGCACCGGTATAAGCTCCGACATGGAATCCACCGTGGTGCCACAGTTGCTAGCTGAGATTGACGGCGTGGAGACCTTGCGCAACGTAATCGTGATTGGGGCCTCTAACCGCGAAGACCTGATTGACCCAGCAATCTTGCGGCCGGGGCGTCTAGATGTGAAGATAAAAATTGAGCGTCCCGACAGCGAAGCCACCCAAACCATCTTCTCCCGGTACCTCACGGCCAGCTTGCCCATAGCTACTGAGATGGTGGAGACCCTCGGCGGCGGTGACCCCGACAAAGCCATCCGCGCCATGATCGAACAAACCACACAAGAGATGTTCCTAGAACAAGAGCGCAACGAGTTCTTGGAGGTGACCTACCAAAACGGCGATCGTGAGGTGATGTACTTTAAAGACTTCACCTCTGGTGCCATGATTGAGAACATCGTACGCAGGGCCAAAACTCTGGCCATCAAGCGCTCACTCCAAGGCGGCATCCAGGGCATTCAGCTAAGCGATCTGTTGAACTCCGTGCATCAGGAGTACCGCGAACATGAAGACCTGCCCAACACCACCAACCCCGATGATTGGGCCAAAATCTCAGGCAAAAAAGGTGAGCGCATCGTGTTTGTCCGCACGCTGTTAGCTACCGAGGAGGCCAGCGAGGGTGGTCGCTCCATTGAAGGAATTAGCCCAGGCCAGTATCTCTAAGCGATCTCTAGTCGATCTCTAGTCAACACCACGCAACAACAATCCTGTTGGGGTAACCCTAATGTGGCCTGTTCGGTAAGCTAGCGTGCCAACGATGGTGGTACCCAAGATCTGCGGGATTGAAACAGAGTACGGCATCGTCCACACCGGTGTGGAGTGCCCCGACCATGCGCTGGCCGCATCGCTGTTGATCAATGCCTATATTGCTACCGCAATACGCTCGGGAAACGAGGGCCCTGTGCCCGGCGTTAGCTGGGATTTTGAAGACGAAATGCCCGGCAACGACGTGCGCGGGGTATGTGTGGCACATTCTATGGCACCTCGGGTGGAGCCACACTTGGTTAATTCCGTTTTGACAAACGGGTCTCGCTACTACGTAGATCACGCCCATCCCGAACTCTCCACACCAGAGTGCAGCAATGCTTTAGATGTGGTGCTCTACGACAAGGCCGCCGAACAGATCATGATTCGCTCTATGGCCGCCGCCGCAGACATATTGGCCCCACACGAGGAGTTAATCGTCTACAAAAACAACTCCGATGGTAAAGGCCATAGCTACGGTTGCCACGAAAACTACCTGATGTCGCGCAATACCCCGTTTTCCGACATAGTGGTGCATGCCACAGCGCACCTTGTCACACGGCAGATCTTTACGGGGTCGGGCAAGGTGGGGGTGGAGGCATCCGGGCTGAGTGCCGCAGACGTGCCGTTTCAAATCACCCAAAGAGCAGATTTTTTTGAAGAAGAGGTGGGGTTGGAAACCACCTTGCGCAGGCCCATCATCAACACCCGCGACGAACCCCACGCAGATATGCGCGCCTATCGGCGCCTGCATGTGATTACCGGCGATGCCAACATGTCGGAGGTGGCCACCTTCTTGAAGGTAGGCAGCACGGCCATTGTTTTGGCCATGGTGGAAGATGAGGTGCTGCCAAAACAACACCGTTTCGCAGCACCAGTACAAGCCATGCGGCAAGTTTCCTACGACCTTAGCTTGACCAAGCCGTTGGAGATGTTCGACGGTACCACCGCCACTGCCTTAGAAATCCAATGGGATTTTTTGGATCAGGCCCGCAAATACGCCAACACGCACGGGCTGGAAAACGTAGGTGGCGAGGTTGTGACCACCCACGTAATTGATCGCTGGGAGCAAGTTCTAACCTTGCTGGAAACCAACCCAACCTCACTCGCAGATCAGCTAGATTGGGTGGCTAAGTTGAGACTTCTGCAAGGTCTAGCTGACCGACACGGGCTCAGCTTAGACGATAGCCGATTACGAGCGTTAGACATCCAATACCATGATCTTCGGCCCAATAAATCGGTTGCAGCCCGTGCTGGCTTACAAACTCTGGTATCTCCACGCAGTGCCCAAGCAGCCATCGCTAACCCGCCTAGAGACACTAGGGCCTATTTTAGAGGTGAGTGCCTCAGACGCTGGGCTGACAACATCGTGTCGGCAAACTGGGATTCTTTGGTATTTGACTTAGGGGAGGGTCGTGTGCGGCGGGTGCCTCTATATGAACCAACCAAAGGCACCGCTGCTCTAGTAGAGGGTTTGTTGCAGGAATGCGAATCGGCATCTGAGTTGCTGCAACGCTTAGCCAATATAGGCTAACCAACCTAACCCGATAGCCTTAGCGCGCTATGGTGCTACAAACACCAACAAGCCGTCCACTGCGAGGGAACCTTAGATGAGCCAACGCAACCAGATCAAAAAGTCCAAACCCGCACAGAATCCTGCGGAGGCAACCCAAGCCTCAGTTGCAACCACCAGCAGCGTTGATCTCAAAGCCAACCTTGATGAGTTGCTAGACGAGATCGACGAGGTGCTGGAGTCAAACGCTGAAGACTTTGTAAAGTCCTATATCCAAAAGGGTGGCCAGTGAGGTTGCCCACTTTTGCAGCACAAGACGACCCGGGCCCCAACTTTGTAGCCCTCTTGCAAGCTGCTGGCCTAGCACCCCCACTACCAGATTCTGCAACCAACGACCTGTCCATCACCCACGCCACCACGGTGGTAGCCATTCGTTGCGCCAACGGTGTGGTGATGGCTGGGGATAGACGAGCCACCGCCGGGCATCTCATCAGCCATAGCTCCATAGAAAAGGTATTCCCCGCCGACCGCCACAGCGGTATTGCAATCGCTGGAGCCGCCGGGCCTGCTATGGAGATGGTGCGGCTCTTTCAATTGCAGCTTGAGCATTATGAAAAGGTTGAATGCAGACCCCTCAGCCTAGAAGGCCAAGCCAACCAGCTATCCATCATGGTGCGTAACAACCTGCCAGCGGCGCTTCAAGGCTTCGCGGTAGTACCTTTGTTTGCCGGTTACGACACCGCTAGCGAGGTGGGCAGGCTGTTTCAATACGATGTTACTGGAGGCCGCTATGAAGAACGCGAGCACGCGGCAATGGGCTCGGGCAGCTTGCACGCCGGTACCGTCATCAAGCTGGGTTATCGCCCCGATGCCACCCCCGATGAGATGATTGATCTGGCAGTATCAGCGCTTTATCGCACTGCTGAGGAAGATACCGCTACCGGCGGCCCCGACTTGGTACGGGGTATTTTCCCTGTGGTGGCCGTTGTCGGGCCAGAAGGTTTTGAGCGGGTAGATGATACAGATGTGGAACGGCGCTTCCGCGATCTGCTAGCTAGCATGGACAACAGCTAAGGAGCCCACAAATATGACCATGCCATTTTATGTAGCTCCTGAACAGATGATGAAAGACCGCGCCGACTTTGCCCGCAAAGGCATCTCCCGAGGGCGGGCACTAGCAGCTGTGAGCATTCAAGAAGGCATCTTGATCTGTGCTGAGAACCGCTCTCGCACGCTCCGCAAGGTGAGCGAGATATACGACAGGGTAGCTTTTGCAGGGGTAGGCCGCTACAACGAATTTGATCAGCTGCGTATTGCGGGCATACGTCACGCCGACATGAAGGGCTACACCTTCAGCCGCCAAGATGTGGATGCACGCAGTTTAGCTAACCAGTACGCCCAACTTTTGGGCCAAACCTTCACACACGAGATGAAGCCCTTGGAGGTAGAAATACTGGTAACCGAGGTAGGCCCAACCCATAACACAGATCAGATGTTCCACATTCTCTACGATGGAACCGTCAACGATGAGTCGGGTATAACCGTATTGGGAGGCTCTTGCGAGGTGATAGCCGACAAACTACAAGAGAGCTATGAGCCCACTTGGCAGTTGCCCGAGGCCATCGGGGCCGCCGCTCAAGCGCTATCTAGCAGCGATGCAACGCACAACACCGAAGACCTCACTGCTCCCAACAACGCTGTGTTGGGAGCAGACGAATTAGAGGTAGCACTGCTAGCTCGAGGAAAAAGCGGACGAGCCTTTCAAAGAATTGAAGGCCAAGCGCTTGCAGAGCATCTGGAGCGCTAAGGGTGGACAAACGCATATTTGGCATTGAAAACGAATACGGTGTCACCTGCGCTCTGCGTGGACATCGTCGACTAACCCCAGATGAGGTTGCTCGCTACTTGTTTAGGCGCGTGGTGCATTGGGGTCGTAGCAGCAACGTTTTCTTGGTCAACGGGGCGCGGCTTTACTTAGATGTTGGATCGCATCCCGAGTACGCCACCCCCGAATGCGATTCTGTGTACGACCTAGTAGCGCACGACAAAGCAGGTGAACGCATATTGGAAGACCTAGTTGCAGGTGCAGAGCGTCGCTTGCACGAAGAAGGCATCTCAGGCGATGTCTACCTCTACAAAAACAACACAGACTCCGCAGGCAACAGCTACGGGTGCCACGAAAATTACCTCACAATAAGGCGTGAAACAACACCTGAGTACAGCTCGGTATTGATTCCATTTTTGGTGAGTCGCCAGATATATGCCGGAGCTGGCAAAGTTCTGCAAACCAACCGCGGTGCCACCTATTGTCTCAGCCAACGAGCCGAACACATCTGGGAAGCGCTATCTAGCGCCACAACTAGATCTCGCCCCATTATCAACACCAGAGATGAGCCTCACGCAGATGCCGACCGCTACCGTCGACTTCATGTAATAGTGGGCGACTCGAACATGAACGAGTACGCCACTTTCTTAAAAGTGGGGGCTACTGCCATTATTTTGCGAATGTTAGAAGATCCTTCGGTGGCTCTACGAGATATGACCTTAGACAACCCTATTAGAGCTATCCGCGAGATCAGCCACGACCCTTCATGCAAAAAGCGTATCCGCTTAGCTAGTGGGCGTGAGGCAAGTGCTTGGGACATACAAGCCGAATACCTCAACAGGGCCCTGAAGTATGCAGAAAACCGTGAGCTAGACGTTCAAGAAAAACAAGCCCTACAAATGTGGGAACACTGCCTAACCCAGATTGCCAAAGACCCGCTGGAGTTGGTGGCAGAATGCGATTGGGTTATGAAGTACCAACTATTGGAGGCTTACAAGGCACGCCACAATCTCACATGGAACGATGCCCGAGTTGCCCTAGTAGACCTGCAATATCATGATGTAAACCGCTCACGGAGCTTGTACTACCTCATGCAAAACCGCGGCATTGTAGAACGCATGTGCATAGATGCCGATATCACCCACGCAGTAGAACATCCTCCTGCAACCACACGAGCACGACTTCGGGGAGAGTTCATCAAAAGAGCAAAAGAGCAAAAGCGTAACTTCACCGTAGATTGGGTACATCTAAAAGTTAACGATCAAGCCCAACGCACCGTTCTATGCAAAGACCCATTCAAGGCTTACGATGAACGGGTGGACAAGCTCATAGAAGCCCTTTGAATTAAGGGTGCTTAGATGGCAAGCGAATCTCAACTCAAACCAGAGCAGTTCCGCTTAGAGCGCCTGTTACGTCTGATTGCCGCACTTATCAACTCACCGCGTTTTTTGTCCATTGCCGAACTGCAAACTCAAGTGGGCATAACCAAGAACAAATATAGTGCTGGCTACCCGGCTGATTTCGCCTCGGCGCGACGAGCCTTTCATCGAGATATGAACGAGCTTAAGGCGTTGGGCATACCGGTGATTTCGGGCAAGATAAACGAACTAGAAAAAGACACTTGGGGCTATCTTATTCGCAAGCAAGATTACGCCCTACCAGAGATGGACTTTGAATCTGATGAGCTAGCTGCCTTACATCAAGCTTGTACAGCAGTGCGCTTTCATGGGATATCAGGTGCTGAAGCCCTTTGGAAACTAGGGGGTCAAGTAGGTGAGGCCACCCCCACAGAACTAGCTACTGTGCCTATAGACCCTTGCTTGGCCGAGCTTTTCAGAGCCGTCACCGAACAGCGCGTTTTGAGATTTAACTATTCCGGTCAACTCCGCTCGGTAGAGCCGTGGACACTGGCATTTGAGCAAGGACATTGGTACTTGATGGGCTACGACCATACCCGCAGAGACAAACGTACTTTTCGGGTAGACCGTATAGAAGAACCATCGCAAAACCAAGCGGCCACAAAAGCAACCCCCAAGGTGGAGTTGGGCTATCCGGGAGGTTTTGAACTGACCGCCGACATACCGGGTTGGTCACCAATTCAGCCGTGGAAATTGGGCGATCAACCAGAGGTCACCGCGCACCTTTGGGTAACCTCCACACACGCTCCAACAGCTAGTCGCCGCCTCGGTCAAACCCCAGATGCCTACAACCACGACGGATCGGTTATTTTTGAGGTGCCGGTTAGAAACCCTGTTGCCTTTCGCTCGGTGGTGCTTGAGTTCTTAGACCAAGCCGAAATCCTGAGGCCCAAAGAGTTACGCGACGATATGGTGTGGTGGCTTCAAGAGATTGCAAAATGAGCAGATTAAGCGCACGCGACCGTTTGGGAAGGATGCTGGAGTTGGTACCGTGGGTGATGTCGCAAGGTGCCGCGGAGATCGGCGAAATCTCCCAAAGGTTTGACTACCCGCAAGACGAACTGCGCGAAGACCTCACCAAAGTGTTGTTCGTTGTGGGGCTCTACCCATTTACTCCAGATCAACTTATTAACGTAATCGGCTTAGACACAGAGGAGTGCCTCACCGATGCAGATGAAGACCAGGTTGCCATCACCAACGCTGACTACTTCTCTAGACCCCTGCGCCTCACCTCAGCACAAGCCCTAAGTTTGATAGGTGCAGCTAAAGCCCTGCTGATGGAATCCGACACCGATGGTCCTCTCAGCAGGGGGCTAAAAAAACTCGCTGCTGGTTTAGACATAAGCCCTAACGAAGATTTAGAGATCAACTTGGGAGATGCACCACCAGAGTGGCTACAGCCTCTTCGGCTAGCGATACAGCAGCACAAAAAGACACAGATTACCTACTACAGTTTTGGCCGCGGTCAAATTACCGAGCGCATCATACAACCACAGCAAATATTCTCAGAACGAGGCAACCTCTACGTTAGTGCCTACTGCGAAACGGCTGAAGGAATTAGGGTGTTCTTGATTGATCGAATTAGGGCAGTTCAAGTGCTAGACGAGCGGTTTGCACCTCTTACACAAACTAACCCTCCGTCAGCATTTCAGCCGCGCTTAGAAGACCCACGGGCGGTGATTCACTTAGCTCCGCAAGCATCTTGGGTGCTAGAAAAATATCCAATTGAACACCGCGAAACGCTGCCCAATAACAAAATTGCTATCACCATGCGAATTAGCGAAACAAGCCGTCTAGAGAGGCTGCTCTTGCAGTTGGGCGCACAGGCTGAGCTTCACAGCGTGGAACCACCTTTGCAAATACAGATCGCCCAAAGCGCTGCTACACGAGTGCTAAGTAGGTACTTGTAACCTCCCATGAGCAACCCGCAAGACACAGATCAGCACACAGACCAAAGCTACACCCGAAGCGACAGTCAAACCCGCACAGATGTAACGGCTCCCATACCATCAGAGGAACTTTTGTCTACAGATACAGTGGCTGAAACTACAATAGCTGAAACAGACCCTCCCAAATCTGCTACAAGGGTCGCTCTGGGATGGGTAACAATGCTCGCTGCGGCTCTAGCTTTGGCACTGCTTTTACGATCTGTTTTGTTTCAGGCTTACTACATTCGTTTTACGTCTATGGAACCCACCTTACAAAACGGAGACAGGGTATTGGTACAAAAGGCTGGCAATAGCTTGGACAGAGGGGATCTGATTGTGTTTGGGCGCCCCAGCGGTGTTAGCGGAATGCAATCTGATGACCTCATCAAGCGGGTTATTGCATTGCCCGGTGAGGTTATTAAGTTGCAAGAAGGGGTTGTGTACATCAACAACCAGCGCCTGCATGAGCCGTACCTCGATTCCAACAGAATCACCACCGGCGACCTCTCAGTGGCTTGTCCAGAAATGGTGGGGGAGGGTTGCTTGGTGGGAGAAAATGAGGTGTTTGTTATGGGGGATAATCGCACCAACTCCACAGACAGCCGCACATTTGGCCCTATCCTGACAAACCAAATTGTAGGCCAAGCCATCTTGCGGCTTTGGCCAATCGGCGATTTTGGTCGTATCTAATTGGCTCTAATTGTGTGCCGCATCTGAACGGTGTGCATCAAAAAAGGGCACAAACTGACTAGCCTGGCTGCTGTCGTGCAACGCACAATCCTCATCAGCGCCCAAGATGCTTCGAACCCCATAAGCTGTCCTGAGGTTGGCCTTATTCAGCACATCGCAGGGCGTTCCAGCTGCCACCAAATATTTTGCCAACAACAACACCTGATCGCACACCTCGGCCTCCGCCAAATGGTGGGTTGATATCACCACAATCCGCCCGCGATTGCGCTCGTCTTCAATCACCGCCAAGATGGTCTCTTGGCTTGGCAGGTCTAAGCCGGTGATGGGTTCATCCATCAACAACACGGCGGCATCCTGCGCCAAAGCCTGAGCCACCAGAACTCGTTGCCGCTGCCCCCCAGAAAGCTCACCAAACTGGCGCGACATAAGATCTGTCACCCCCAAACGTCGCGCTGCATCACCCACCATATCCATGTCACTGCTGCTCAGCCGCCTCACGAGGCCACGGTTGCGGTAGCGGGCCATACGCAACACATTCGCTACTGATATAGGCAACCAAGTGTGCTGACGGTGTTGCTGAGCTACAAACGCAGATGATTGGAGGCCGGGTTCGGGGCTTATGTGCCCATCTGCGGGGGGATGTAGCCCGCAGATAACGCGCAACAAGGTGGTTTTGCCACAACCATTGGGGCCCATCAAAGCCGTAGAGGTACCGGGTTGAAAGGTGCAGGTAATGTTGCTCAGAGCTACCTGATCGCGCCGATAAGATGCGGTTACGCCGCTACACACGATTGGCTGCTCGCTGAGTTGAGCATCGCTGTGGGGGGTCGCAACCTTTGTTCGCATCGTTACCATCTGAGTGACCATCCTACCCGCGCTAG
>JAPOTT010000050.1:71965-73060 GCA_026709025.1 bacterium
TAAACAGCATCGATGCCCATATCTAGCAGTTCGTTAAGCACCCGCGGCTGCTGGGCATCCCAACCAAAGCAATAAACGCCGAAGCGATGAAACAGGGTAACCAAGCCACCTGTCCAGTCTGTTTGGTGCAAGTTCAGCGCTTGAATGCCCGCATCACAAAGTTCACTAGCGCGCCGTTCTGGCCCTGCACTAAGACGGCTCAAGCGAGTGGAATTGCAAAGGCACACGTTGGGGTGGCGCGAGCGTAAATCTTGAAGCACCGCTAAGTCGGGATGACATAGCCAAACCCGACTGTGCAGGCTTTTACCCCCACCCTCCAAAGCCGCGTCGGTAACCTCAACAACCTCCATGATGGCATCTGCAGCGTTAGTATCTTTCAGGTCTATGGACACCTCAACATCTGTTTGATGGTTGCTACCAAAAACCGCAAACATATCTTCCAAGCACGGAATGTGTGCGGGCAGCTCGCTGCGTTGGCTATCTGCAATGCTCTTGCGGCGCCCCCAACGCCCACTACGCACCCACCCATCATGGTCCAACACCACCTTGCCATCGGCTGTTAGATAGGCATCGGTTTCCAAGCCGGTGGCCCCCATCTCCAACGCTGTAGTAAATGCCGCCACGGTGTTCTCGCGCTGGTGAGCCTTAGCTCCTCGATGGGCAAAACCTACGGGAGGCTGTCGCAATGCAGATATGCGTGGCGCTGGCTGCTGATTATGCACACCGTAATCTTTGGCCGAAAGTGTGGTGGATGCCAAAACCTTAGCCAACCCCAGCCAGCAAATACCCAACCATCTCAAAAGAGTTGTAGCCTGTTGGCGTGGGGAACCTGGGTTGGGCCGAAGTAGCGGTGATAGTGGTGGTAGCGCTAGTTGTGCTAGGCCCCGACAAGCTACCCCAGGCTGCCCGACAGGTGAGCCAGATACTGCGGCAGTTCCGCAAGCTGTCCACTGGATTTCGCCAGGAATTGCAAAACGCACTGGATGAACCCCTTGAAGCCGAAGCCCGCCAACGCGGGCGCGAGGCGGTAGGTAGCTCCCAGCACAGCCCCCAGCAACCCGACGCATCACAAAATGACGCGCCAAACACTGCTCA
>JAPOTT010000050.1:73168-79836 GCA_026709025.1 bacterium
AGCATCGCAACCTGGCGAACCAGATGAATCCTCTGTCATCAACCCCAACAACAGCTCATGAGCAACCCTCAACCAAGCCGCATGCAATCTGCCGCACGCTTGCGCCAAAGGTTTTTCGGACGCAACAAGCTACACCAAGACCAGCTAGCGAAAGATACTGAAGATGGCGGCGAGAACATGCCTTTGTTGGATCATCTCAGCGAACTGCGCTCCAGAATCATCAAGTGCCTGCTGGCTATTGCCGCAGGAGCCATAGTCTGTTGGATCTTCTACCCGCAGATTCTGGATTTTCTTGTAGAGCCCTACTGCGATGTGATCTCCGAAGATGTTTTGACCCAACAAGCTGCGCGCCAAAACTTACTTGGGGGTTGCGAGCTTTTGGTGCTAGATCCTTTGGAGCCGTTCTCTGTACGCTTAACCGTTGCTGGCTATGGAGGTTTGGTGCTAGCAATTCCGGTGGTGCTGTGGCAACTGTGGCGCTTCGTGCAACCGGGCCTGTTTCGTCGTGAGCGCCGCTTGGCAGTGGCCTTTACTACCACAGGAGCAGCGTTGTTCTTGTTGGGTGCGGCTTTGGCGTACTGGAGCATTCCCCGTGCCTTAGGCTTTTTGGCCAACATCGGCGGCGAAGACCTGATAACAGGTTTCTCACCAGCTAGGTACCTCTCGTTTGTGATCAAGATGATGGTGGCTTTCGGCATAGGCTTTGAGTTCCCCATCTTGTTGGTCTTCTTGCAGATGGCAGGCATCATCACCTATCACCAGCTCATCAAGTGGCGCCGTTTTGCCATAGTGGGCATCGTTGCGCTGGTAGCCATAGTCACCCCTAGCGGTGACCCTTTCACCTTGGCGGTTCTGTCGGTGCCCATGTACATCTTCTATGAGATATCCATTGGGATTGGGTGGCTGCGCAAACGCTCCGAACAAAAACAACAAGCACTAGACAACACCACCGAAACCCCAACCGATACCAACACAAATGCCCATACATAAATCAACCGATTGGGGTGCATCTGGCCCGCTAGGGCCTAACGGGAAGTTGGTACACAGCGACAGTGAGGCCCACATGGCTATCCAACAAGCTCGACGAGCTAAGCAAGCTCTGCCTGAGCTGGGCCTTTTGGGAGGCGACCTGTGTCGCACCTTAGGTGGCCGTGGCGATAGCAAAACCCTCCGCACCAACGCTGCCCAACGTTGTGAGATAGACCTTGGTGCCGTGCTGTTAGACGGACGGCTTTTCTGGTTTTGCGCCCATCTGATAGCCAAGAACCCCCTTTGGGGTGGCGAGGTGCTGGTGGCCATGAACGCAGCCTGGCTTGGTAATTGGAACCTCGGCCCCAAAGCTCACCCCGGAGATGGCCTGTTGGATGTCTCTCACGGCCAGCTGAGCTTGAGCAACCGGCTCAAAGCCCGCAAGCGGGCCCTAACAGGGGATCACCTACCGCACCCTGCTATCTCCTACAAACGGCTCAGCGCATTGCAGGTACAGCTTAGCCAACCCACGCCGGTGTGGGTGGACGGAGTAGCTGCTGGCAAGTGCGTTAACGTGTCGCTGCGGGTAGAGCCCGCAGCCCTGACGGTGGTTGTATAAACCGGTAACCTCACAGAACCACTAGCATCCTCCCGCATACCACTAGCATTTGTTAGATGAGCCAACAAACGCTCAAGCAGCGATTGCAAAACACAGTAGATGAGCTAGCAGGCTGCCTCATAGACGTGTCCCATCAGATACATCAAGCCCCCGAGCTGTGCTATGAGGAGCACCAAGCCCACGATTTGTTGTGCGGCACGTTGGAAGATGCTGGTCTAGAAGTACAACGCTCAGCGTTTGACCTGCCAACCGCCTTTATTGCCCAAGCTGGCAGCAGCGGGCCAAACATTGCTGTCATCTGCGAGTACGATGCCCTGCCCGAAATCGGCCATGGCTGCGGGCACAACATTATTGCTGCAGCGGGTTTGGGCGCTGGCCTCGCAGCTGCATCTATGGCTACTCAGATGCACGGAAGAGTTACCATCATCGGCACCCCAGCTGAAGAAGGCGGGGGCGGTAAATGCATCATGTTAGAGCGAGGCGCTTTTGACAACCTAGATGCAGCCATGATGGTACACCCAGCCAACCACGACCTAACCCGCATGAACGCCATCGCAGTGGAGCAGCTTAGAGCCTCATACACCGGTTGCTCAGCCCATGCTGCAGCCTCACCGCACTTAGGTCGCAACGCCCTAGATGCAGCCGTGTTGGGCTATATGAACGTGGCCGCTTTGCGACAGCACATTCGCCCCGATGAGCGCATTCACGGCATCTTCTCCCATGGCGGCGACAAGCCCAACATAGTGCCTCAGCACGCAGCCTCAGAGTGGTATGTGCGCTCTCCCAAGCTAGATTCACTGGGCGACCTACGCGAACGTGTGGTGGCTTGTCTCCAAGCTGGCGCTACAGCAGCAGGCACCGAGGTGGACTGCGCTACCACAGCCCCCATCTATGCAGACATGATCGATAACGATGTGCTCTTACAAAGCTACATTGCCAACGCCGCAACCATCGGCCGAACGGTTCATCCGCCCAACAATGATGCTGTAGTGGTGGGCAGCACAGACATGGGTAACGTGAGCTACGCGGTACCATCCATTCATCCCATCATCGCTGTAGCACCACACGATGTCACCATCCACACTCCTGAATTCGCCCACCACGCCCGCTCCCACAAAGGTGATGAGGCCGTGTTGGACGGTGCCAAGATCATGGCCATGACCATCGCAGATCTGTGGCTAGACCAACAAGCATTACAACGAGCACAACAAGAGTTGGTCTCTAGCCTCAGATGAGCTCATACATCGCTGAAGAGTTCACTACGGCTGAAGCCGACATCTTGAGGAGATACTTCACCAACTTGGATCAACCGGTATTCGCCTTGGTGAACTTGCCAGAGGTGGTAAAGGGCGCATTGTTCGCCCGCTACAGTCGCTCCGCTAAATCGCTACGCAGGCTTTTTTTGGACGAGTTCGTGGGGGAGTTGGATATCAGCGGCGATACCACCATTGATGCCACAGTAGGACTGCGAAGAGCCGAAGAGCTTTACGACCGTGTCTTTTTTGAATACGGGGATGACTCAGTAGCGCAGCTTGGCGGGGTGCATTTGGCCTGTGAGCAGGCTTCCAACATCTTGACCAAGGTGTTGGAGTGGGGTCGGCTGATGGCTTACTTGGAGCAGTCAACCCGCTATATCGACTACCTGAGCCGCATTGGGGGTCGCTACCGCTACTACCGAGACCCAGAGATAGGGGCATCACCCCTGTCGGGCCGTTACGTGGGCGACATGGATCGCATGTTTGAGTCTTACCGACAGCTTTTGTCGACCATGACCGAGTTCTACCGCCAACACACCTCCAAAGGGACTGAGGATTCGGATTTCGTTTATCGCCAAGCCGTCCGTGCCAAAGCATTAGACACCGTGCGCGGAGTGCTACCCGCAGCAACCATTTCTAACGTGGGCATGTACGGCACCGGCCAATCCTATGAGCTGTTGTTGATGCGCATGCGCGCACACCCACTACCTGAAGTCCAAAACTACGCCGAGTTAATGCTGAACGAACTACGCAAGGTAATTCCTTCGTTTTTGAAACGGGTAGACCTGAGAGATCGAGGGCTCCAGTGGAGCGAATACTTCGGCAACGCACGCGAGTCGATGGAAAACGTTGCTAGCTTCTTGCTGCCCGAAGACATAATCCCCGAAGATACCCCCACCGTGCGACTAGTGGATTTTGATCCTAATGCCGAGACAAAAATGCTGGCCTCCATGCTGTATAGCTACACCAACTTGCCGCTGCACCAACTAGAACAAGAGGTGCAAAACATGGGTGCAGAAGATCGCCTGTCGGTTGTACGGGCCTATGTGGGTAACCGCATCAACCGCCGCCACAAGCCCGGGCGGGCACTTGAGCGCTGTTGGTATCAGTTTGACATCTTGGCCGACTACGGAGCCTTTAGGGATCTGCAACGGCATCGCATGCTTACCGTAGAATGGCAAGAACTAAGCCCTCATCACGGTTACACCCGCCCAGAAGCACTAGACGCAGCAGGCTGCGCTGATGTGTTTGATGAGGTGATGCAACGTTCTGCCACGCTCTATGAGTTGTTGCACCAGCACTTTGCACACCACGCCCCTTATGCGGTGAGCTTGGCCTACAAGGTGCGCTTTGCGATGGGCCTAAACGCACGCGCTGCCATGCATCTGATCGAGCTACGCACCACCCCGCAAGGTCATCCCGCTTACCGTAAAATCGGCCAAGAAATGTGGCGCTTGATTAGAGACACAGCAGGCCATGTTGCGGTAGCTGAGATGATGCGGTTTGTAGACCTCAGCACCGAACCCGCATTGGGACGCCTTGTTGCCGAGAGACGGAAAGAAAAGCAACGCCAACCCCGCCGCGTGGCACCTTAACCCGCAGAAAAATAGGAATTCGGTAAAAATAACTCCTACAGTCCACCAAAATTGGTTGTGTGGTGTCTATGATGCGCGCTGACCCCCAAGCACGCAGGAGGTAGCAGGGGACAATGACCAACCCCGATGAACTAGATGAAATCCCCGAGGACGGTTTTTCCGAAACCAACATCGGAAGCCTTGAAGATGGCTTCGACGACGATCTCGGCCAAGACCTAGAGGATGATTTCGACGACGACAACTTCACCACCGATGAGATTGCCGACGGCATCGAAACAGACGACAGCAGCTTTGACGACGATGATGCTGACGCTGACGATAACAAAACTGCTGTAGTTGCTGCTCGCAACTCCAACATGGCAGAGGATGAAGACGCAGAAGAGGAAGATAGCGACCCAGACAATGTAGAGGCCGATCTGGACACCATCTTGAAAGACCGTCTAGCAGCTAACGACGATGAAGATGAAGCCGATGAAGAAGTTCCAGAAACCGCATCTGATGCTCCAGGCCAGATACAACCCAAAAAACCAAACGAATGGACATGCCAAGGCTGTTTTTTGATCGTCAGTCCAGCTCAGTTTGGGCCACGCAACAATCCGCGCTGCCCGTCTGGTGAGGATCCTTGTCCATCTTTGGAACGTCTCTAGCGTCTTTAGCTTCTAAGCCTACACAGGTACACAAAATGACCCCCAACCCCGAAACTGCCAAGCAACCCGAACCTGCTGAAGGCACCGAGCAAGCTTCGCCATCTTCTGGACACGCCCAGCAGCCCACCACGGCCTGCTTGCTAGATACTTTTTTGTACGCACCGCTGGGTTTGTTGCTATCTGAAAACCTAGATACCACTGAGTTGGCTGCTCAAGGAAGACGACATATAGAAGCAGCCCGCTTCTTAGGGCGCATGGCCTTAAGCTATGGGCCAACCATACAAAAGGCCCAAAACCGCAACTAAGCCCTACCTAGAGCTGAGCCAAGCATTGGATTCCACGTCACCCTCACCCCATCAGCCCAACCATGGGCCAAAGTCGGCACTAGCCCGACTAGCTACCCCCGACGACATCCCCGCTCTAGTTGAGTTGGCACAGCAGGCTCGCCTAGAGATGCTGAATTACCGCGGTGGCGAGCGCTGGCTGGCAACCGAAGCCCCGCTAGAACCGCTAGAGCCGGTTTTTGCAGAACTGCTTGCAGAGCCTTCTCATACCATAGCTGTGGCTGGCATTTGGGAAGGTACCGTTGTGGGATACGCCTGGGCCCAAGTAAAACCCCGCCAAGACAACAAGCTGCTAGCCCGTATTGGTGAGCTTTTTGTGCTGGCTGATGCCCGGTCGGTGGGGGTGGGGGAGGCGCTCTACAACGCTGTGGTGGCTTGGGCGCTGCAGCATCAAGCCTATGCCATTCAAGCCTTTGTGCTGCCCGGTCATCGCCATGCCAAGAACTTCTTTGAAACCTTCCAAATGACAGCCCACGCTCTCACCATGTACAAAGAACTAGAGCCCCCAAATCGGTCTGCGTAACATGGGCAACAGACGCTGCTAGTGAACTGGCCCTACTGCTTAGCAGGCTGTGGCTTTGGCTTGCGGCGATAGCGCTTGGCTGGCGGTTTGGGTTGCACCCCAAACAACTCTGCGATATGCGGCACCCGCTCAGACAGCTTGGCAACCTCTTCTAGGAGTTCTTGGTCGGGTTTGTCTGGTATGCCTTGTGGCTGCACGGTGCGCCGCACTGGAGAAAACGCCACGGCTCCAAGCACCATCATCCAACGCTTGGTGGGTGTTTCGGCGGTCAAAGCATTGTTGGCAGCCTCAGTTAGGCGCGTGACGATATCTTGAGGCAAAGGCACGCCCGCTTTGGGAGGGCGGGCACTCAACCTGAGAGCTCGCACCATCCGCCCATCAGCTAGCATGGCTGCTACCTCTGCCAACCACTCAGAGTGCTCCCTATCTACCCTCTCGTTGAGCTTGTTACGCAGCTCTTCGGCTAACGCCTTAGCTTGTTTGTCTGCTGCGCCCGCCTCTGCGGCTACCACCACCGAACGCAGATCTCGCAGGTCTAAACCATCAAAGCCTGCCAAAGCAGCATCTACTCGATCACGCCATTCCGCAGCTCTCATCTGAGGTAGCAGCTTGCGTGCTGCTTCCAAGTAACCGCTGGCATCTGTTGTAGCTGCTGTATCGGCAACCGGGGTATCTGAAGTTTGTGAGGCATCGGAGGTTTTTTGTGTGTCTGTTG
>JAPOTT010000050.1:79878-128504 GCA_026709025.1 bacterium
GTTTCTCGGGGGTTTTTTGCTGGCGCGCTTTGCGGCGCTCGTCTCTAAGAGCTTGTTCCACCGAACTCACCCCCTCGCGCATCATCTTGTTGGCTACCGACTGTTTGTCTTTAGGCAGACCGGCAATAAAAGCCTCACGATGTACGCGTTGCGGGCGTAGCCGCTTGAACTTAGGGGCATCTGCGCGTTGCCGTGAATCTTGGCTGCGTTGGCCGTCTTTTTCTTTGTGCTTATTGCGCTTTTGTTTGTCTTGTAGCTTTTTGTCTTGGCCTTTGCGCGTAGCCACAAGCTGTGTGGTAACCAACGGTTGATCTCGGTGAGAGCCGAGTACTTCTAGCGTCTCAGCCATGGGGGAGTTTTTAGGCTGCTGTTTGTGTGCCTCTACGATCTCAATGCCATCTAGGTGAAAATCGGCTTCCACGGTCAGCTCATCACCCACGCTCGCTGGAAAACCAATCAGGTGACCTGCTATCTCACCTTTGGGTTCTCTAGCACCTACAGCACGCCATGTCCAAGACCCATCAGAGCGCTGGCTTGTCAGCTCTATCTCTATTCTGCGAGACATCGGGCCTAACGCTACTTGATAGCCCTAGCAATAAGGCAAAACGGCCATAGCTGAAGTTGTAAAACCTCCAAGATCAACATAGGTAGTGGCCTTCGCTGGGGTCAGCCCCACCAACACCTGTGGCTGCCACGGCAACGCCGCTTGCACCTGTAGCACCGCTGAGTTAGGCCCACCGCTGATACAGCCAGATAGCTGGGTTTTGTCTGCCAACACCTGCTGAACATCACTGGCTTGGCAACCTTCGCTGGCACAGCCCTGCACGAAGGCTTGAGCAGCCAGGTCCGATCTTTGTGCTGCGATGTTACGGCTTGTTATCAACTCGGCATGATCACCCAACGAGCCTGCAGCCAGCGCCACTGCCATGCCCAACGACAACAACAAAATTGCAGTATGCACTAAAGGGTGCTTTCGGGTGGGGTGTTCATCAAGCCACGCACCTACTTGAGCGGCGCAACGCTTGCTGTGACCACGCGATTGTTTAGCCAAAGCCGCCCTAGTTCCACAGGACAGCTCACCACAGCTGCTACCTCAAAGCTTCCAGCGTTGGGTTCGTGAGACACCAAGCTAACGCCAAAGTTGGAATCGGTTTGGTTGCACACCCCCGCAGTGGCGGCCCGTCCGGCTTGTTCTGTAGCAGCAGATGCCTCAGCCCAGCGCGACCGCGAAGATGCTGGCCCTGCAGCAGTGGCCGAGCGCGACAGCACCTCAGCAGACTGCACAGCAGCCATCTCCACAAAGGTGGCGCTACGATGCCTAGCGATACCCAGCGTGCCTGCGGCATCTAACACAACCATGGCTAGCACCATGGCGGGCAAGATCAACAAAAAAGCAACGGCATCGCTCATGGCTGTTGTGAGCACACAGTGGGGCTTAGCATGATGCTTAGCATGATGCTGGCACGTTCAAGGTGGCCGTGTTGCTAGTAGACCGACATGCCACGGCTGTTGTTGCTAACGCATTGGCTCGAATGCTCAAAGGTGCTGTGGTAACAGAAGTAAGCAGATTGCAAGCATCGGCATGCAACTCCACAGATATCGGTTGCACCGCTAGGTGCTGTATCTGCTCTGCCGAAGCTATAGCTGCGGCTTGGTGGGCCTCGGCTGGCACCACAAGCCCACAATCCCAGCCCGCTGCGGTAGCTGCTTGAGCCGCAGCAACAGCAGCAGACTGAGCCGCTGCGTCTGCGGCTAGTCGGTTCACATGCAGCACATAAAAGCCCGTAACCAAGCTCAACAAGAACATGATCAGCACCGAGGTACGCAGAACAATCAGCGAGGTGGTCATTTACCTGCTACGAACACTTGCTGCCGCTCCAAGTACCGCCCACGGCATCACAAAGCGTTTTGGTTGTGATGCGTCCTTTGTCGATGTTGTCGCCTGCTGTGGGCGAGTTGTTGCTTAGCTGGGCATACACGATCACGGTCACGATCGCTGCCGCAGCGATGGCCACCACGATCAAGATCATTTGCACGATGGCAGATTGCATTTGAGTTTCCTCCTACAGAAATTGCAGTTTTTGATATGTGTTTCGGATTAGGGCCTTAGCCGATAAAGATTGAATAACGAGTTCGCAACCTGAGCTGTCACAACACAAAGATCACCGCCCCCATAACTGCGAGCCCGGCAAGCGCCGACACCATGGTCACCGTGGTGCCGATAGCCCTGCTCATCTGATCGATGGCTAAGCGGCGTTCTGACTCCAAGCTTCGCACCGCCCTAGCCAAAGATTTGTCCAACAACTCCGAGGATGCCGCACCAGCCCGTTCCGCAGCCACCACCGAGGCCAACAGAGGCTCAACAGGAGAACCAGCAATAGCTCTAGCCACAGCAGGCAGAGGATCTCGCCCAGCCTCCAATGCGGCTCCAATGGCACCTTGGGCCACCGTGAAGGCCCGCCCACAAACCGTGAGCGCCGAGTTCACCGCAGCAGCATTAATAGGCTGACCTGCAGCGGTCAACAAACGCAGCTTACGCATCCACTCCAACATCGCTTGATCTCTTTGGCGGCGATAAGAGCTAGCCGCTAAAGAACGAATGGCTGCTGGCAACAGCCAGGGCAGCCATGTTCCGACTATCACTGCCACAGCGAAGGAACCACCCCAGCCCCCAAGAGCCCGTCCCAACAAACCACCCAACAACACACCTGCAGAAGATACCGTCCAGCTAACCATGAAGATGTGGTGAGGTGGCCAGCCCATGGCTGCTGCTTGCCTGTCTACCCTGTCGCTGGGCTTAGGGCTGCTCAAAAGCAACGCAGCCACTCCAATGCTGCCAGAAAGCCCGCTCAACAAAAGCATCATTGGCTGGCCCTCCACGCTGGTGCCAGAATACGCCCACACAAAACCGCCGTAAATATGGCCATAACCAACATAAGCTGTTGCCCGGTTGCGGATGTCAACCACTGGCCAACGTCTTTAGCAGCAAAGCCGGTTATGGCCAACATGGCTGCGGCCAACACAACCGTCACTGCTATCTGAGGCATCAAGGCGGCCACATGTCGATGAAAATGCCGAGCCGTCTCTGCAAACTCGCTAGCCTCGCTAGCCAACACGCTAGCTAGGCCCACCCACTGAGCACCTCCCCGAAAAGCCTCAATCAAAACGGTTGACATCATCTCGGCAATGGGTCGGTTGATGGTACTTGCAAAGCGATTGGATGCCTCCACCAAGCCACCTGTTTCGCATTCTGCGGCCATCTGTTTTGCAGCCAAACCCACCCTGCCTTCAACCAATGCCGCAGAATGCTGTATGGCCTGCACAACGGTAGGAGCAACTAAGGCTTGGTTGGCCAAGCTGTTGGTGAGCTGTGCTAACTGATCGGCTTCTTGCAAGCTGTGCCGAGAACGGGTTTGCACTGCTATTGCCCAAACGCAAATTGCCGCCAAAACCAATATGGATGCGCCGGTGATTGGCCCAAACAGCATCACCCCGACCACACAAGAACCGAGCATCACAAGCCCCGACAGCATGCTTGCAAACCGAATATGGCGGCGCGGTGCCAAAAGCACACCGCTCCAGAGCAACTCTGAAGGGCTGCCCGCACCGCTTGGCCACCATATCGGCACCATCAACAGCAGCGCTGCGGTTAGCACAACAACTAGCGTCACGCTCATCTAGCCCCCAGATGCTCGCGCTGAGTGCCATTGGTTGCTGCGGGCTCACGAAATACCCCATTGGCCACCACAGGCTTGGCAGATGCACCACCGGCCGCTACCGGATTGGCAGATGTGCCATTTGCTACCACAGACTCATACAAACGTTCAACCAAACCGTGAGGTCGCCCCACTGGAGTGGCCCAGCGCTGGCCCGGCTTTAGTGCCCACAAACAGCGGGTTTCAACAGAATCGCTACGGTCGTCATAACTAACTATTTGCGACACATCCGATATAACCCGCTCGCCTAGCTCATTGCGTCCCATCCATACCAAAAGGTGTACGGCGATGGCTATCTGCTGGCGAGCAAATCGTGGGTCTGCTCCTTCGCTGCAAGCGTAAGACAACAACTTAGCTAGCACGCCCGGGCCAGGCTGGCTATGCAGGGTTACCAAACAGCCGTTGAGCCCACTGCTCATGGCATCTAGCAGTGCCAAAGTGCCCTCGCCTCTGGTTTCACCAATAACCAGCTTTGAAGAGTTGGCCCGTTTAGCGTCGCGAATGTGATCGCTCATAGACAGCTTGCCTACGCCGTCGTTGTTGGCCTCTCGTGTGAGGCGTTCAAAGGTATTGGGATGAATCTCATACTGAGCGAGACGCAACTCTGGCGTGTCCTCGATGGTGTCGATACGCTCTGAGGGATCCACATTGGCTAGAAGTGCCTGACAAAGCGTAGTTTTGCCACCTCCCATAGCAGCCGCTATAACCACATTGGCGCGTACCTTGCCCGAAACCGCTTCCAGCAGAATCTTCTGCAAAGGCACACTAGCTAAGTTGAGGTCGGCCAAGGTGGCCTTGCCAGCCATGTTGGAACGTAGCACCATGGTGGGGGGCTGACACATGAACGCCTCGGCGTGCAGTCGCCATCTGTCTCCGAGGCGGATGTCTAGGCGGCTGTCTAAGATGTCAAAACGTTGCGGATGTCCCCCTGAGAAGCTAGCAAGATGCCTGACCGTTTCAATCAACTCTTCGTTGCTAGTAAAAGGCGACTTGCGTTTTTCCCGCTCTCCAGATGCCCGATGCACGATCATGTGCTCACCGCCTCTGATCTGAAACTCCTCCACATCATCTGCATCTAACAGATCATGCAGACGACTTTGAGCTGCATGAGAGGCTGACCACAGGTGCGTTTCACGATCCAAAGGATCTAAGCGGCGAGGAGCGACTGCTGTCCAGGCCAGTCGCCGCCCTAAACGTTGCAGGCGTCGGCGGTCGCTGCGCTCTAGGGTGGGTGGCACCCAGAGCATCACTACCTTTTGACGACGAAAACGCTGCTGTGTGGGTTGATCGTCCGATACCACCACCGACACGATGGGAGTGGCGCGACGGCTCCCTGTGTCTAAGCGAAGTTGCGAGCGCACATCGGTGCTCTCTTCGGTGGTGATGCGGAGCACAGCCGCAGCCGAAGCTACCGCCGACTCCAAACGAGTTTGCGGCTGATCATCACCTATCAGCAACACGGTGGGATGCCCAGCCGCAGATGCACTGTCTACCTCAGCGGGGGATTGAGCCAGCACTGCTCCTGCTGCTACAGACTCGATGCCCTCCATAACAGCATCCATGAGGTGTTGCATAGGCTTGTTCTTTAGCCACCTATCGGCTACCACCAAAAGCATTACCCCACACCCCTCTCGCTGCTCACGCACTGCGGCCACCCTCCGGGCGGTGCCTCCCAGATCCACCATTCGTAATCCGCTAAGGTTTGAGCAAGCTGCGGTGTAGCCTGCACGGTTACCTTGAGCTGTTCTGTGTCACCCTCTACGGCGGTGAGGGGCTGAGTAGTGGTTGCACAACCACCTGGAGAAGACGAGAAGACCGCAATATCCCCAGCTCTGGGGCCCGGGTTGGGCCATAAGCCAGCGCTCACACCAAAGGTCATAAGCGTGGTTTGCCTGCTGGTGTCGCGGGGTCGCACAGGCCGCAACATTTGGGGCGACACTAGGCTGCCTTCAGGCACGTCTACAGCCGCAACCTGTTCCTCTAAATCGGTGGGTACTGCAAACAGCGCTGCCAAATCAGCAGGCACCGGTACAAGTGCATGATCACCCACGGGGTAACCCTCAAGCCAACGTTGAGTAGTGGCAACTACTAGCACCTCGGGTGCTTCTTCTCCGTCTAGCGACAACAAGAAGATGGCCACAGCGGTTGCTGCTAACACCCCGAGGGCTGCCAGCAACCGCCAACGCAGGCTAACTGGCCAAGTGCTAAGCAACCGCTCGGTGGTTTCTGCTACCACAGCGTCACCTGCTTGGTGAGATAGCCGTTAGCTTCGCGAAACCAAGAGATATCCTCTGCCACAACCCTTGTGTGCAGGTCGCCTGTTTCAGAGACATACTTGATCACAAGTTGCCACCGCCAAAAGCCTTGTCTGGGTATCAACCAGCGACAGCGATCGTAGGTAGCCCTCCAGCGGCTATCTAGGCTCAAAGCCTTGCTAGCGGGCTCTGTCCATTGTGGTAAAGCCCCAGGAGAGCACCATACGGTGGCAGGGTCGCTTCTTGGGAATGCCCTGATGTACCAATGCTGGCGTTGCTGGCTAAGCCTTTGCCACAGCTGAGCTGCTTGACGAGCTTGAGGGGCGGCTGCCACGTTACCCGGAGCATGCAGAGTACGTAGATCGGCGGGCCAGTGGGGGAGTATTTCCCGCAATGTGACACCTACCTCTGTGGCCTGCCATTTACAGCCGTTGGTGAGGGCATCCACAACATTCAGGTTTGTGCCAGATTTAAGGGCCACCCAGTGTTTTGCGGCTTCTTTGGGGCCAGAAGCAGCGGTTAAGAAATGCTGGCCCCCCGGAACCTCGCTATGGTGCTTTGACCCATAGCCGTTGGAGTACGGAACGATGGATTCCCATCGAAGCGCTTGGCGTAATTTTTGGGTTTGTGAGCTAGGCCACGAGGTTTTGCAAACCTTCTGAGGGGAAGATGGGTTGTTTGGATTAGGTTTTTTGTCTGGGTTTTCCCAGGGACAGTTGTTGGGTATGTTGTCGTTCACACAAGAGGGAACACAGCCGCCGATAGCGCAAGGATTAACGCGAGGAAAGTTAATAGTTCCGGGTGCAACCGGTGGCTTGGGCGGGGGAGGGGAGGTAGACACTCCAGGGCTAGTTGGAATCGGCCTAGGCGTTGGGCCCGATGTTGGCTGTGATGTTGGCTGCGGTGTTTGCTGTGATGTTTGCTGCGGTGCAGCGGTGGGAGAGGGGGCGTGGGTATGGGGTAGCTTGGCACGCAAGTTTCCACTCCACCGATAATTGGTGTTGTGGTGACCACTCCAGACCGTCCAGCTACCAGCACCTGTACTTTTTGGAGTGCTGCTATGCGGGCCATGACCACAGTTGTTGGTGTTACTACAAGAACTGGTGTAGCTAGACGAGCTGATGGTTATCCCACACGTACCAAGCGTGGCGATGGTACAGCCAGCTGGCACTCGGGCCTTGTAGCGAGTCCATCTGTTCACGTGAGTCCAAGTCAACCTGCAGTTGGACAAAGATGCGGGGCAGTTCCTACCCGAGCCACTCATTGGAACCCATACATATTGATCGTGGGCGAGTGCTTGTTGGTCAGATAAGTTAACGGCAACCAGCCCACCAACTAGGACTGCTAGCAACAACAAACCGGTAGCTAGACGCACGCTAACTCGATGCAACATCACCCTCATGGCGTTGCCTCAAAGGCACGATACTGGCACCCAATGTGGGGGTTATCGGGGGAGCGGTTGTCTAAACCAGACTGGCGAGCCCACACATAGCTCAAGAATGCATGAAAGCAAGCGTGCGGGCTGTCGGGAAGCCCTAAAACGGTGTTTTCATGTGCATGAGCTTGCACAATCTCCAAAATGGGTTTCCAGCATGACGGAAGTGGGTAGCTATCGGTACCGCTCTCAGATGCATTTGCAGGGTACGCAACGTTTGGTGTGTTGGATACCAGCTTCTTGCACTGTGCTTGTAGCCACCCTGTGGGGCGGGGTGCTGTTGGGTCGTAACCCACCGAGGCACAAGTTGCTAGAGGGCTAAAGCTGTCGTTGTAGAACATGGTGTGGTTCATCACGGTGCTAGACACACAAGCCAAGCCCGCTTCGTTCCACCAATAGCTAGCTAATAAGTCGGCAAGGTGGGATAATCCGCCCAAACAATCGTGGAAACCTTGAGCAGCTACTTGACCCCTAACCGTGTCTGGTGAATTAGCCGCTGGTTTTATGTGATAGTCAAGACACTTCTGAAGCCACAATCGGGTATTTGCTGTATCAACGATTTCTCCGTGTTGATGCCCCATCTGCTCACGCAGGTGTGTTAGTGCCTTGTGTTGGGCTGGCACCTTCAGAACTACAGGTTGACCCTGATCGTCCCAGCCGAATGCTCCATCGCCAAACTGAAAGAACGGGCTGTTACTAGCAGAACGCTTGAGCGTGGCTATGTCGGGAGTAACAGGTATTTCGGGGGTGAGCTGTGTAACAGGGGTGGCAGGGAGCACATCGGGCGTAGCTGCTGCGATGGGCACATCGGGTGTGGTGGTTACGTTGGGTGTGGCTGGCACCTGTGTGGCAACAGGTTTGTGGGCGGTATTAGATGCGCCCGCCGCCAACGAAGGCTGAAACATCGAAACAACAGTTGCCGCTTCAACAGGCGGGGCTGTTCGCACCGAAGCCGATTCAGCCGAGCCACATCCCACGGCGCAAAGAGCCAGCACAACAAGCAGGCAGGCAACAAAACGGGTGATACCCATGAGGCCCTTTTCCTTTGTGATTATCGTGAGGGGCCTGTGGGCCGATATGCGTGGCTCAAGCCAGCAGGTATACTCTATAAGCTGATTTTTAGTTTGTCAACAAAAAGTTTCAAACAATTTTCGGCACTAGTAACTCTAAACAATGCATACTGTGTTTCTTCATGTCAAGTCCTTGCAGAATCTCATTGCTGCATCTAATTGATACATTGTGTCCAGCGCATGTCTAGTATGGTTTGCAGGCCCACTCCGCCCAGGCATCTTGTTCTGTGACCACCTCGAAGTAGCGAATGAACTTGGCTGCCCGCAAGTTGGTAGCTGGGTCTTCCAAATCTACGGGCTGACCGTCGTGTCCAGGAAAGGCCCAATCTGGGTCTTGCCAGCCAGTTAGCCAACCCTCGTTGATCTGTAGCAAGCCAACCGATTCTTGACCCCATTCTTCCATATTGCGACTTGTGGGGTCACCAAACGACTCACACTGAATCACAGCAAGCACATCGTTTACCTCGTCTGCGGGGAAGACCTGCTCGGTGAGGCTCCGCCAACGTTCCACCTCAGGCGCGAAGATACTCTGCGAAGACGCTCCCATAGCGGTGAGCGCGCTCAGGGTTACGGCAAACAAGCCAACAAGAATGAATAAGGGTTTGGGTAGGTACATGAGTGGGAAGACATCCTACGGGCACTAGCGCTTTGAAGCTTGAGACTATTTTGGCATCCCGCAGGAGCGATATTCAATGCCCCAATTATAGGCCACGCAGAGCCCACCCGCAACGAGCAAACCGGCCAACACTGGTGCCATTATCTAAGCCGCACCGTTGGGAATATATCTTATGTAAAGTTTAGCTTATGTAAAGTTTGAGGTATGAGCTTATGTCAAGTTATGCGTAAGCGGTTTGGGTTTTGTGTCAACTGCTGCGGCGGGAGTTTAGGAGTTGGGTTAGGGCTTTACCATCGGCCTTGCCTTGAGTGGACTTCATAGCTTGGCCCACAAAAAACCCTGTGAGCTTGGCATCGCCATCACAAAAGCGCTGCCATTCAGCGGGATAGGTAGCCAGCAGCTCATCTAGCAAGGCTTCTAGTTGCTCCACCGCCATGGCTTCAAACCCCATGCCTGTAGCTAGCTGTCGAGGCGCGCCCCCTTCTGCAACTAACGCTTCCAGCACCTTTTTGGCTTGGGTTGACGTTAGCTCTTTTGCCTCCTCCATCTGGGTCAACTCAGCTAAGGCATCTGCCAGCAAACACCCAACCCCGTCTGCCAGATTATGCACAACATGATTGTGTACCCGTTGCGCTACGCCACCCGCACCGATGGCATCTGTAACCAGCGTATCCATGCCCCGCTCCACCACAACAGCCACGCTGGCTGCGTTAGCTGATGGCAACAACTCAGCTAGCTTGCTGCGCCGGTCTCGTGGCAACGGTGGCAGAGCCTGTCGGATTTGTTCCACCCAGTCCAAAGAAGGCTCTAGCGGTAAAAGATCTGGCTCGGGAAAGTAACGGTAATCGTAATCTTCTTCTTTGGAGCGCAATGCGTGGGTACGGCCATCGCTTTCATCCCAGTGACGGGTTTGTTGCACCACAGGCTCCCCGTTGCTCAGCAACTTAATCTGACGGTTGGCTTCGTAGGTGATGGCACGGGCCATAGACCTCAAGGAGTTCACGTTTTTGATCTCACAGCGAGTCCCCAACGTCTCAGATCCAACAGGTCGCACCGACACGTTGCAATCCACTCGCAGCGAACCTTCCTCCATCTTGCCATCAGAAGCGCCTACCGCTACCAAGATGCCCCGCAACTCAGACACATACTGACGAGCTTCTTCTGCCGAGCGCAACTCTGGGCGCCCCACTATCTCAATCAACGGAACTCCAGCACGGTTGTAATCAACTAGGGAGTATCCAGCCTCATGAATGCGCCCACCTCCCCCAATGTGGGTGGTTTTACCGGTATCTTCTTCTAGGTGAGCTCGTTCGATGCCAACGCGTTTGCCAGAAGCTAGCTCTAACCAGCCGTCTGTGTTGATGGGCCGGTCGTACTGGCTTGTCTGAAAGTTCTTGGGCATATCTGGATAGAAGTAGTTCTTACGAGCAAACACCGAAGGCTGCACGGTGCAGTTCAACGCTAGACCAACCCTGATAGCTAGCTCTACGGCCTTTTGGTTGAGTACCGGCAACGCCCCAGGGAGCCCCAAAGACACAGGATCGATGTGAGTATTGGGCTCGCCGCCAAAACGGTTAGGGCTAGCGCTAAACAGCTTGGTCTGCGTAGCTAACTCAGCATGAACTTCTAGGCCGATAACCGTTTCCCATTCGGCCTCAGCTGCAACACCATCGCCAGTGCTTTCCAACCCTTGCTGGCTCATCTGTTCACCCCAAGCTCGCTTCCAGCACAGCAGCAGCACGAAACATGAGCGGTTCGCCCAGCGCAGGGGCCAAAATCTGAACCCCCACAGGCAAACCATCTTGGCCGCAACCGTAGGGCACCGACATAGCTGCTTGGCCAGTAAGGTTTACCGGCACGGTACACACGTCGCTCATGTACATGGCCATCGGATCGGCAGTGCGCTCCCCCAGCGAGAACGCTGTGGTAGGCGAAGTGGGGCTCAGCAACAGGTCGAAATCTTCCCAAGCCTTGGCGAAATCCGCAATGATTAAGGTACGCACCTTTTGTGCCTTTGCGTAATAGGCATCGTAGTAACCAGACGACAATGCATAGGTTCCCAACATGATGCGACGCTTTACCTCTTCGCCAAAACCAGCCGAGCGGGTAGCAATGTTCATCTCTGGGGTGCTTTTGGCATCTACCCGCAAGCCATAGCGCACTCCGTCAAAGCGAGCTAGGTTGCTAGAAGCCTCTGCTGGGGCGATGAGGTAGTAGGCAGACAACCCATAACCCGCAGAGGGCACACTAGCTTGGCCAACTTTGGCGCCAGCCGATTCTAGAGCACCTATGGCTTGGTCACAGCGAGCGGCAACATCGGGAGCTATACCCTTGCCACCAAGTTCTTTGATGACACCTATTCGCACCCCGGCCACACCGTGATCCAGAGTTGGCAAAACATCAGCTACAGGCTGGCTAATGGATGTGGAGTCACGGCTATCAAACTGAGCTATCACATCGGTAACTAAGGCTGCATCGGCCACCGTGTTGGCAAACGGGCCAATCTGATCTAAAGAGGAAGCAAACGCTATCAACCCGTAGCGCGACACCCTGCCGTAGGTGGGTTTCACTCCAACCACGCCGCACAAAGCGGCAGGTTGGCGAATAGAGCCCCCTGTGTCGGTGCCCAGCGCAATCGGAGCAAAGCCTGCGGCCACCGCTGCGGCACTACCCCCAGAGGAACCGCCTGGCACCTTGCTGGTGTCTTGAGGATTGCGAGTGGGGCGAAAAGCGGAGTTCTCTGTAGAGCTGCCCATGGCGAATTCGTCCATGTTGGTTTTGCCGATGATGACAGCACCAGCCCCACACAGCAACTCCACTGCGGTGGCATCATACGGTGGCTCCCAACCTTCCAAGATGCGCGAGGAACAGGTGGTGGGGATACCTTTTGTACAAAGGTTGTCTTTGATGGCCACCGGCACACCGGCCAACGGCCCTGGGTTATGGCCTTGAGCTATCTGTGCATCTATTTGGGCAGCCCGACTGCGTGCTTTATCTGCTGTGACGATGTTGAAAGCGCATATCTCTTCTTCGCTTTGACCAATAACAGCTAAATGCTCTTCTACCACAGAAAGAGCCGAACGCGCCTTTGAGCGCACAGCGGCAGCCGTTTGGCTTGCTGAGGTGGGAGACGGGTTCACTTGAGCTTAAGCCGCTTAGCCGCAACTATGAGGCTTCGCCCAAAACCGGAGGCACCCGAAACTGGCCGTTTTCGATGTGCGGAGCTTGGGCTAACACCTGATCGCGATCCAGCGTCTGGGCGGGTTCATCTGCACGAAGCAGGTTCGAGATGCCAAAAGGGTGCTGCGTGGCAGGTAAGTCGTCAATATCTAAAGACTCCACCTCGGCTACATGATCTAACAACTCGCCTAACTGCGTGCTGAAGCGATCCAGCTCATCATCGGTTAGACGCAGCCGGGCTAAGGCCGCCACATGAGCGCATTCGTGTTTGGTGATTCGCTCTTGGCTCATATCGGTTGCCCATAGTATCGCCCAGCTTTAGCTAAAGCCTCACTAAGGTCGGGTTATCAAGCGCACGCAGGTGCCACTTGGCACAGTTACCCCTGCGGGCGGGTCGGAGGCAACTACCTCGGTTTCTGACGGGCCATCTATCTCGCCCAAACACAACATCGCATCTGTGAGCACCGCTTCTGCTTCGGTCACCGGCAAGGTAGCCAACGCAGGCACCGCTACCTCCACAGGCCCACTAGAAACCACTACCGTTACAACAGAGTCGGCTAAAACCTGCGTACCCGCTATTGGTTCAATGCGAACTACCCGCCCGGCAGGGATGTCGTTGCTTTGTTCTTGGGTTTCTACAATCGCCAGCCGAGTTTCCACAAGGCGCTCTGTAGCAAATGCAAGTGACACCCCAGGTGCTATTTCTGGCACGATGCGCGGCTCTGGGCCAAGAGAAATCACAAGATCCACGCTGCTAGCTGGCAACACCTCCACAAACATCGCATCTACCTCCACGATTGCGCCTTCGGGCACCTGTTCGTGGTGCTGAGCGTGGGTTTGACCCACCTCTAACCCCACCGCTGATAGCGCCAGTTGAGCTTCGGCCAAGCTGCGGCCCACAAGATTCTGGGGAATTGCCACAAGCTCAGGCCCCAAAGACACAAACACCCTCAACGTGTGACCCGCAGCTAATCGAGTACCCGCAACAGGCTCTTGGCGCACAACCTCGCCGGGGGTTGTGCCGTCTTGGCGCACATCTAGACGCTCTAGCACCCAGCCAGATTCAGCCACGATTGCACCCAGATCGGCCTCGGTAACCTGCAACAAATTGGGTACTGCTGTGTGTTGCGTTGCAAAAAAGTTGCTCCACAACCAGTAGCCACCACCCCCAAAGCCTCCCACCACCACAACGACTAACACCGCTAGCATGAGCTTGCGCACCGAAGCCCCCCGCCGCTTAGGGCTATCTTGGGTAAGATCATCTCCAGAGGCCGCACTAGAAGAAGGTGGCGTATGAGGGGTGCCAGCTAAGGGTACAAAAGCACTCGGATCCTCTGTTGGCACGGGCAACGGTTCGGGACGAGGCAATGTCTCGGCTACTTTGAACAGGGATTTCGCTAGTTCCGCCCCTGTAGGGCGCCTATCTCGTTCGGGGCGTACAGATGATTCCAGCACGCGCCCTAAGCTTGCGAACTGCCCAGCTAAATCTAGCTGACGGCTCATCTTGAACACTTCAGTGGATTCAGGGTCGGCTGAGTCAAACGGCACCCGACCTGTCAACGCTTCGGTGAGCACCAACACCAAAGAGTAGATGTCGCTTTTGTGATCGGGCTGAAGATGCTGGGCTTGTTCTGGGGAGGCATAGCGCAACCCCTCAGGGGGCAAAAAAGTGGGCCGCGAACACAAAGTGCCGGCTGTTTCGGCTGCCAACAGCACTCCGAGGATGCCGATGTCTACCAAGCGGGTACGTCCTAGCCTGTCGAACAAGATGTTGGTGGGGCGGACATCGCCATGAACAAGCCCTTGGCGGTCTATCTCAACAAGAGCTTGGGCAGCTTCTAGGCCCACCACGAGTGTTTGGGATGGGGACAGCAAATAGCCGCTAGCGAGCATCTGCCGCAGGCTGCCTCCGCTTAGAAACTCACTTACAATATAAGGGCCGACATCGGATTCACCCCAATCCCTTATGGCTGCAAGGTGAGGGTGCTTCAAACCACTAGCAGCCTCGGCAGCTTGCAAAACGCCCTGGATTAAGGATTCGTCTTGCTGCCAACCATCTGCCATGCATTCATTCGCAAGCAGCTTGACAGCCACACGGCTGGACTGCGACAGGTTGACCCCGATGTAAGTGTCGGTGAAGCGACCCGCGCCCACACGCTTCAAGAGGCGATAGCGACCGCCCAACACTCGGCCAACTTCAGCAGCGGTTCTTTCAGGGGTGCTATCAAAAGGCACGCAATGAGGGTACTTGATGCTTCGGCAGATTCGGTGTAGCCGGGGTGTGATATGACCCCATAAGCGGGCACACTAACTCATAGTGTTAATCTCTAGGATTTTGGAATCTGGGGCGCTACGACGAGCGGTGCTGGGTTTGGCCGCTTTAGCAGGCGCTGCGACGGTGGTGTTGGCTTTGTTGTTAGCCGACACAGACGGCAACGATGTAAGCGTAACCGGCAACGCTTCCATAGATGCGCTGATTCCGCCTCGCAGCGCAGAGGTGCTCTCACAAGAGACGGTAGGAATAGACTTAGCACAGGGATATGAGGTGCGCCTCGTGCTAAACGGAGTGGAGCTTCCTGCTGATCAGCTGCGTCATTCGCCCGACATCAATCGCTACAGTTTCAGGCCCGACCGAGGCAAGGTGGTGGAGCGTCTGCGGGCTGAACAGAACTGTGTGCAAGCCACCTATTGGCCACAAGAAGTAGGCCCTTCAGATTCACAAACCATCACTTGGTGCTTCGCGGCATCCTAAGGCTTACCTCTGCCCTACAAGCGTTTTTCAGCTAGAGAAACGGCCAAACCGCATCTGCAAGGAGCTACCAACAAGGCATCTGCAGTTGTTTGGGTGCGGGTTTTGGGCAGCAAAAAACTGATGGGGCCACTGCCGGTTATCTGTAAAATCAGCCCAGTTGCTCCCCCGGTTAAATCTACGGCATTAGCCCCCCGCTCAGCTGCTGTGAAAGAACTGATTGCCCTGCGCCTCAACAGCAGCGGATCCTGTACAGCTAGATGATCGTGAAGCAGCACACCTGCGGGCACAAACACCAACCATCTTTGGGTGAGCGAATACAAAGAGCGAATGCCGATGGCAGCCAAACACCAACCCACAGGGGTGATGATGCCACCAAGAATCCAATGCTCAGCAGCCAAAAGCAAAGGCCCGCTTACCCAGCCACCGGTTGATACCACGCCAGCCACAGGAATGCCCACCACCAGCAACACAACAGGTGGACGTAACAACAAGCGAACTTCGTCGCCATAAGAAATGCCGTTTACAAAAAAATGTCCAACCGGTGCGCTAAGCGACAACACAGCTATGGCGGCTGTCAGCGCAGCCACCAGAGTTACGCTAAGCCCATCTGCGGCACCCAGCCCAGCCCACACAGACGCAACCAACGCACCCGGCAAAGCCAAGCGGATCAGCACCAAGGTTTTAGGGTGTGCCACGAGCGAGCCCAAAAGCACTGCGGCCCAAACCACCCATAAGCCCAACGAGGCAGTTGTCCGCCACGCTGTAGCTGTGGGGCTCAGCGCATCGGCCAATACCGGGCCAGCCGAAAAGGGCAGTGCTGCCCACCAGGCTCGCACTGTCCAAACCCAAATCCGCTCCACTAGCAAAGCCTAAAGATCGTGAATTATGAGGTCTTGGAGGCTCTCGCGACGTACCACCAAGCGGGCATCACCTTGGCGGGCGAACACCACTGCTGGTCTTGGAACTTTGTTGTAGCTAGAACCCATTGAATGGCCATAGGCCCCGGTAACAGGCGTGGCCAAGATGTCGCCCACGCAGATGTCGTTCGGCACCCACCCCTCTCGCACCAGCAGGTCGCCCGATTCGCAGTGCTTGCCCACCACTCGTACTTGTTTGTTGCGCTCAGCATCAGTTGCCCGAGGCAGGAAGGTTTCATAGCCGCTGCCATACAGCACCGGACGGGGGTTGTCGCTCATGCCGCCGTCTACAGCCACATAAGTACGTATGTTGTCCAGTTCCTTTATGGTGCCCACTTCGTAGCAGGTGATGGCGCTAGCAGCTACCAGAGCCCGCCCCGGCTCCACGCTTATGGGAACGCTCACTCCAGAGTTGGCGCAGGCTTGGGCAATGGCACTCCCCCACTGTGTGATGCTGGGCGCTGTTTCGCCTTCCACATAGGCCACCCCTAATCCCCCACCCAAAGACAACTCTGGCAAGCCATAAGGTGCTGCAAAGCTAGCCGTTACCTCTACCGCTTGCTGAAAGGCACTTAGCTCAAACACTTGACTACCTATATGGGCGTGCAGGCCCACCAAATCCACCGACTCCGCTTGGCTAGCTCTGCTAATAGCAGCATCTGCAAGCCCCAACGAGGCGGTGAAACCAAACTTGGTGTCGTCCACTCCGGTGGTTACATATTCATGAGTGTGAGCCTCCACCCCTGGGGTGATGCGCAACAACACCTTCGGGCGCATGCCGGTTTCGTTGTGGAGCGCATCTAGGCGGTCTAGTTCGTCAAAAGAATCCACCACGATGCGACCCACTCCGGCATCTACCGCAGCAGTTAGCTCAGCGGTGGATTTGTTGTTGCCATGCATCACGAGGCGCTCGGCGGGTACCCCAGCGGCCAAAGCCACATAAAGCTCCCCACCGGTGGACACGTCAATGTCTAGCCCCTCTTCGTGTACTAAACGGGCCATGGCCAAACACAAAAACGCCTTAGACGCATAAGCCACAGAACCGCTTATGGCCTGTTTGGCTTCACGACAGCGTGCGCGAATGTGTTCTTCGTCATACACAAACAGAGGGGTGCCAAAATCCTTTGTCAGCGACAGCACATCGCAGCCAGCAATGTGCAACCTGCCGTTTGTATCCACCGATGCGTTGTCAGAAAGCAAGTGTTTCGGTAATGCCGACATCTATGGTGCCTTACATGGCCTGCGGCGCGCTCACGCCCAGAGTTGCTAGGCCCGCCGCTAAGCCCACCCTGCCAGCATCCACCAACGCCAAGCGAGCTTGTGTGAGTTCAGGCGCTATGTGGCTGCCCACCACGTAGCAGTCGTGGTAAAAGCCGTGTACTGTCCCTGCGAAATCTCGCAGCCACGCTGTTACCCGATGCGGTGCCCGCTCTTGGGCTGCGGCAGCTGTTATTTCGCCAAACAGGGCTAGTTGACGAATCATCTCGTGTTCTCGCTCGTGCGTAAGCAACCCCAGATTGGTTTGGTGGGTTCCACCTTGCACAACTCCTGCGGCGCGGGCCCTATCTGCAATAGAACACAGGCGAGCATGAGCCATCTGCACATAGAACACAGGGTTTTCCATCACCTGCGCTGCTACTTTGGCCAGGTCAAATGTGGGCGCAGTGTCCATGGATTGCAAAAGATAGGTGAACCGAGCGGCATCTGCACCCACCTCATCAATCACATCTCGCAGCTCAACGATGGTGCCGCTGCGCTTAGCAATGCGTACCTCCACACCGTCGCGCTCCAAACGCACTAGCTGGGTTACCTCGACTTCTAAGCGGGAAGGGTCGTGGCCCAATGCAGCCAGCGCCGCTTTCATGCGGGCGATGTAGCCATGGTGATCGGCACCCCAAACGTTGATCAACACGCCATCTGGGCCCACCCGCTTCAGCTTGTCGCAATGGTAGGCGATGTCTGGCAGAAGGTAGGTGTACTCGCCGTCTGCTTTGATGAGCACTCTGTCTTTGTCGTCACCATAATCGCTAGAACGCAGCCACAGAGCGCCTTGGGCTTCGTAGGTGGCATCGGCAGATTTGAGGGCCTCTAGGGTGTGGGCTATTGCTCCTGAATCCACCAAGGCTTGCTCGCTGAACCACGTATCAAAGCTAACCGACATGGCTTGCAGCACCTGTTTTTGGTCTACCAGAGCACGTTGGCACCCCCATTGGCGGGCATCTGTGTTGGCTGGCATCTCTTGTACCCAGTCGCTGATGTATTGACCACTGTAGCCGTCTTCTGGAACAGGCTGGCCTTTGTGCCTAGCTGTTAGAGAAGCGCCAAATAAGTCCATCTGGGTGCCGCGGTCGTTGATGTAGAACTCCCTGTTTACTGTGTAACCGCAGCGCTCTAGCAACCGAGCTACCGCATCCCCGTATGCTGCACCCCTGCCATGTCCAGCATGTACCGGGCCGGTGGGATTGGCGCTCACAAACTCCACGATCACGTTTTGACCGTTGCCAAAAGCATGCCGACCGTAACTGTCTGCACCGGCTTGCACAGCATCTGTAATCACACTGTGTAGCCAAGAGTCGGCTAGATGAAAGTTCACAAAACCTGGCCCAGCTACGGTTACCTCGGCTACATGAGTTGGGCGGTTGGTCTCTAGCCAGCTAACGAGTTGGCTAGCTAGCTCACGCGGGTTGCATCCAACAGGCTTAGCCAACACTAGGGCTGCATTGGAAGACCAGTCTCCGTGCTCACGGCGCGCCGGACGCTCCAAGCCCGCCTGAAACCCAGGGGGCAGTTCCACAGCAGCGCTCTGCAAAGCACCGTGTAGGGCATCAATGAGACTCAAACGAATGTCGGCCATTAACTAAGCCATGCTAATGGCGCAAGGTTAGTTATACTCACCTATTTGACAAGCCCACGTAGCTCAGGGGAAAGAGCACTTGCCTCCGGAGCAAGGGGTCGCAGGTTCGAATCCTGCCGTGGGCGCTTTTGCTAGCAAGCCTCTAGGCGGAAACCACATCTAGGTCTGAAGGCGGATAACCAAAGCAGTCTAGAAATACCTCTGCTCTCTTTATGATGCTCGCCCCACTCAAGTTCATGTCAACAAAGTATCCCGCAGATGCCACTTCATAACTCCTCTCTGGTTTGATCAGAGCGTTGCGGTCACGGGCAACAAACGGGCGCTTTGTTCCCTGTAGTTCTAGCAGTTTGTGGAACTCAGCAGCGTGACGTTCGTAGAGCTTCTCCGTGACGATGCGAAGAATATCAGCGTAGCTTTTCGCTGGATGCCGCTGGCCCCACAACACAATCTCAATGGGCTTGGTTGTAGATACTGGCGATACTGACGGTGAAGGCTTTGTAACTTCAACCTTGCCCTGAGGCGCGCCATGATATGTGGGGGGTGCAGAAGCAGCCTGCGACGCGGAAGCAGCTTGCGGCACCGGCAGGTTATGCAGTACTGCCCGAACCTGTTCATTGCTAGGCCGAATGCTCAATTTATCGTATACCCGCCTGCCGATCAGCTCCACCAACTCCTCATCGGGCCCGCGTAACATTTGGTTCCAGATTTTTGGCATCTCCGTTCCAAGCCGATCTGCTTCACGACTTGCATCAATCACCCGCTTTGCCTGCGAGTGCGATTGCCCGCTGCTTAGACTGTTCTTGCCAAGAAATCGTTCAAAATCTTCGGCTAGCTGCTCCAGAGGATCTTCATCCAGTTTCAGCACAGCAAATCGCCGTTTCGGCGGTGGCCCGGACTCTCGAGGAAGATACAACCACCACTCCTGTCCGGTGCTTCACACACAGATGTCTACTCCCTCATGAAATGCGTAGCCCAGTACCTGTGTAACGTGGGTAACTAAGTCGGCATTGGGGGCCTTTGCTTCAATCAGTGCAAGCACTTTGCCCTTGCCCTTCAAAGCAATATCAACTCTCCCTCCTTTTTTCCCGCCTCCTACTGAATACTCAAACAACACCTGCTCGCCATCAGAATCATCCCATCCCAAAGCTCGCAGAATAGGAGCAATCACATGAAACTTTGCCGACGCCTCGTTTGGCGGACACGCGGAGGAGCGGATTTTCTCTAAGACATCTTTCAGATCCATCTCACCACAGTAGCCGCCAAAGCCAGCAGCGTGTCACTCACCTACCAGCAATCAAGTAGCTGGTCCTGCGTGCAACACCACGTCAAAGCTCAATAGTTCGGCTCCGTGGGCTACTGGTTGTTGGCGAGCTTCGGCGTGGCCGCGGGCGAAGGCGGGCGACTGTACCCAAGCTAAAAAAGCCTCTTCGCTAGACCAGCGGGTGTACACGTACCAGGTGTTGCCTTCGGCTGGCCGAAGGAGTTCGAATCCTTCAAACCCGGCCATGGTCTCCACCTCACCAACCCGCTGCTCGAAACGACGCAAAAGCTCGTCTCCAGCCCCCTCGGGCACAGTGATGGCATTAATCCTCACGATAGTCATTAATTGTTCTCCTTTGTTCGGTTAGTCGAATGTGTAATGTTTGAGTTCAAGTGGGGCAGATCGGGTTCAAGCACGCGGTTGTTGGACTGCTTCAAAAGTTCCGATACAAGACAAGCGCTGTACACAGTGACAGCAACTTCACCGATATCAACAAACGAATCGTTGGTACTCAAGCACACAGCCGTCACGCCCAACGCTGCTCCGAGTGGTCATGAATCCTCCTTGGGATCAGTTGTTTTCGCCACAACCACAGCACGCAGGTCGTCGCGGAGTTGGGCAAGCATCTCTGCGGTTCTGGGCCCGTTACCCAACAAGAGTTGGTCGTCGTAGGCCAAGACATGGCCGTTCTGTCCAGCGGGGGTCTGCCCGAGTCCTCCGATCTCCAACAGCCCCTCTACCCCACCCACCGACTCAAGGCCCACTGCTGGCACTACCAGCACATCGGGAGCAGCAGCCAAGATAGCCTCGGCTGATATCGGCGCGGAGTCTGCGATACCCATTGCCTCGGACACATCAACGCCGCCAGCTGCATGGATGAGCCAGCGGGTGTTGGCCGACTCTCCCAACACCAGTTGCGCCGTCGACCCACGCACATACAGAGCTAACACCCGCGGGCGCCCCAAATCACTGTCGGCCAACTCACTGTTTGATGGAACAGAAGCCTCCGCTATGGCTGCATCAAGAGCAGCAGCCACCTCTTGGCCTCGCTCTGACATACCCAGGGCATTGGCCACCGCCCTTATTTTTTGTCCAGCACCGGCCGGAGTGGCCTCGTTGGGCACAATAACTAGAGGGTAGCCAAGCCTTCGCATATCATCTAGCGCTTCAGGAGGCCCAGCGATATCGGTGGCCAACAACAAAGTAGGGGCGAACGATGCCACCGTCTCGGCCGACAAGGCTCGTTGGTAGCCGATCTCTGGCAGCGCATCGGCTTCAGGCGGATACGTTGCCGACAGGTCTGTGGCCACCACGTTGTCGCCCATACCCAGAGCAAAGACAACCTCGGCAACCGTGCCATCTAGGGGGATTATCCGCTCTGTGGAATCAATGGTGATCTCTGCCCCAGTCTCGTCCACCACAGACACCGG
Organism: bacterium; assembly: GCA_026709025.1. Lineage (GTDB taxonomy): Bacteria > Actinomycetota > Acidimicrobiia > Acidimicrobiales > Bin134 > Poriferisocius. The sequence goes on from JAPOTT010000050.1 coordinate 101,365, forward strand.
CAACATCGGGGCTTGTGGTGTGGGTTCGTCTTGTACATCTTGTGCTGAGGCACCTTGTGCTACAAGGCTGTCGGTGGCCGAGCTGCTCTGCCCACCACAACCACCTAGACCACACACAAGAAGCGCCACGCAGAGCACTTGTGCCGCTAATCGGCCTGTTATGAGATTGTTAGTTATGAGGTTTTTATCCATGAGGTAATGTTAGGCATACCTAATAACTTTTGCAAATCTAAACTAATAAATGTAGCGATATGGTATGCACAAAGGGGTTCTGGTAACCGGACAAGAGACCACGCTGACCTTGAGCCCGAACACCCGCTGTATCAAATCAGCGGTCACCACCTCAGATGGGCGACCAGCAGCTTCAATGCGGCCGCTAGTCAAAGCGACGATGTGGGAGGCATAGCGGCACGCTTGGTTGAGATCGTGAAGCACCATCACCACCGTGCGGTTCTCTGTTCGGTTGAGCCGAGCCAACAGATCCAGCATCTCTACCTGATGGGCAATGTCTAAAAACGTGGTGGGCTCGTCAAGCAGCATCATAGGGGCATCTTGGGCCAATGCCATGGCGATCCATGCCCTCTGGCGTTGACCCCCCGACAACTCATCTACGGCCCGACCACGCAGCTCAGCTAAGCCGGTGAGGTTAAGTGCCCGCTCCACGGCCTGGTCATCAGTTTTGGACCATGTGCAAAAAAATCGCTGATGAGGGTAGCGGCCCCGGCGTACAAGATCTTCAACCAACACCCCATCGGGCACCCGAGGCGACTGCGATAGCAAGCCAACACGGGTAGCCACCGAACGGGTAGGCAGACAGCAGATGTCGGCGCCATCAAGGTAGACGGTGCCCTGTGATGGCCGCAGCAAACGCGCCAACGCTCGCAGCAGCGTGGACTTACCCGAGGCGTTTGCACCAACTATCGCTGTTATCTCACCAGCAGGAATCTCAGCTGTAAGATCTTTCACCACCGGGGCACCGCCGTAGTCGGCGAAGAGCCGCTCTGCTCTAAGCTTGGGGCCAGATACCCAATCAGGCTGCACGGTTGAACCTCCTCAGCACAAAAAGTAGGTAGGGCCCGCCCATTGCTGCGGTCACCACTCCGGCAGGCAGCACCGTTGGCGCGAAAAGGCGTTGAGCCACCAAATCAGCCGACAGCAACATAACCGCACCCAACAAAGCAGTGAGCAACAACACGCCTCCCGAAAAAGCGCCAGCCAGCGCGCGGGCCACATGCGGCACCAACAGAGCTACGAAACCGAGCGGCCCCACAACAGCCACAACGGTGGCAGCCAAACCACAGCCCACGATGATCACTGTGAGCCGGCTTGGCTCAAGGCCAACGCCCAATGCAATGGCGGTGTCATCGCCGAGTTGCATCACTCGAAGCTGCCGAATAAGCAAAAACGCTGCTGGCACCAGTAGAGCCATGCCGATAGCCAGAGTACGGGCATCCCCCCAAGAGGAAGATGAAAGGGTTCCAGCCTGCCATCGGGCTGCGGCGCTCACCCTCTCAATGGGAAACCTCACCAACATGTAGGTAATCACCGCGGTAAGCAAAGCGTTGATGCCAATGCCCACCAGCACCAGCCGACCCCCACTAAACCCACGCCGCCAAGACAACACGAAGATGAGTCCGGCGGTTCCCACTGCTCCAGCAAAGGCAGCGTAAGGCAGCAAGCGGGTGTCCAAACCCAGGGCCAGCACCGCCACTGCCATAGCTGCCGCGCCGGTGTCTATCCCGATGATGTCGGGCGATACCAGTGGGTTGTCGATCAGTGTCTGAAATAGCGCGCCAGATACCGCTAAGCAGATCCCAGCCAAAACTGCCACCACTACCCTGGGGAATCGCAAGGAGTTGACTACGAAATCGAACTCGCTGCCCCGATCCCAGATGGCGGTAGCAAGGGCCTCCCGTGCGGGAACAGGGAAGTCGCCGACAACCAACCCAACCACGGCCAGCGCCAAAATCCCCGTCGCAGACGCAGTACACAAGCTCGCGGTTCGGGTCATAGCTGAGCCAACTTCGTGCCCCGAACCAGATAGATCAAAAACGGTGCCCCTATCGCCGCACTGACGATGCCCACTTGTAGCTCGGCGGGTGAGATGATCAGCCGCCCAACGATGTCGGCCCCCAACAGCATGCACGGCCCAAGCAAGGCCGAATACAAGATGATCCAGCGATAATCGGGGCCTAGCACCGAGCGGACGATGTGCGGCACGGCCAGCCCCACGAATGCCACCGGCCCGGCCATAGCTACCGCAGAACCAGCCAGAGCCACCACGCACAACCCTGCGGTTGCCCGTACCAGGGCAGTGCGCTGGCCGAGCCCGGTAGCCATCTCCTCACCCAGACTCAGGGCATTCACTTGGCGACCCATGCACAACGCCGCTGCCAATGCAACAGCAACCACCGGCAACAGTAACTCAACCTCCTCGGTGCCCCGCCCCGAGAGAGACCCGGCCAACCAGAAACGAGCTTGATCCAATGTCTCCAGATCTAGTAGCAACAGCGCAGCCGTCCACGATCCCAGCAGTGCGCTAATCACAGCGCCAGCTAGGGCTAGCTTCACCGGTGTCGGGCCGCTGGCACCGGCTGAGGCCACCAGATACACCAAAACTGTGGCACCTAAAGCACCAGCAAACGCAAACCACACGTATCCAGCAGGTGTGGTGATACCCGCGCTGTAGATGGCGGTTACCACGGCAAACGCCGCTCCTGCATTCGTACCCAAGATTCCCGGCGATCCCAGTGGGTTTCGGGTTACTCCCTGTGTGAGCGCTCCAGCCACGGCAAAGCCTGCCCCGGCCAATATGCCGATAATGGTTCGAGGAACCCGCAGTTCTCGCACCACAACCTGGCTTTGGTTGTTGCGGTCGTAGTGCCAAACAGCGTCCCACACTGTGGCTACATCAACACGAAGGACTCCATAGCGCAGGCTCAAAAGACCCACGACAATCAGCAAGGCCCCAGCCCCAAAAAGACCAGCCAAATGACATCGCCATGACAGACGACCTGCATCCATAGAACAAGTATAAGGCTTACCTTACAAATAGTAACAAGCTAACTAAATAATACTGACCACCTCAAAAATATCAGCGAAGAAGGGCGACTAGTGATGTTCAACACCGAATGGCCAAGCGCAAGCGCAAGAGACGCAACTTTAAGTCATCGTCACTATCAGATGAACTAGGTGGGATGATGGCTGACAATGCGGCTGAAGTGTTTGGCTACTTGAGCTTAAATCTAGTAGAGCAGAAGATAGTTGCTAGTGGGTTGGTACCGATAGTTGGCCTTGACCATAAGCCGGAATGGTGGCAGGGGCTAAACCTTGCGGTTGATGATGAAGTGTCCGAAGCAGATAAGACAACCGCAAAGTGGGGCATCTGGTACTTGATTGTCAAGCAATAGTTAGAGGTAGAGTTTGCTACAGACGATGGCGATGTTCAAGCATTGGTGACTGCTAATGAGCAACCTTTATTGTCGCACCGTGACGGTAGCCGTTGGGATGAACTGCAAGCGTTTGAACAAGCTCGCAACTACCAACTAGCAAGTACAATTTAAGATAACCAACCCTAACCCTTAGCCGTAGCCAACCGTTCAAGCAACACAACCCACCTCTTAGATGTCCCTTCGGCAGCGCCTACCAAGGGTGCCTCGGTGGCAGCGCCTACTGAGAGCCATGCGATTGCTCGTTCAGTTTGTCCTGCGTCACCTACCACCAGGAAAACGCCTTGGGCTGGAACATCAACGGTGATTTCTCTTTCAAAGGAGCCATCGGAGATCCCGAAGGCATTGGCCGTGAATACCGTTATATCCAAGTTTCCACCTGCTAACGCGCAGTGTTCGGCCCGGGCTGAATCATCTAGGTTGGCAGCGTTTACATCTTCAGGGATGCTACAGGTACCGAGGAATCCCCCCGATATAGACCACCCAGATCCGGTAACCGTAACCGTAGCCTCGCCCGCCTCGGCAATGCTAGAAGGGTTTAGCGTTATAGAAGGCCCGTCTTGTGCTGTTATAGAAAGCCCGTCTTGTGCTGTTATAAAAGGCCCGTCTTGTACTGATTCGGCATTGCTTACAACTAGTGTCATCTGACCACCAGCGCACGCGCCACCAGCAGCATGGCTAACCAAAAACCCCACCACAGGCGGCGGGGTGCTACTGCAACTTTGCCCGTTAGTATCTTGTACGGTCACCTTTGCTTTGCTGCTATCACCACCCATAGCCATTGTCAAACGCCAAAAACCAGGCTTGAGCCTGCCAAGCTCAAAACTAGCATCACCTGTACCCCGTACTATCCGATGCTCAAGCACCGCAGGGCCACCGCCCACAGCCTGCCTAGTGGGCGCATCACCAGACACAACCTGAGAGGTGACCATTGCTGTAGCTGCGATGATTAAAGCCATCGCTAGCACTTTTTTGACCAAAATCATCAAGCCATCGTAACACATAACCCTTAGCTCAACCTCTTGTGGGCCATGGGCAAACACGAGCGCGCACCAGAGCAGTGGAGGGGATCGGCTAGCCCAGCGTGGGCGAACCATCCCCCGATGATATGGATGCCCTGGTCGTACTCCAAGCCGCACGTCACCAGAGCTGAGCATCCAGCGCTTCTAGCATTGCTAAGTGCCCGGGGAGGGACTCGAACCCTCACTCCCTTGCGGGAACCGGATTTTGAGTCCGGCGCGTCTACCAATTCCACCACCCGGGCAACAGTGCAGCACTTTAGGATACTGCATGCTGTGGAGCCAACACTCACATTTTGCCCTTGCAATCCTCTAAAGTACACAAACCTCAATTAAACGAAACCCTTATTTAGTTCGAGAGGTCTGAAAGCTAATGATTTGTTTTACCTATCCCGGCCAGGGATCCCAAAAGGCCGGTATGGGTTCAGACTGGGTGGATCACCCTTCCTGGGAGCTAGTGGCTGAAGCCTCACAAGCCGCCAACCGGGACATAGCCCACCTGCTGCTGAACGCCGACGATGAGGAGTTGCGCCAAACCCGCAACTCACAGCTAGCCACCTTTATGGTGTCCATGATTGCTTTGGATGCCACAGGTCGGGTGGGCATCGATACCGCCTGCCATGCTGGACACAGCCTGGGCGAATACTCCGCATTGGTAGCCGCTGGCGTAATTGATTTTGTTGACGGGGTAAGACTCGTCACCGAACGAGGTGAGGCAATGCAAATAGCCGCCGAGGAGCAACATGGCACTATGGCGGCAATTATGGGCCTAGACGACAACCTAGTGGAACAAGCCTGCCAGCAAACCCAAGGCGAGGTTTGGGTGGCCAACTACAACGCCCCCGGTCAGGTGGTGATTGCAGGTGTGCCAGACATCGTAGACGCAGCCAGCCAAATCGCTAGAGAACTAGGTGCCAAACGGGTGGTCAACTTACCGGTAGGGGGAGCATTTCACACTCCCTTTATGGCATCTGCCCGTGAACGACTAAAAAAAATTATCTCCCAAACCGAGTTCCGCGCCCCCGACCACCCCGTATATGCCAACGTAGATGCCAATGCCCACAGCGGTGCGTCCGAATGGCCTGAACTGTTGAGCAGTCAGCTCACCAGCCCTGTGCGCTGGCGGCAATCGCTTCACAACATGTGCGACGCAGGCTACAGCACCTTCGTTGAAATAGGCCCAGGTGCAGTGCTAACCGGCACCGTCAAGCGCACCACCAAAGATGCCAAGCCCCTCAAGATCAACTCCCCTGCCGACATAGACATAGCCCTAGAAGCTCTAGCTAGTCCGCCTACAACGGTAACAGGCCCCCTAGAGGGCGAAGCTCTGTTTGCCACCGAGCGCTTGGTGGTGAGCCCTGCTGTAGGAATCTTTCAGCCCGCTAACACTGAGCTTGCCAACACTCCTGTAGCAGCAGGCCATCTGTTAGGCCATGTTGGCGAAACAGAGGTGCGCTCGCCGTGGGCTGGCATTGTAGTGGGATTTTTGGCAGTTTCAGGAGAACGGGTAACGGCTAGCCAACCCATCGCCTGGCTGCGTACCCAATAGCTGTATGTTGCCCAATAGCTGTATGTGCTCAATAGCTGTATGTTGCCACCCAAAAGCCCTCAACACCACAAAACCACACACACCAAAGACACATAAATGACCATCACCACAAACCCCCAAACATCGCTTACACCCACCACTAGGGCCGCAATCAGCGGCTTAGGCACCGCCCGGGGTCATAAGGTGGTCACCAACCACGACCTCACATTAACTTTGGACACCAGCGATGAGTGGATTATCGAACGCAGCGGCATTCGTGAGCGCCGCATAGGTGGAAGCTGCTTAGAGCTCAGCACAGAGGCCGCTCGCAAGGCGCTTACCCAAGCTCAAGTACAACCCCAAGAACTAGACCTAATCATCTGTGCCACTTGCACTCCCGATCAGGTGTTTCCGGCAGTCTCCAACCGCCTGCAAAACGAGCTAGAAGCCAACTGTGGTGCTTTTGACCTAAACGCAGCTTGCTCCGGGTTCACCTATGGCGTAACCGTGGCCGAAGCCCAAATCGCAGCAGGCATGGAACGCATACTCGTGGTGGGCGTTGACACCCTCAGTCGCTTCACCGACTGGAACGACCGCTCCACCGCAGTGCTCTTTGGAGATGGTGCTGGAGCCATAGTGCTAGAGCGCACCCACAACACACAAAAGGGTATCTTGAGCACCTTTTTGGGTTCAGAGGGCCGCTTCGCAGACCTGCTTACCTGCGATTTTGGCGGCTATATCCAAATGGAAGGCAAAGAGGTATTCCGCCAAGCAGTTCGGGTGATGGTATCGGCTAGCCAACAAGTGTTAGCCGCTGCGGGGCTCACGCCACAAGATGTGGATGTTGTGGTACCCCACCAAGCCAACATGCGAATCATCGAAAGTGCCATGAAACGTCTTAGCATCCCACTTCAAAAAGCATCCACCGTGCTAGAGACAACCGGCAACACCTCCTCATCGTCCATCCCATTGGCCCTAGATGCTGCGGTATCTAAGGGCCTCATCCAAGACAACAGCCTGGTATTGATGGTTGGCTTTGGAGCGGGCATGAGCGTAGCTGCAGCACTGGTACGATGGGGCCAGTGAACCAATCACGCGTTGTTCTGGTAACCGGTGGGAACCGGGGCATCGGGCTAGCGGTTGCTCAGCACCTCGCCGTACAAGGTCACAAGGTAGCTGTTACCTATCGCAGCCAACCACCCCCCACCGAAGCAAGTGCTGCCACAACCCTTCACAGCGTGTGCTGCGATGTAACCGATGATGCCCAAGTAGAGGCCGCGTTCTTGGATGTAGAACAAAACCTGGGCCCCGTAGAAGTGCTTGTGTCCAACGCTGGCATCACCCGAGACAAGCTGCTCATGCGCATGCAAAGCCAGGATTTCACCGAGGTGATAGATGCCAACCTCACCTCTGGCTATCGGGTAGCCAAACGTGCTGCTAAGTCGATGATGCGTAAACGTTGGGGACGAATCGTGTTTGTCTCCTCAGTAGTGGGCATCATGGGACAAGCTGGACAGTCCAACTATGCCGCCTCCAAAGCAGGTCTCATCGGGCTAAGCCGCTCTTTGGCCAAAGAGCTAGCTAGCCGCAACATAACGGTAAACGCGGTGGCACCCGGCCCCATAGATACTGCCATGATCCAAGCATTAGATACCGAACGCCGCGATGCCATCATCACAGCGGTGCCTCTGGGTCGCCTCGGTGAACCCACAGAGGTGGCCGCAGCCATCGCGTACTTGGTGTCTGATGCCGCTGGATATATTACCGGTGCAACAATTCCGGTAGACGGAGGTCTTAGCATGGGTGGGTAGAGCCTTCAATACCCCTCTAGCGCCACCAACACTCAGTACAATCAACCTAAACTTAACCATCTCAGCCAACAAAAAAGGAGCCACAGCAGCGTGAGCCAAGATAACTTCACCAGATTCCAGAACTGCGCCGTAGAGGTGCTGTCGGTGGAAGCCGCCCAGATTACCCCTGAGGCTAACTTTGCAGACGACCTAGACTCAGACAGCCTCGACTTAGTAGAGCTAGTGATGGCCTTAGAGGAAGAGTTCGATGTGACCATCGATGAAGAAGAGTTAGAGGGCATCCAAACAGTAGGCCAAGCCTTCGACTTGGTAACCCAAAAGTTGGGATGACCTCTCCACGCCGGGTAGCCATTACCGGAGTTGGGGTGCTGGCTTGGGCGGGGCTAGGCAAAGATGCCTTTTGGCAAGGACTGCTAGCCGCACCCAAAGAAGGCCCTCGAGTGATGGATCACTTTGATCCGCTCCCCCACTTTGACAACCCCAAAGAAGCTAGACGCACAGATCGATTTGGGCAGATGGCTTTAGCAGCCGCTGCTGAAGCCCTAGAGCAGTCTGGCCCACTCAACGCCGCTCCTGATCGCATCGGTGTGTGGGTGGGTACCGGCGTAGGTGGCCTACGCACCCTAGAAGACCAAGTAGAAATACGCCTAGAGCGGGGCCAACGCCGGGTATCGCCTTTTTTGGTACCCATGATGATGGCAAATGCAGCCAGCGCTGCCATATCCATGCGCTATGGCTACTCTGGCCCGTGCGAGAACACCGTTACTGCATGCGCGGCGGGCACCCAGTCTATCTCCAATGCGGCGCTTTTGATTCGCTCTAATCGCTGTGATGCCGTTATCACCGGAGGCAGCGAAGCTTGCAACTCTGCTACCGGCGTAGCTGCGTTCAAGAACATGACCGCCGTATCTGCTAGCAACATCAGCCGACCTTTTGATCTAGAGCGCGACGGCTTCATTCAAGCCGAGGGCGCAGCAGTGTTGGTGCTAGAAGAACTTGAGATGGCACGCAGGCGCGGTGCAACAATTTTGGGCGAGATACTAGGTGGGGCTAGCACCGCTGATGCCCACCACATCACCGCACCCACACCGGGCGGCGCTGGCGCAGTGCGCTGCATGGAGTTGGCCTTGGCAGATGCACAACTGCTGCCCGACAACATCGCACACATCAACGCTCACGGCACCTCTACGCCACTTAACGATGCCGCCGAAGCCGAAGCCATCTGCAAGGTGTTTGGCACCCCAGGGCCTTTGGTTACCTCCACCAAAGGAGTAACCGGGCACGCTTTGGGGGCCGCTGGTGCTATCGAAGCCGCTGCGGTTGTGCTAGCTATGCAACATCAGCTAATCCCGCCAACCTATGGATACCAAACCCCAGATCCAGAGATGGCACCCATACGTATTGTGGCATCTGAACCAGCGGTTTGGACACCGGGCCCGTCGATTTCTAACTCTTTTGGGTTTGGCGGCCACAACGGAACCATAATTATCGGCCCGGCCCCTAGTTAGTCCGCCGCTCACGCTTGCTGTAGCCTATGGTCTATGAAAAAACCCATCATCTTCGCAATCGCCGTAGTCTCGGTGCTAGCAGCCACAGCAGGGGTACTAGCAGCCACCGGCTCATTTAGCGGCAGGCAAAACGGCTCACCCGTCAAAGACCACTATGTAATAACCGGCACGATTACAAGCACCAAACAATCACCGGGCATAAACGGTGACAAGAGAATGTATGCTGGACAATCAAATGTTGATATTCGGTTGCGGCCTGGGGTTTACCGGTTTGCTTCCACAGTAGAACGATCAGATATCTATATGGACAGTAAGAAAATCTGGCAACATAGTTCTGACAGTCACCATTCGTGGCGAATAATTTCCAGCAGAACCGGCAGAACATGCGCTAAATATACTTATGGATTTAATTATAGTGGAATATTTGACACTCGTAGAGGTGATTGTAGCGGTGCATTAACGCTTCAGTTTAAGAACTCGTGGTCCAGCCCGCTTGACGGAACGGTGGATACGGCTGACGACAACATACCGGTAGAACCCCTTCCATCTGTAGACTGGACTTTAATACTAGAGCGTATTCACCGCTTCAAAGATTAGATTGTAAAAATGATTGGTTTACCGTAGGTAATTCTGCCTTCTGCATTAGCGGGTTGCGTCTGTCACCACAAACAACAGTTCACATTCGCACGCCAACTCATTAGCTACCGAGGCCGTTCCACGCCCACGACCACCCCGAGAAGATAACCTTGTCATCTCAATAGCTATATCTAGGCGTTCTGGCGGCACCACTTGACGACGAAAACGGGCCCCATTTATGCCGCCAAAAAGCGGCAACTTGCCAACAAAACGCTCCTCGCACAACACCACATAAGCACCAAGCTGGGCAATGGCCTCAGCCATCAACACACCCGGCAAAGTGGGTCGACCAGGAAAGTGCCCGTCAAAAAAGGGCTCTTTACCGGTGAGCTGCCAGAAACCTTTAGCACTCTTGGCAGCCACCATCTCCGTAACCTCATCTAGGAACAAAAACGGCCAACGATGAGGCAGAACCTCAGCAGGGGGCCGCAGCAACACCGATCTGCTCTAGGCAGTTAGAGCTTCGCGCAGCTTGGGACCGCTTTCGCTCACGCTGATCTTGTAAAAAGCGTGCTCCACTAAGCCATCCGCGCTGATCACAAAGGCAGAACGCACCACGCCCAAGTAAGACTTGCCATACAACCACTTCTCACGCCACACACCAAAGGCTTCTGCCACTTGATGGTCAACGTCAGACAAGAGCGAATAACCCAAGTCGTTCTTGTCGTCAAAACGCTTTTGACGCTCCGATGCATCCCCGCTAATGCCAATCACCGCTACATTCTCAAACTCTGCAACCGTGTCACGCACGGACTTTGCTTGATTAGTTCAACCCCCGGTGAGCGCCTTGGGGTAAAAGAACACCACCACCCGCTTGCCCAAAAAGTCGCCTAGGGATACCTCTTGGCGATCTTGATCCAACAAGGTGAACTGCGGTGCCGGGTCTCCCGGCTTTAAAAGCCACTCAGACATGAGACGATGCTAGCAGGCTCAGGTGCCCTTCACAGCACCTTTGAGACGAGCACCAACGGTTGCCTTGCATCCCTTAGCTGCAGGGATCTTGAGGGTTTCGCCGGTTCGGGGATTACGCCCCGTGCGCTCCCCTCGTTCTGTTTGCTCAAAGGAGATGAAACCGGTGATGGACACCTTCTCACCCAAGATGACTTGTTCGGTGACTACCGACTCCAAGCTGTTGAGCACAGTCTCTACGCTGTTTTTGGACTCGCCGGTCCGTTCACTGATGGCATTAACCAGTTCAGACTTATTCACAAAATCCTCCTAAGGATGAAGTTACTGATAATGAAATTACCAAGCTGCAATTTTACAAGTTTAACTAGCAAAACTCAAGGATTGACGGAACTTACCCACCAACTCGCCTAAAGCAATGGGGTCATTATGCTCCAACATACAACGCACCATAGCAGAGCCCACTACTACCCCATCAGCCACGCTGCACACTTGTTGGGCTTGTTCTGGCGTACCCACTCCTACCCCAACTAGCACCGGCTTATGGGTACGCGCCTTAAGGCGGGCAGCTATAGCGGTAGCAGATTCCGCTAACGAGCTACGCACCCCGGTTACCCCCAACAAGCCAACCCCGTACACAAACCCCCTGCTGCGTTCACAAATGCGCCCCAATCGCTCATCTGAAGCAGTTGGAGCAGCCAACAAAACGGTTTCAACACCTGCGGCATCAGCCGCTTGTACCCACGGGTCTGCTTCCTCTAAAGGCAAATCCGCCAAGATGGCGGCGGCCACGCCGCAAGAAGCCAGCACTGCCGCAAAGCGCTCCAAGCCGAAGCGAAAAGCAATGTTGTAGTAAGTCATCACCGCTATGGGCACACCCACATCTAGCTTGCTCAGGGCGTTCAGCACCCCCAGAGGTGTAGCTCCAACGCTCAGCGCTCGCTGGTTGGCTTCTTGAATAACAGGGCCGTCCATCACAGGATCCGAAAATGGAATGCCCACCTCCAAAGCATCAGCCCCCGAATCTACGGCTGCGGCCAAGCACTCCTGCCACTTACCCAAACCCCCTGTGAGGTATGGCACTAGGGCCTTTTCACCACCAGCACAACGGTTACGCAGGGCCAACTCCAAGCTGCCAAGCTCAGCGTTCACCCAAGTGTTCCATCATTTGATCTACGTCTTTGTCGCCTCGCCCGCTCATATTCACCAACACCGTTTTGCCTGCTAGAGAAGCGCAATCGCGCTTTACCCAAGCCAACGCATGAGCTGGTTCAAGCGCTGGAATGATGCCCTCGGTGCGCGATAACAGCTCAAATGCGGCCACTACCTCCCAATCCTGTACACACTCATAGCGAGCGCGCCCTATAGCAGACAGGTGGGCGTGCTCAGGGCCTATGCCCGGGTAATCCAAACCCGCAGATATGGATTCGGCTTCTAGCACTTGGCCTTGTTCATCTTGCATCAGGTAAGACTTCGAGCCGTGTACCACCCCTGGTGTGCCCCTGCCGATGGCAGCCCCGCCCGCGGGCTCCACCCCAACTAGGCAAGCATCACCATCCACAAAACCGCTAAAGATACCTATGGCGTTGCTCCCCCCGCCCACACAAGCCGCAACCACATCTGGATCGCCGCCCAACAGCGCTGCACATTGTGCGCGAGCTTCGGTGCCAATCACCCGATGCAACTCCCGCACCATCCATGGATAAGGATGCGGGCCCATCGCCGAGCCCAAACAGTAGTGGGAGGTTTGCAGCGTAGCTACCCAATCTCGCATGGCCTCGTTGATGGCATCTTTGAGGGTACGGCTACCAGAAACCGCGGCGCGCACCTCAGCCCCCAAAAGCTTCATCCGAAACACGTTGAGGGCTTGGCGAGCTATGTCCACCTCACCCATATACACCACGCACTCCAAGCCCAAAAGCGCTGCAGCAGTAGCAGTAGCTACCCCGTGCTGGCCTGCGCCGGTTTCAGCCACAAGGCGGGTTTTACCCATTCGTACAGCTAACAGCGCTTGGCCTAACACGTTGTTGATCTTGTGCGAACCGGTGTGATTTAAATCCTCACGCTTGAGCAGCAGCCGCAAACCCAACTCTTCAGATAAACGCTTGCACTCGGTTATTGGCGAGGGTCGACCGGCGTAGTCTGCTAACAGCCGATTTAGCTCATTGGTAAACTCGGCATCTGCCCAGGCCGAGCGAAAAGCGGCCTCCAACTCCTCACACGCTGGCACCAACGTTTCTGGCACAAACCTGCCGCCAAAGTCTCCAAAACGCCCTGCTTGAGGCTCTGTCATGGTCACGACACACCTTCTTCGGACCAGTTATAGGGATGCTCATCACCGTGATGCTTCTTTGGCACAAAGCCAACACTGCGTGAGCTACTAGAACTGTGTGATGCGCCAACACCCGAGGCGGGAGCGTCGGCAGATGCAGCTTGGGCTTTGCGCACTGTCTCAATGAAGGCTCGCATCCTCACTGGATCTTTGCGTCCTGGAGAAACCTCTACCCCGCTAGACACATCCACGCCCCAAGGCCGGGCCTTAGCAATGGCCATCAACACATTGTTGGCGGTCAGCCCTCCCGCCATGATCAGCTTCACCCCGCCGGGGGCATTTTCTGCCAACGACCAGTCAAACACCTCACCCGAGCCCGGGGTTTCAGAATCCACCAAAACCATGTCTGCGCCATAGGAATGGGCATGCAACAATGCATGACTACCCCCAGCAAACGCCTTAATCACAACCGGAACCTGCGCCCGCACCTGCTTGGTTACAGCAACGCTCTCAGCCCCATGTAGTTGTGCAGCCTTCAAACCACAGCGGTGGGTTATCTCCACCACTCGCTCGGGGGTTTCGTTGCGAAACACGCCCACAGTTAGCACTTCTGGCGAAAGACGGCTAACTATGGCTTGCACATGCGTGGGCGGTACTTGGCGTGGCGAAGGGGCAAACACAAAACCAAGCGCATCAGCACCTAAAGCAGAGGCCAAAAGAGCATCATCGGTGGTGGTAATTCCGCAGATCTTGATAAACACTGCCCCTAAACCTACCGGCTCAACTGTCAGCGAGGCACCGGCGATGCGACAGCTTCATTACCAGCAACCATCACCATAGCTGGCATAGCTACAGATCTCTTTATGTAGCCCAACGCAACCTTACGTTGCCCAACGCCATCAACAGCCACGCTTGTAATCATTCCAATCTCGTTTTCATGTTCATCGCAGATCACATCTTTGTGAGCTACGGCTGCGGTTTGGTGCAAGCTCAGCACCCGCAGATAACGAGGCGCTGTGTTGCCCCTTGAGTTCATGCGCGCCACAAGCTCCTGACCAGTAAAACAACCTTTGGTAAAGCTCACGGTGTGTGCAACGATCTCAGCCTCAGCAGGAATGGTTCGTTGATCGATGTCTACCCCCATGCGCGGCCACCCAACCGTAATGCGGTGTGCGTCAAAGGTATGCTCATCCATCTGGGGCAACTCCTCTGACACCTCTATATCAACCCCCAAATAGTCCACACCTCCCTTAGGGCACACCCCACGCACCTCATGGCCTTTTACTGCCACTAGGTGATCTTGATAACCCCTGATCGACATGCAACCCCACCGAACCGGCTCAAGGGTTGCTTTTGTTCGCAACATAAAGCGATCTAGGCGTTCTAGCAACGGCCCAAGCAGGCCATCTGTGTCTAAAACAAAGTGCTCTGGCCCCAGTCGGCTAACCCTCACAAAGGCATCTATCCGCCCTTGAGGTGCCAAAACAAGCGACCAAGCCGACTGTTGAGGTGCCAACGCTGCCACATCTTGGGTGAGCTGCCCCTGTAGGAAGGCTTCGGCATCTGAGCCGGTTACAGCTAACATGCTGCGCGGCATCACACACCATGCAGCGCTAACGCCTAAGTCCACCGCTGCGGCCTGTGAACTCATACCTCTCCTTTCAGCCGGTCACGCCTAGTTGCTGCTTGCTGGTGGTTCGCGCGGCGCTGCTGGCTCATGCGTCGGGCCGCAGGCACCGTTGCCAGCAAAGCACGGGCTTTGTTACGGCATTCTTGGTCTTCTTGGGCAGCCACGCTGTCGGCCACAATACCAGCACCGGCTTGCACCGAAGCTTTTTGACCCCGTATCACCATGGTTCGTATGGCAATGGCCGTATCGATGTTGCCTGAGAAGTCCAAATAGCCCACTACCCCAGCATAAGGCCCTCGCTTTGTGGGCTCTAGGTTATCTATGATCTCCATGGCCCGCACCTTAGGAGCCCCCGATACCGTGCCCGCTGGCAGCGTGGCCCGCAACACATCTGTGGGTGTACGCCCATGGCCGAGCGTGCCTGACACCTGTGAGGTAAGGTGCATAACATGGCTATAGCGCTCTAGCGTCATGGTCTCATCCACCTGCTCAGAGCCAAACTCCACCACCCTACCCACGTCGTTGCGAGCCAAATCCAACAGCATTATGTGCTCAGCCACCTCTTTGGGATGCTCTAACAACTCAGCACCCAAACGACGATCCTCGGCTTCGGTGCTACCCCGGCGACGCGTGCCAGCAATGGGCCGGGAGATAACCCGACCGTCCAACAACTGCACCATGGGTTCGGGCGAACATCCCACCAAGGTCACCTCTGGCAGTCGCACGAAGTACATGTAGGGGCTGGGGTTCACCTGTCGCAATGCACGATACACATCAAAGGGTTCAGCTTCTAGCTCAAAATCAAAGCGCTGCGAAAGCACCACTTGGAAGATATCGCCAGCCAAAATGTGTTCTTTGGCCACCTCCACCGCCTCGCAGTACCCCACAGTGCCCATAGAAGACACCACCTCTGGCAGCTCATCGGTAAGCTGTGGGGGTTCCAACAAGGGCTCTTCGCTAACCCGAGCCCCGTCTTGGGCTAGTGCATCTAACGAAGCGACTGCTTTGTCGTAAGCCTCGTCCATTTGAGCCCCATCGGCATCTGGGGGAATGATTACGTTCTCGATCAGCATCACGCGCTGGCGCCAGTGGTCAAAAACGGCCAGCTGCCCGATAGCCGACACCACAGCATCCGGCAAGCTTTGATCGTCTGTGGGCACATTGGGCAGGTGCTCTACCTCTCGCACCACGTCATAGCCCAAATAACCCACCAAGCCGCCATGTAAGGGTGGCAGCTCCGCAATCGCAGGCGAACGCCATCTGTCCAAGATGTGTTCTATGGCACTCAAGATGCCCTTATCTAGCGGGGTTCCCTCTGGGATCGGCCCGGTAACATCCACATTTTGGCCCCACGCCACAAGCGTGGCCAGCGGACGGCGCCCCAAAAACGAAAACCGGCTCCAGCGCTCTCCGTGTTCAACAGACTCCAACAAAAACCCGGGCTCTGTGCCAACCACTCTGCCAAAAGCTGCTACCGGTGTGGTTAGATCGGCAACCAACTCCCGCCAAACCGGTACCACCGTCCATTGTGTACCAAGTCGCCGAAACTCCGCCCTGTCTGGTTTAACTACGCTCATCTAACACACAAGGTCACACAAAGGGCTCACTGCTTGTTATCTGCAACCGGTTCGTCAAACGACCTAAAAAAACAAGAGTACTCACCAGTGTGACAAGCCCCTCTACCTTCTTGTTCCACCACAAACAACAAGGTGTCCCCGTCGCAGTCATAAAATGCACTGCGG
The DNA here is from genome assembly GCA_026709025.1 of bacterium. Classification (GTDB taxonomy): domain Bacteria; phylum Actinomycetota; class Acidimicrobiia; order Acidimicrobiales; family Bin134; genus Poriferisocius. The sequence continues at coordinate 117,866 of JAPOTT010000050.1, forward strand.
ACGTATTGGCGATCGCCAGAGGTCTCACCCTTGCACCAGTACTCTTGACGAGAACGGCTCCAGAACCAAGTTCGACCAGTTTCTAAAGTGCGCTTTAGCGATTCGGAATTCATCCAAGCCAGCATCAACACTTGACCGTTGCGGTTGTCTTGCACGATGGCTGGAACTAACCCATCGGAGTTGAAGCTCACCTGCTCAAGACTGCCTTCTGCAATGTTTATGGGAGTGGTTTCGGGCATCTGCATAGCTTATTTGCTCAGGCCAACGCGGGCCGTACTGCTATGCCAGCTGCGCTCATATATGCTTTGGCCTCGGCCACCGTATGTGCGCCAAAGTGGAAGATAGAAGCAGCCAATACCGCATCGGCACCGCCTGTAACCACGCCCTCTACCAAGTGCTCTAGGGTGCCCACACCACCGCTAGCAATCACCGGCACTCCTACGGCCTCGACCACTGCCCGGGTTAGCTCCAAGTCAAAACCATCGCGGGTACCGTCTCTATCCATAGAGGTGAGCATTATCTCCCCAGCCCCCAACTCGGTTACACCGATGGCATAGGCAATCGCATCTATCCCTGTGGCTGTGCGGCCCCCGTGGGTATACACCTCAAAGGCAAAAGAACCGCCGTGAGTGCGACGTGCATCAATGGATACCACAGCACATTGGCTGCCAAACTCATAGGCTATCTCAGCCACCAACTCGGGGCGCTGCACCGCAGCGGTATTGACCGACACCTTGTCTGCACCGGCTCGCAGCAGCTTACGGGCATCGTCAGCGCTGCGTATTCCCCCGCCAATGGTAAAGGGGATAAAAACCTCCTCGGCTGTGCGATGCACAAGGTCTAGGGTGGTATCTCGCTGATCTGAGGATGCGGTTATGTCCAAAAAAACCACCTCATCGGCACCCTGTTGGTCGTAACGAGCTGCTAACTCTACAGGGTCGCCAGCATCAGTGAGATCCACAAAATTAACTCCCTTAACTACCCTGCCAGCCTCCACATCCAAACATGGGATGATTCGGGCGTTACAAACCACAGGGGGTAACTCGCTTTTAGGGCTTGGCGCGCTCACTTAGCCTGCTCAGGGGGTTTAGCTTTCCGGGTTCTACCAACAGCTTCAACCAACGTATCTGTGGCTTCGGCCACGCCAAAGCGCCCCTCATATAACGCTCTACCCACAATCACCCCCGCTAAGCGGCGGTTTTTGTGCCCTAAACCTGCCAAAACGCTCAAATCCACAAGGCTAGAAACCCCGCCCGAGGCAATCACATCTAGCTCTGTGGCACCTAGCACCTCAGCTAAGCCATCTGTATCGGGGCCTAACATGGTGCCATCGCGCGATATTTCGGTTACCACAACAGCCTCAGCCCCAGAGGATTCAAATCGTTGCGCCAGCTCCAGCAAATCGCCGCCCCCACGCTGTTCCCAGCCGTGCGTAGCCAAATCTTTGCCTCTAGCATCTAGGCCAACCGCTACCCGATATTTGCCAGCAACCTCACCAACCAAATCGGGTTTCTCCACCGCCGCTGTGCCAATAACCACCCTTGTAGCCCCAGCATCCACCAAAGCCGCAGCAGCTTTTAAGCTGCGTACACCTCCCCCCGTCTGCACTGGCACATCTGTCGCAGCAGCGATGGCCGCGATAACCTCCAGATTCACCAACTCCCCGCTGCGGGCTGCATCTAAATCCACCACATGCAGCCAGCTTGCACCTTCGCTTGTAAACCTAAGTGCCTGCTCTACAGGGTCTTCGTTGTAAGCAGTCTCTGCCTCATACGAACCCTGATACAGCCGCACACAGCGTCCGCCACGCAAATCTATTGCCGGATAAAGCTGCATCTGCGCCCTAAGCGGCTGCAGCTTGGGTTTGACGCACAAAGTTGGCCAACAGCGTCAAACCTGGCCCAGACGATTTCTCGGGATGAAACTGCGTGGCGCACACGTTGCGCTTAGCCACCACTGCTGGCACCGGCCCTCCATAATCGCACACAGCCACAACATTGGGCGACATGGGCACGCAGTAGGAATGCACAAAGTAAACCCATGCCCCCTCCAAACCTTGCAGCACGAAAGGCACGCTCGCAGCTGCTCTTGACCCAACGAAATCCAAGCGGTTCCATTGCATCTGTGGCCGCTTCACGTTGCCCTTTAGCAACTTCACAGTGCCCTCTAACACCCCTAGCCCCGCCATGTTTGGTGCCTCCTCAGAGCCCTCATACAGAAGCTGCAAACCAATGCAGATTCCCAAAAACGGACGGCCGTCATCTGTAGCGGCGCGGGCGGGCTCATCCAAACCACTGCGCCGCAATGCCTCCATACAAGGCCCAAAGGCACCCACCCCAGGTAACACCACACCCGCAGCATCGGCAATCAGCTTTGCATCGGCGGTGAGGCGAGCATCTGCACCCATGCGTTGTAAAGCTTTTTGAGCCGAACGTAAGTTGCCGATGCCGTAGTCCAGCACCGCAATCAAAGGTGCGCTCACAGCACGCCCTTAGTGGAGGGAATGCCGACACCTTCAACCCGCACCGCATCACGCAGGGCTCTAGCAACTGCCTTAAAGCTAGCTTCGATAATGTGATGCGTGTTGCGCCCCCTCACCAAAACGATGTGCAACGTCAATGCCGCAGAGGTGGCAAAGGCCCGCCAAAACTCCTCACAAAGCTGCGGGTCAAAGGGAGGATCGCTCAGTATCTTCTCACCCGGGGGCGACACTTCGTAGTGCAAAAACGGCCGCCCCGAAAGGTCTACCACCGCCTCAACAACCGCCTCATCAAGCGGCACCGCAATGGAGGCAAAACGTCTTACCCCGGCTTTGTCGCCCAGCGCCTCCGCGAAACAAGAGCCCAACAAAATACCCACATCCTCCACAGTGTGGTGGGCATCAATCTCCAAGTCGCCTTGGGCATCCACCCGTAAATCAAATCCGCCGTGGCGACCAAGTTGGCTCAACATGTGATCAAAAAACGGCAAACCGGTTGCAGCTTCACCTTGCCCGGTGCCATCTAAGGTGATGGCAATGTTTATGTTGGTTTCTGCGGTGCTACGCGCTGCGGTTGCGCTGCGTGCGGGCATGTGGGCTTGGGTCATTGCTTTACCTCGCTAAGCACATCACTAAGGGCCGACAAAAAAGCATCGTTTTCGGTTTTGGTGCCCACGGTAACCCGCAAGCACCCAGATAAGTTGGGCCAAGAGGCGCAGTTCCTCACCAGTACTGAGCGCTCTAAGAGCTCCTCCCACACCTTTTGACCATCTCCATGGTTGGGCCTGAACAAGATGAAGTTGGCACCAGAGGGCCACTGTTGCACCTCAAGGCTACCTAATGCTACTGCTAAACGCTCTCGCTCTTTTGTCAACTCGGCCACACGTTGGGACATCTCTGTGTGATACTCCAGCGCCAAACATCCTGCTATTTGCTTGAAGGAGTCTAAGTGATACGGCAAGGCCACCTTGTCCAATGCGGCCACCACCCAACTTGGGGCAATCAGGTAGCCTAAGCGCGCTGCAGCCATAGACCATGTTTTGGAGTATGTGCGAGCTACGGCTAACGGACGAGCTTCATCTATCATGCCAATGGCGCTGTGGGTAGCAAACTGGCCATAAGCCTCATCCACCAGCAAAAGCCCACCTAGCACGGTCACTTCTGCTAGCAGCGTGTCGGTACACTCTGGAGCATCCACCGTGCCGGTGGGATTGTTGGGCGAGCACAAAAACGTCACTGCGGGGCGCTCGGCCGCAAGCGTGTCTATAGCATGGGTCAAGTCGATGCTGAAGTCCTCGCAGCGCTGCGCTGCCACCACCTCGGTAGCAGCAAGCCGCGCTATGTGCGAGTGCAGCGCATAGGTGGGTTCAAACACCAGGGCTTTTCGAGTTGGGCCACCAAAGGCCAGCATCACCGCCTGCAAAACCTCGTTAGACCCGTTGGCCGCAAAAACCTGCTCTGAAGCTACGCCTTCATGTTGGGCAATGGCTGCACGAAGCTTGGTTGCGCTGCGGTCGGGGTAGCGGTTCCACGCAATCTGGTTTTGGGCAGCTTGGAGCGCTCCTAGCCATGCCTGCGGTGGCATCACCGGCGACTCGTTGGTGTTCAGCCGCACCCGCACATCAATCTGAGGCGAGTGATAGCCCTCCATCAGCGCCACGTTTTCCCTCACGGTCACTCTAGGCTCTGGCACTGTAACCCCGGTCACTTAAAGCCTTCAGCTAAGTGGTCTGTTCGCAACCGAACGGATTGAGCATGTGCGTCTAAGCCCTCGGCTTTGGCTATGGCCATCAGATGGTTGCCGCAACCCTTCAAGCCTTCGGCAGACACCGTTATCTCATGCATGGTTTTCACAAAATCCCGCACGCCCAGCGCCCCACCAAAGCGGGCGCTGCCGTTGGTAGGCAGCACATGAGATGGTCCAGCCAAATAATCCCCAACAGATGCCGGTGCCATCGGGCCGCTAAAGATAGCCCCAGCGTTGCATACATCAGCAATCACCGCTTGCGGGTCGGCGGTCATAACCTGTAGGTGTTCTGGCGCGATTGCGTTCACCACCGCAGCTGCGGCCTGAGCGTCATCTACCAACACAATATGGCCGCTTCGCTCAAAGGTGGCTGCTATGTCGTCTCGACGCGCAGCTTTGGTACACAACTCGCTCACAGCGGTTTCAACGGCATCGGCCACCTCGTCATCAAAGGTAACCAACCATGCCAAACCGTCGGGTCCGTGTTCGGCTTGCACCATCAAATCTATGGCTCCATAGCTAGCCGGAACAGATGCATCAGCCACCACCACCACCTCAGATGGCCCCGCAAACGCAGCTGGCACACCCACCTTAGAAGCCACTAGCTGCTTGGCCGTAGCCACATACACATTGCCGGGCCCAACAATCACATCAACTGGCATAACAGACTCTGTGCCATAAGCCATGGCTGCGATGGCCTGAGCCCCACCCAGGCTATACACCTCCTCAACACCAGCAATGGCTGCTGCTGCCAAAGTAACGTCTGCCACTTGACCATCTGGGCCCGGCGGCACACACAGCACAACCTGGCCTACTCCTGCGGCCTTAGCAGGCAGTGCTGTCATCAAAACGGTGGAAGGATAAGCTGCCCGCCCACCGGGTACATAACAACCAGCCCGACCCACCGGCTGATCCCAACTACGCACGGTGATACCGTTGAGTTCACTGGCATGTTCAGCCGTTACCTGATGGGCGTGAAACTCCGCCACGTTTTGTGCAGCCGCCTCCAATGCCACCCGCAAATCAGGTGTAATCTTGTTGAGCGATGCTTGGATTGTTGCGCTAGACACCCGCAGCTGAGCCAACCTAACGCCGTCTAGCTGTTCTGTGTAGCTCAGCAGAGCCTCGTCACCGGTTCGGGCTACCGCATCCACAATCTGGCGCACCGTGGCTACCACATCTTCAGGTACCTGTTCGGGACGTGGTAATAGGCGCGCAACATCAGCCACACCCCGCAGATCCAATCGATTGAGCACTAGCCCTTTAAGCTAGCGTCCACAGCCCCGCTAGCCACTGCCCCGCCAACCACAAGGTCGCCTTGATAAAAGGCCACCGCTTGGCCCGGAGCCACACGGCGCTGCGGTTCTTGCCAGCAAAGTGTGCTATGAGCTGTATCTACAGTGGCTACAGTTGGGATGCCATGTGCGCTCACCTGCACCTCCACGGGCCCCGCCACAGCCATGTCAGCCCACACGATGTGCTCTACTGGCTGTGTTTGGGTATACAAATCCTCCTTGCAACCAACCGTTACCTTTGAGTTGGCTAAATCTATGTCTGTCACATAGCGGGGCTCTGCGCTGCCTCCTAAGTTCAACCCACGACGCTGACCAATGGTCACTGCTTGAACCGACGCCACCCGACTCAACACCGTCCCGTCAGCATCTACCACCACACCCGGAGATTCACCTAGATGTCTCGTCAAAAAACCCTTGCGTCCACCCTGTCGGTTAGCAATAAAGCACACATCTTGGCTGTCGGGCTTGGCAGCATTGCGTAAGCCCAATGCTTGAGCATGTTGGCGCACCTCAGCCTTGGTAAGGTGGCCGATGGGAAACAACAGCCGCGCTAGCTGTCCCTGATTCAGCATGTAAAGCACATAAGACTGATCTTTAGCCATATCCACGCCACGGCGCACCCGATAGCTACCATCAACCGCTGCCAAACGCACATGATGGCCAGTAGCCACAGCATCAAATCCCAACGCAGCCGCTCTGATCATCAACTTGTCAAACTTGATGTGGTGGTTGCAAGCCACGCAAGGATTGGGCGTAAGCCCTGCGGCGTGCCCATCTATATAAGGGCCTATCACCTGCTCGCTGAAAGCATCCCCAAAGTTAAACACATGATGCTGCACGCCCAACAGATCGGCCACCCGGCGAGCATCTTGGGTATCTGACACAGAACAACAACCGGTGTCGGATTCTCCTCCCCAAAGCTTAAGGGTCACGCCCACCACATCATGTCCCTCGGCAACCAACAACCCAGCAGCTACCGAAGAATCCACTCCACCCGACATAGCAACCAACACCCGCATCTCAGCTACCAATCCCCACGTTAGACATACTAGGCATCGCTGTATTCTCGCAGTTGAGCCACCGCTACAGGTATTGCGGCCAATGCGGTATCTATATCGGCCTCGGTTGTTTCATAGCCTAAAGACAGCCGCAAAGACCCACCTGCTAGCTCGCGACTGTAGCCCATAGCAGCTAGCACGTGTGAAGGATCCTGCGCTCCGCTAGAACAAGAAGACGCTGCGGAGGCATACACCCCGGCATCTTCCAACAAAAACAGCAACGCCTCCGACTCCACCCCCTCAAAACACAAGTGCGCTGAGCCTGCTACTTTGCCAGCACGCTTTGCGGTTTCTACGGTGCCCGGCACTGTTGCGATCAGGCCATCCACCAACTTGTCGCGCAGCCTGCCAACTCGCAGCACCTGCTGAACACGGGTTTTTAGCACCATCTCAGCTGCAGCCGCCATCCCCACAATGCCTGCCACATTATGAGTACCTGAACGCAAGCCCCGCTCTTGCCCGCCGCCCAACAACAACGGCGCTACACCCACATCCTTGCGTACCACCAAAGCTCCCACCCCTTTTGGGCCGCCAAACTTGTGGGCGCTAACCGATACCAAATCCATATCTGCTGCCAACGTTGCCACATCTAGCCATGGTAGGGCCTGCACAGCATCGCTATGCAGCACGGCTTGAGGGTTAGCCCGACGCACCACCTCGGCTACTTGGGCTACAGGTTGCACCATGCCTGTCTCGTTGTTGGCCAACATCACCGACACAAGGCCGATGCCAGCACTACCCAAAGAGTTAGCAGCAGCACTATCACCAGCGTGCCTGCCGGCATGTTCATCAACATGTCCGGTTGCTTGTCCATCTGCTTGGCTTTCAGCAGCCTCCATGATCTCCGCTAGGTGATCCATGTCAACCACCCCTTCAGCAGTCACCCCCACAACCTGTCCCCCCAAACGTTGCACCGGCTCCAACACGGCAGGATGCTCAATAGCCGAACATACAATTCCAACAGGCTGGCTGCTAGCCTGAGAAAAGCTGCCTGCCTGAGAAAAGCTGGCAGCCAGTGGAAAGCTGCCAGCCAGATGGCTGTGATGTCCCAAGATGGCCAGGTTGTCGCTTTCGGTGCCACCTGCAGTAAACACAACCTCATCTGGTTCACACCCCAGAGCCTCAGCCATCACATCGCGCGCATCGTCTATTCGCCGCCTTGTGTCTCGAGCCATGCGATGAGCCCCTGTGGGATTGGCATAAATCTGCCGCTGCATCGGCACCATAGCCTCAGCCGCCTCAGGGCACAGCGGAGTGGAAGCTGCGTTATCCAAATAAGCCACTTCTGTGGGCAATTCCAACACACCTCAATCCTACGATGCATCCGTAGCATCGCGTAACCCCATTTACATCGCTGCCATCGCTAACGCCCGTCGTCAATGCCTACCGCTACTGCCTACAGCCAATACACTGCTGTCATGGCCAAGATTCGGGTTTCAACCACCATCGATGCCCCTGTTGCAGAGGTTTGGGAATACGTGCGCTGCATTCAAAGCCATACAGAATGGATGGCCGATGCCGAGTCCATCTCCTTTTGCTCTGACCAAACAGAAGGTCTCGGCACTCAGTTCAACTGTGTAACCAAGATCGGCCCCATCAAGCTCACCGATCAGATGGTGATCACGCAATGGGTAGAACAATCCTGCATAGGAGTGCGCCACCAGGGGCTAGTAACTGGTGAGGGACGCTTTACCCTAAGTCCGGCGGGAACCAACCGGAGTCAGTTCTGCTGGACAGAAGAACTGCACTTTCCCCTTTGGATGGGCGGCCCGCTTCGCAACATCGTGGGGGGGCGCATCCTGGAATGGGTGTGGCGCCGCAACCTCAAAACGCTCCGCTCCCACTTCGCCGCGCTCGCCTAATAGCCTCTCATTACCTCTATTGGCACACCAGCCACTGCTCCCACCTACATGCCACCAAGCACAAACAGCTACTAAGCGTTTACCCACCCGCCTGCAGCCCACAGCGCCCCAAACACAGAACCTACTCCCACCAGCAGCCCTGTAATCAGCGGCACCACCTCGGTGATCTTCGGATAGCGCCCACGCGCTGCTGCGCTAAGCGCAACCAACGATCCGGCTATGAGTCCACCCAAATGGCCTCCCAATGACACCTGATCTACCGTAAAGCTGATCGCTAGATTCACTGCCACCATCGGCCCAATGAGCGTGGAAAAGATGCTGATCCCTTGAGCCAGCGATAACACCACCCAAGCCCCCATCAACCCAAAAATGGCACCCGAGGCACCTGCTACCAATGCGTTCGGAGTTTCCAGCAATGCCCCAAAAGATCCGCCCAGCAGCGCAGCACAGTACACGGTCAAAAAAGACACCCTACCCAAGCCTCGCTCAAGAGGAAATCCCAATATGTACAAAGACATCATGTTCACTCCCAGATGGAACGCACCATGATGCAAGAACCCACCAGTAAATATGCGCCACCATTCACCATTCACATCGATGGCCACACCCCAAGTTGCAGCCTCAACAATCAACCCATCATTGGCAATGCCACCTGTGAGGGTGTCGCCCATGGCCACGCTCACCATGAACACCAGCGCGTTCGCTCCAATCAAAACATAGGTAATGCACCAGTTGTCTCTGCTTATGGGTTCCATGAATGGTCAGCTTGCTACAGGCCAACCGGAGAGCCATCGCTCAGCAGGTTCTGTCCACAGTTGACCACCTCGGTAACGCCGGGCACTCGCTCTTTGAGAATCCTCTCCACCCCTGCCTTAAGCGTGACAGTAGAAGCCGGGCAACTCACGCAAGCCCCTACCAACTCAACCGTAACCACTCCAGATTCCTCATCTACACCCCGCAGGAAAATATCGCCGTTGTCAGCTTGAATGGCAGGCCGAATAGCCTCAATAACCTGCTCGATTGCTCCTTGCACGCCCCCTATTGTCGCAACTCACGCTAACTAAGGCCAACATCGCCAAACCCGAAGAGGTCTGCTAGCAGGTTTTACAGACACAACCTGCCAAAATAAGGGTTATGGAACTGTTGGCACACCAAGGCGGTTGGGACGAGATTTTGCTGGTTGCTGCCCCATTAGCAATGTTGGCGGCGCTGTTGGTACTAGCTAACCGCCGCGCCAAAAGCAAGCAACAAGATTAGTCGTTGTCTTGGATGGTGTTGCACTCTCATAATCCATCCCCATACAATTTGCCCATGTCTAGTACTTCCACTGCCAAAGTTTCTCATCAAGGCCAAACCAACTTGCCCTCCGAACTCCGTCATCGTTGGGGCATTGAAAAAGGTGGTGAAATCGGCATAATCGATCTTGGAGATGCAGCACTAGTCATCCCATGCGGAATACACACAGCCCGAAATGAACTGCACAGAGTCCTGCGCGAACGCTATGAAATCGGTGTGGCCGCCATTAACGATCCCAACTTAACCGACCAATAATTTACCCGACCAGCGTGAGGGTTGTTCTAGACGATCGTCTGCTCATTGAAGAGTTACTTCTCGGCCCATCAAACAGATGACGCTAGGGTCGGCTCGGGTACCACTTCGGGGGGTATAGGGGGGTTAGTCGTTGTCTTGGATGGTGAGGGTGGTTTGGTTGTTGCTGATGGTTGCGCCTTGTGGGTTGGTGAACTGCTAACCACAGCTAAAGTCAAAGGTGCGGCTTTAATGCTACTGCGGCTCAGGTATTATAGCTTAGGGTATTAACAGCTAGAACAAGTTAGCTTAGGCTGAAGGACATCTAAATTATATGACTAATATTGATACTAGATCTGTGGATGTAAAGCTGTTAACCGCAGATGATCTGCTGCGGTTGCACAGCCAAGGCGTGCGCGGTGAGCTGGTTCGGGGAGTACTCCACAAGACAATGGCCTCAGGACACCGCCACGGCAAGATCGCAATCAAGCTGGCAGTTACCTTGAGCAACTTTGTGGAACCCAGAAAACTTGGCACGATTGTGGGTTCTGATTCAGGTGTTTGGTTAGAGCGCGACCCTGATACCGTGCGTGAACCCGACGTTGCCTTCACCTCTGCAACCAAAATCCCCCTAGATGCCAAAATTGACGGCTACGCCGAAGTTATCCCCG
>JAPOTT010000005.1 GCA_026709025.1 bacterium
GCAGAAGGCGCAGGCACAGCAGTCAACGAAAACACCGCATTAGCACCCTCAGTAACACTGCCACCCCCAACAACACTCACAACCGGAACCACCGGCGGCGGATCATCATCATCAGCCACACTCACAACCGCCGACGACGCTGTGCCATCCAAATCATAAGCAGCACCATCCACCAACGTGACCGTCACCGACCCATCAACCTCATCCGCACTATCCCCAACCGTCGCTAGTGTGAGCGTGCCCGAACCATTAGTACCAACAGTCACCGTCCGAGTGCCTGCCGTTACTCCGTAATCACCCGTCACAGTAACCGTCACATCCACACTCAACGCAACAGAAGGCGCAGGCACAGCAGTCAACGAAAACACCACACTACCACCCTCAACCACACCCGCACCCCCAACAACACCCACAACCGGAACCGGGGGATCATCGTTATCTGCAACGTTTACGGTTGCTGCAGAAGCCAAAGAACTCACAACATACCCGGTTCCGCTCACCAACGTGGCCGTTACCGAACCATTCGGCTCATCCACCGTGTCATTCGTAGTAGTAGCCGACAACGTGGCTCTACCAGCGGCTGTACCCGAAGACGGAATCGTTAACCTAAAAGACGCCGGTAAAACACCGAAATCACCCAACACCGTCATATTCACATCCACGCTCAAAGGAGCCGAAGGTATTGGGCTCGCAGTCACAACAAACCGAACGTTATCGCCTTCAGTGATATCAGGATCGGCCGTAATGCTAACCACAGGCGTTGCTGTTGTCCCACCAGAATCTGCTACATCAACCTTCGCCGATGGCTTGGAGTACACGCTATAAGCAGTACCGTCAACCACCGTCACCGTTACCGAACCGTCCCTACCGTCAATACCATCGTGACCGGTAGCCACAGTGAGAGTGGCTGTGCCTTTAGCTGGAATCGTCACCGTCCGCGTGCCGGTAGTAGCCGAGAAACTGCCCTCAGCAGCAACCGTCACCTCAACATCAAGGTCTGACACCGGGCCAGGCAACGCCCGCAGCGTAAAAGAAACATTGTCGCCTTCGGTGATAGCGCCGTCGGCGGTCACGATCACCACAGGCTCCGTGGATCGTGCCGCATCTAGCCTTTCGAGTTCAGCAGCGACAGTTCTCCAGTCTGCAGCTGCACCTCCAGTAGCAAAGCTCTTGGCCTCAGCCGCAGTCATCGGGCCGCCTGTGACACCAGATGGATTCTCACCGAAAGCTAGGAGCACGCGGTTCCATCGATTGACAAGCGCAGAGAAAAACTGGATGAAAGGTTGACTTAAGCGTCTTTTTACGATACCGACCACACTCGACTTGGCAGACAAGTCAGTATCATCAAGATCTTTTACAGAAACCGTTGCAGCATCTTGTCCGCTCCCAGGTGAGGGGTAATAAGTACCGTCGCCGGGCGGCTGAACCGTGGCTTTAATCGCCCCAGCAGGCTGGCCAAACACATGACGAGTGGTAGGCACCGAGAGCTTAGCAGTACCAGTGGAGTCGATGGCTACGGTGCGGTCGGCCGTATCAACCCCGAAGTAACCGGTCTCGGCAACGGAGACCTTCACAGACAGCGATGAGGTGGGTACAGGGACCGCCTTGAGCGTGAACGAAGCCGTGCCGCCCTCGTTGATATTGCCATCGGAGGCGATGCTCACACGATGCAGATCATCATCCACCCACACTTGAGCAGAGTGGTTACCGCGAATATCGTACAAAGAGGAACTCAATATCTGGCCGGCTACCAAGCGCCGCGGGTCGTCAATTTGATCCAGCACCGTAAGGACAGAAACAGTCGCCGTGCCCGCAGATGAGAACCGCAAACCGAACGTAGCTGCTCCATTTGTGAGTTGTCTGGGGTCCATGTACACGGCAGGCTGTTGAGGCTCACTGACCTGGAAAAAGACCGCAAAGTCGCCAATAGGATCGTCATGAACAGTAACTTCAAAGACAACATCTTCACCTTCATTCACACTGCCGTTGACAGCCCGTACGCTGACCTCGGGCTTGTCGTTGTCAAGAATTCGTATCATCTTGGAAACAGAGTCGGACGTGTACGGGTTCGGCATCGAGCCGACACTGGCGAAGACCACTTCAGTGGGTTCGACGATGTCGTCGTCGGTCAATGACACCGTGCCCGATGCCGAAGATTGACCAGCGGGGATGGTGATGGATGTAAGAGCCGTGTAGTCAGCCCCAACCTGACCGGGCGGGGTGGCATTAAGCGGTTTCAGCACTACAGGCACCACCAGATCAGAAGTGAGCGCTGTACCTCTATGGGTTACCTTAATCTGAAAGTTGTTGCCTTCTGCCACCCGCAACGGCACTGACAGCGTGACAACATTGGTCTTAGAGGGGTTGTGCCCCCACACCGTGACCCCCCAAGAATTGAGCGTTGCGGGAACCCCGGTGACATTCTTAACCTTCAGTTTCCATGTGCCGCTAGCAGACTCGCCGAGATGCCGGACGGAACCAAACCTAAAGCTTCCGTTGAGCGGGCAATTACATTTTCTACCCAGGGCCAAGCTGCTGTTCACCAGAAGCGACTCACGACCGCTGGGCGATACCAAGGTGAGCTGTAGCGCGCGGAAGTGAGAGGTGTTCATGTTGATGTTCACATCCACGTGCTCCACGAAGCTAATATCTGACGTGAGGTTTAGTGAGAACTCTTTGGCAGTTCCGGTTGAGGTGACATCCCACGACCCACTTGATGAGGCCGAACCAGAGAACATCGGCGGCAGCGCCGTCCAGCTCTGAGCAGCGGTCACCGCAGCCGACGCATCAACTAGCCCGAACCCGTACTTGCGGCTGTAGGAATACGAGTCGGTTGTCGAGCCGTACTTCAGCGCACCTGCCTGCCAACTCGAATCGCTGCTAGCGTTCTTCTGTGCGGTATTCGCAAGAATCACCTTTACGTCACGCCATGTCAACGCACTGTTAACACTACGCATAAGTGCCGCCACACCAGACACCACCGGTGCCGAATAGCTGGTGCCCCTGAGGTTGGAGTGGTACTGGTTCGTGCCGATCGGTGCCAGCATCCCGTGACGCCCTGAATCCCCCGACGGGCCGCATATCCACACGTTCGACCCTTCCTCGGAATACGCCGTATCCGTACCAGCAGAATTAACTGCACAAGCAATAATCAGACCCCGATGATTGCCGCTTTCGTCAAGTGATGCTTCGTCGCCGATACCGTCGTTCTTGCCATTGCCAGCAGCCTTCACATGAACAGTGCCCTTGCCACCAAACCCTGACTCCAAGCTCTCCTCAAGTGCAGCCACAACAATGGGCGACCAGCGACTGAGGCGACCGGTATCAATCCGCCCATAACTGTGATTCGCCACTGCGACCGTGTCTTTGTTGTGTAAGAACGCACGAGATGCGGTGTAGATGCTTTGGTAGTCGATGTAGTTGACGTTCTGTAGCGAGGCTCGTGGTGCTACGCCGCGACCGCCGAGGGTGTTGTCGCGAGCACCGATGATTCCCGCCACGACTGTGCCGTGATACGGGGAGTTCTTGCCGTTCTCACCGGTGTGTCCTCCCCAGTAGGTGCTAGCAGCCTTATTAGCATTGCCGGCTAAATCTTCGTGGCCTGCCTCCCATGTCGCGTCGACCACTGAGACGGTCACGCCCGCGCCCTTGGTGGTGTCCCAGACTTTGCCGATGTTGATGTCGGTGGTTGGCTTGTTGCCGCCAACGCTCACCGCCTTGCTTGCATCGAGATGCCACAAACATGCAGACAGAGCGTCACTAAGCGGGGGATCATTTGACTTGCACAGAGTTTTCGTAGCCGCGTCCAACGGGTTATACGCCGTCGCTTGCGGTACCGACTCCGTGTCTGGTACCGACTCCGTGTCGCCTGTGGTATCAGGAGTAAACATGTTGAGGGTAACCGACTCAACTCCAGGTGCATCTGCCAGCAACTTAACCAACTGCAGCGACTCTGCATCTGAAGAAGTGGCTATGTTGAACCCGTTAGGTAGCCCCTCTATAGGCAACACGCGCCCTGTGTCCACACCGTTATCTAACAGCACTGCCCGCGCATCGGCGGCAGCGATATCAGTAGAGAACAGCACCAGCACACCGCCAACCGACAGGAAAAGCTGACCAGTATCAGACACGAACCAGTTGTCGGCCTGCTCTTGAGCTCGCTGCACTGTGGAAGTCTCGTTGGAGGAACTATCACGAGGCGGGGCGTAGCCAACCGCAGCCGCTGAAGCAAAGCCGGACAGCGTCGAAGAACCAACAGCAGCGTCACCGCCGAACGCTGCTGCGCCCTGCGAGCCCAGCAAGGCCAACGAAGTCTGCCCTGATGCGTCTTCCCACTCAAACAGACCGTCATCGCTCAGCAACTCGCCAATGCTCGCTGGCGGGGGTGGTTGAGCACCTAGTTCATGGCCATCGATTTCCTCGGGAGCTAGATCCAACAGCCCCTGCCCCTCGGGCAGCAGTTCTTGTTCTTGGGGTAGAGTGCCTTCGGTATCGGGCAACAACCCCTCTAAATCACCCAGCGGCTGAGCCGAAACCGCAGGCAACGCAGCAACCACCGCCGTGGCCACCACAGCCAACACCGTCAACAGACCCAAAACCCGCCAACGATTCCAGAGATCGCGCCAATGATTCAATTCTAACCCTTTCAATTCATAGCGCTAGCCCGAGTAAATCAATCCAGATTTTATACTGCGGCGCGGATTAAAAACAACCCTCTTCGAACATAATTGAGCAACTCAAAGAGCAACTCACTGTTCAGCTTCGGGCAGTGAGCGATACTCCAGCAACGAAGACTGACCATGCATAGCAACCACCCTCACGTCACGCTCGTTGCCATAGGCATCAACCAAGTTGAGCATCTCATGGCCCACAGCGAAGTTAACTGGCTGTTGAGCACCACCATTTATGGCCACATTGGTGGCATACAAATACGTTCGGTTGCTGTTATCTAGGATCGGGTTGAGCCGACCCTTAATATCTGGCAAATAACCAGTTTGATCTTCAAAGATCACCGAACCACCATCTCCAAGCGGTGTCATCTCAACATTCAGAGCGCCATCGGATGGAAGCCAGCCTGTAGAGATATGCCCCTCCCAACCTTGCCCGGCAACAAACACCATCATCGACAGGTTGTCTGTATAAAGATCGAAACGCGCAATACCTTTTGCGTCGGTTGTTGCGCTGCGACATGTACCGTTTGGAAACAATGCCAAAACATCAATACCAACAACGGGGGTGCCTCCGCTACTCACCACCACAACCGTCTCGGTATCAAATCGCTCCAACGCTGTAGCAAACTCCACAAGCGGCACGATGTCCACATCTGTTCTAGATTCAAAACGATCTCCGCTATACACAAGCGTCTTTGCAGTCACTTCTGGGAGTATTTCAGCAACCTTGCGGAGTGAGCGAAGCATGTCGCTTTTAACCGTTGCACCCGATTTGATCTCAATTGCGTTAATACCCCACCCGGTCTCATAGAGCAAGTCAGATTCGAGCCCACGTGAGTCTCGAAAAAACGACAGACGCGGCTCGTCACCACGATTCCAACGATGTTTCAATGCTTCACTAACCACGATGTTCTCAAAAAGTGCGCCACGCAAAGGATGTGTGGCCACCTGCTCAACCCGTTCTATACCAAGCAAGTAACTCGCTAGCCCCACGTCGTAGAAATAGATCTTCGGAGTCCGCACTAGCCGCTTGCGAATGTTGGCGAAGTGCGGCTGAAGCAGGAAGGCGATGTAGCTGCGCTCAAGCACCGTGAGCCACTGACGCACCGTTGTGTGTGAGATACCCGCGTCGTCGCCAAGCGAGGACAGATTTATGAGCTGGCCGATCCGCCCGGCACACAAAGTAGCGAAGTTCCTAAACGCAGTGAGATCACCAACGCCTCCAAGCCGTAGCACATCACGTTCAACATAAGTTTCGAAATAGTCGGCAAGCGTTGAGCGCGGGTGAAGTTGCTGGTCTACCACCCGTGGGTAAAAACCTCCAAAAATTAACTCGTTAACCGATACCTGCGGATTCGCCATCTTGCGCTCTGCTAATGAGAAAGGCATGAGCCGCAATAAGGCAGTGCGACCTGCAAGCGATTCGCTAACCGTCGCTGTCAGCCGAAGATTTGCACTACCGGTTAGGACATACAGACCGTTGCTACCTAATTCGTCTGCTCGTTCTTTCAAATACGAAACCAAAGACGGAACGTGTTGTATCTCATCTATAACTGCTGGTGTGCCTAACTCCGCCAACAGGCCCCGCGGATCGGATTCGGCCTTTACACGGACATCAACTGCGTCAAGCGAGATGTAGGCTAAGTGATCAAACACCGTACGACAGAGTGTGGTCTTACCAGCCTGCCGTGGACCAGTTACCGTTACAAACGGGAACTGCTTAAACAACCTAAGAAGATAAGGGGCTATTTCCCGTTGGATCATTGAGATAGGGTACCTCTGTGTTGCACAATCTGCAACTTCAATTTTCAAATTGCGCGGTTTCGCATCGGTTCTTAATACAGGTGATGTGAGGCTCCCCTACCCAAGCCCCATACCCCCTCTCTCAGCAACCAGCTCAAACCACATCTAACGCGATGTCCAGCGCCGGGGCTGAGTTGGTGATGCGACCCACTGAGATAAAGTCCACACCGGTAGCGGCGTATTGCGCCACTGTGCCCAAAGTGATACCGCCGCTAACCTCGACAAGGCAGCCACGACCCGCAGCCCGATCCACACAAGCCCGCACCTCTTCAGGTGCCATGTTATCTAGCAGCAGAGCATCTACGCCCGCGGCCAACGCCTCATCGGCTTGTTGAATATGGTCGCACTCCACCTGAACTACTCGGTCGGGCCAGCGTTGGCGTGCAGCTAAAACTGCTTCAGCAATACCGATGCCAGCTAGGTGATTGTCTTTGAACATAATCCAATGCCACAAACCCATCCGATGGTTATCGCCCCCACCAGCGCGTACCGCAGCCTTCTCTAAGGCTCGCAAACCGGGGGTGGTTTTGCGGGTATCGCGTACTCGTACCCCGCCGCCGCCAGCCGCTGCTTTAACGTAACGAGCCACTTCGGTGGCGATGCCCGACAAGTGGCTCAAAAAGTTCAACGCGGTACGCTCGGCTGTAAACACCGAGGCATAAGGGCCTGAAACTGCGGCCAGCTGTTGACCAGAACTCACCAGATCCCCGTCTGCGGTCTCCCACTGTACCTTCACCGCAGGATCCACCTGATGAAACACCTCCACAGCACAAGCTCGTCCAGCTAGACGGCCATCGGCCCGAGCCACTATGGCCGCGGTCACATCGGTGGGTGGTAACAGCGCTGAGGTGATGTCGCCGTCTGTGCCGAGGTCTTCAGCCAACGCCCTCTCTACAGCAGCCTGCACCGCAAGAGCCGGTGGGTCGTAACCAGTCACAGTTCCTACTCTGTAATGCTCTTGCAACTAGGCATGTCAAAGCCAGCCACAATCAACCCCAATGTTGTCGATCAGTCGAGCTCTTCCCAAGCGGGCAGCCACCAACAGACGCAGCTCGCCAGCTAGCACTTCGGGACGCTCCAACGTGGCAGCATCAACCACCGCAGCATAATCAACCGACACCCCAGCCTCAGCGGCTAATACCTCTGCCATAGCCGCCTCCACCTCACTGGGATCACGACTGCCGCCCTTCACAGCCTCGTGTCCGGCTTGCAGCGACCGCCACAGCACGGTGGCTGCCGGTCGTTGCTCTGTGGTTAAATAGATGTTGCGACTAGACATGGCCAGCCCGTCTGGTTCCCGTAGGGTGGGGCAGCCCACTACCTCCATAGGCAACGAAAGGTCGGCAGCCATTGTGCGAATAATGGCCAGTTGCTGATAGTCCTTTTCCCCAAAATAGGCCCGAGCTGGCCCGACCATAGCAAACAGCTTGGCCACTACGGTGGTAACCCCGTCAAAGTGGGTAGGCCGGAACCGGCCCTCCAAAACGGCGTTAAGCCCCCTAACCACAACAGCCGTGACAGGTGTTTGGGGATATACCTCTTCAGTGGGGGGAGCGAAAACCAAACCAGCCCCCGCTTCAGCACAGATACGGCAGTCTCGCTCTAAATCTCGCGGGTAGGCACCGTAGTCTTCGCCCTCGACAAACTGGAGCGGGTTCACGAACACGCTTACCACGGTAAGGTCGTTCTGGGCCACCGAACAGGCCACCAACGACTTATGACCCTCATGGAGATACCCCATGGTGGGCACCAAACCCACCCTTTTGCCCTGAGACCGCGCAGTATCTGCGGCAACCCGCAAATCAGACACCCTGCTAACCACAGGGATTGTGGTGCTTGCGATCACGAAACCCCTTGATCGCGCTGATCTGGGTGATCGTGGCGGGCCGCCACCTCCTCCCAGCTGCCTAAGCGGACACAGTCGCCGTTGTGGGGATCGGTCCATCCTTCAACCAGATCTGGAGCTAACTCTCCCAGTGGCAGCATCACAAATGCTCGCTCCAACATGCGGGGATGGGGTACCACCAGATCGGCTTCGTCTGCTTTTTCGCCGTCCACCCAAAGCACATCCACATCTAACGTGCGCGGTCCCCAACGCACCTCCCGTATGCGCTCTGCTGCTGCTTCTAGTTGTTGACACAGCTCAAGAAGTTGGCGGGCAGATTGCTTGGTATGCAACCCCACCACGATGTTTAGGAACTGGCCTTGCGCTGGACCACCAACGGGATCGGTTTCGTACACCCCAGAAACGCCAACACAATCTGCTATATCCATCACTGCTTGTGTGAGATAGCCCATACGATTGCCTAAGTTTGAGCCAAGCCCCAAAAAAGCCCTCTTGGTTGGCTGTGTTGGCTGCGTTAGCTTGGTTGGCTGTGTTGGCTTCATTGGCGAGAACGAGTGATACAAACAGCACTGGTTGCAAGCGGTTGAGGTACTGGAGGTCGTAGCTTGCGAACCTCCACCGTCACGCTCATCACGCGCTCATCACAAGCCATGCACACCTGGGTTATCTTATGAGCCATGGCCTCTAGCAAAGTAAAGCGTTGAGATTGAACAGCCTCACAAACCTCAGCGCACACTGCACCGTAATCTACGGTGTCGCTTAGCTCATCTGATGCGCCCGCCACAGCTAAATCGGCAGATATGTCTACATCTAGCTCAAAGGGCTGGGGCCGTTGTTGTTCTTCAGGTAGCGCCCCACACAGGGCCATAATCCGAATCCCCCTAAGCCGCAACAGATCCACCGATTATGCCTCTTCTGTGTCTGGGGCTGCATCTGAGGCTGTGTCTGCTTCCGTGTCTGGGTCTGCTTCCGTGTCTGGGGCTGAGGTAGTGGCCAGCAACACCTCGGGGCTAGGCAAAGCTGCGGCTGCGCTCACAATGCGGCGACCCACGGAGCCGATTGGGCGTTGCGTCATCTTCTCAACCACCACTAACACCTGAGACTCATCAGGCACCATCCCCATCCAGAGCAGATAGCCAGCCATGAGGCCACAAACCTCATCGCTTAGCCCGCGGCGATGCACCAGCAACTTCTCCCCACGAGACAACAAAGAATGCAGTTCCACAAACAAGGTTCCCAGGCGATGGTCGTACTCTTCGGTGTCGGATAACGGCCAGTGGCTCCAGGCAATCTTCTGTTCGCTGTAGCTATGCAAATTGTGCGTGGACGGCATCAAAGACACCACCCGCGAAAAACCCTGTTTGCGAATCCAAAGGATCTCCTCGGTGCGGCGAACTCGCCGATGGCTCTCGCTTTGCCCACCCGGACGCTCACAAACAGCCAAGCGATCCTGCATGATCCAACAGAAGTTGCGGGGCTGAATGCCTGCGGCCCACTTACCCTTCATGCTGCCACCACCTCGCTAACCCCACCGCCTACCACCTTCAGCGCATCTGCAGTAAAGGCCACATCATGGGCACGCACCACAGAAGCACCTTGGGCAAAGGCCCAAGTAGCGACAGCTAGCGACCCTTCCAAACGGTCATTTGGCGGTGTGGATGCTGCTAGCTGTTGTGCTGACTGTGGGAAGTTTGCTTGCGCCACAGCTCTATCCTCGCTAACGCCTGCATCGCTTTGAGCATGCAGTTCCCCAATGAAGCTCTTGCGACTAGCACCCACAACCAAAGGCGCACCCAAGCCTGCTAGATGCTTGAGGTTAGCCAACAAATCCAGGTTGTGCCGGGTGGTTTTACCAAAACCGATGCCAGGGTCTACCCACACCTCGGGCACCCCAGCAGCCAAACCCTTCTCTAGTGCGCCAGACAAGAAGTCTGCTACCTCGTCTACCACGTTGGCATAGGTGGGGTTTTGTTGCATGGTAGCCGGTGTGCCTTGACTATGAACCGCAATCCATGTCACACCCAACTCAGCAGCCACTTCAAACAAGCTGGCCGACACGTCGTTCACGATGCTGGCTCCTGCTTTTGCCGCTGCGCGGGCCACCTCTGGTTTGGTTGTATCGATAGATACCCTGCCATGAGGGGCCAAGCCCGCTACAACCTCCACAACCCGCTCCAGTTCCTCTTGCACAGACACCGGCTGTGCCCCCGGACGGGTGGACTCACCCCCAACATCCACAACCGCGGCGCCTTGGCTAAAGAACTGACATCCTCTAGCAACAGCGGCTTGGACAGAACCAAGCTGCCCATCTCCAGAAAACGAATCGGGGGTTACGTTAACGATGCCCATAACCATAGGCCCTGATGCGTCTATCTGCACCCTTTCTAGAGTACCTGTATGCCCCCAAAATCGCCAGACGCGCTGCTCATTTCCGGTCTATAAAGCGCATGGCCTCGGCACGAGTGGCGCTATCGGAGCGAAACAGCCCACGCACAGCCGAGGTAACCGTGTTCGACCCTGGTTTGCGAATACCCCGCATAGACATGCACAGATGCTCGGCCTCCACCACCACGATTACCCCTCGAGGCTGCAAGGTGGTTTCTATGGCATCGGCCACCTGAGTGGTGAGCCGCTCTTGTACCTGCGGCATCCGCGCATAGCCCTCCACCACTCGGGCCAGCTTGGAGAGCCCGGTGATACAGCCATCTTTGTTGGGGATATAGCCTACGTGCGCCTTACCCGAAAAAGGCACCAGATGATGTTCACACAACGAGTACAGAGGAATATCACGCACCAAGATCATCTCATCGTGGTTGGCCTCAAACTTGCGGGTGAGATGCGCTGTAGGGTCTTGGTGCAGTCCTTCGCAAATCTCAGCGTACATACGCGCCACCCTTGCCGGGGTATCTTGCAACCCATCTCGGTTAGGGTCTTCACCTATGGCTGCAAGTATCTCCCGCACCGCGGCCTCTATGCGCGCTTGGTCTACACCAGGTTTGGGGTTAACCTCAGATGCAAGAGGCTCTAATCCAGGTGAAGGCTTAGGCACCAACTCTGGTTCGTTGTCAACAAAATGCTCCATCCATGCCCACGCTAGTAGGCCCATAAATGGCTTAACTATTCAGCGCCATATAACAACTCCTCTAGGCGCTAGAGCCACACGACAACAAACCCATAGACTGAACCTCAGATGACCGTTACCAAGTCCACCGACAAATACCGTCTCGCAGATCGCTACACCAAAGATCAGGGGACAGTATTCCTAACCGGCATCCAGGCCATGGCTCGCCTACCCATTGAACAGCTTCGCGTAGACAGAGCTGCTGGCCTGAATACCGCCGCCTTCGCTGCTGGCTATCCTGGCTCTCCCCTAGGAGGATTTGACTCCGCTCTAGATTCAGCAGTGCGCCAATCAGGCGAAACCCGGATGGTGCTACGCCCATCTGTCAACGAAGAGTCGGCCGCCACCGCTGTTATGGGCAGTCAGCTTGCTAGCTCCCGCCCCGATGCCCGCTACCAGGGAGTAATCGGAATCTGGTATGGCAAAGCCCCCGGCGTAGATCGAGCCACCGATGCCATCCGCCATGCTGTGTTCACCGGCGCACACCCCAAAGGCGGCGTGGTGCTCTTTGCTGGCGACGATCCCAGCGCCAAATCCTCCACCTTGCCCTCCTCCACCGCAGGCGTGCTAGCCGACCTTCACGTGCCCGTGCTTTATCCGGGCGACCCAGCCGATGTGCTGCAACTAGGCCGCCACGCAATTGCGCTTAGCCGGGCCAGCGGCTTGTGGGTGGGCATGAAGATTGTGGCTGATGTGGCCGACGGGTCGGCCAGCGTCAGCCTCAACTCCCAAAGCGTGGTGCCACAGATACCCCTGCTAGATGGCGAACCCTACAACCACACTCCTAACACCCGCCTGCTCACCCCCTACTCGCTAGACATCGAACAAGAAATAGTGGAGACGCGCACCAACCTGGCTTTGCATTACGCCGAGATCAACCACCTCAACCGAGTGGTGGTGGACTCAGCTAGCGCTTGGATTGGAATTATCTCCTCGGGGATCACTTACTGGGAAGTGCGCGAAGCTCTCTTTGCGTTGGGCCTAGCCACAGATGCAGACATCGCCGCAGCGGGCATTCGCATGTTGCGGATGGGCATGCCCATACCGTTCAACGTTTCCTCGGTGCGTAAGTTTGCTGCTGGATTAGAAGAGATCTTCGTGATCGAAGAAAAGACCCCCAACGTGGAGTCACGGGTGAAAGATGCATTGTATAACTCCTCACATCGCCCGCAAGTGGTAGGCGAGTTTGACGAGCTAGATCAAAGCCTCATCAAAAGCCACGGTGCCCTACACGCTGACGATCTCATTGAGCCGCTACGCAACCGCCTAGCCCGCTTGGGCACTCAACTCAAGCCTGCGGTTCCAACACGCCAACGCATCCCGCTAGCGGTAAACCGCACGCCCTATTTCTGTTCGGGTTGCCCGCACAATCGCAGCACGGTAACCGATCCCAATACAGCAGTTGGCGCTGGCATCGGCTGTCACACCATGATCTTGTTGGGCGACGAAGACCGCTACGGCGACATTGCTGGCATCACATGCATGGGCAACGAAGGTACCCAGTGGATTGGCATGGTCCCTTTTGTGGAATCAAATCACTTCCTCCAAAACATGGGCGACGGCACCTTTTTTCATTCTGGGCAGATAGCAATCACCTCAGCCATAGCCGCCGGTGCCAACATCACCTACAAGCTTCTGTGGAACGGGGCCGTAGCTATGACCGGCGGGCAGGATCCTGCTGGAGGAATCCCACTAGAACGGGTATGTCGATCGCTTCTGGCCCAAGGGGTTGCCCGCATTGTCATCACCTCCGATGATCCAGCTCGCACGCGGCGTTTAGGAGTGCCAGACGAAGTAACCGTGCGGGATCGTACAGAACTAGCCGCCGTGCAACAAGAACTAGCCGGAGTAACCGGGGTAACGCTGCTTATCCACGATCAGGCCTGTGCCGCAGAACTGCGCCGCAAACGCAAGCGGGGCATCATCGATCAGCCCCTTACCCGGGTAGCCATCAACCACCGAGTGTGTGAGGGGTGTGGGCACTGCGCTGAAATATCCAACTGCTTGTCGGTACAGCCCATAGAAACCCCCTTTGGCCGGAAAACAACCATCGATCAAGAAAGCTGCAACATAGACCTCTCTTGCCTAGAAGGCGACTGCCCTGCCTTTGTTACCATCACCCGCCCCAAGAACCCTAAAGCTAGCCAGCTCATAAACAAGCTCTTCTGGCGCAACAAGCACATCAGAGGTACAAGTGCGACTCCACACATTGCCACCGCGCCTCCAGCGGCGCTGCCAGAACCTGCTGCACAAGCATCGGCTGATGTGAACGTTCGCATAACCGGAATTGGTGGCACTGGAGTGGTAACCACCGGCCAGCTCATCAGCACCGCCGCCATGTTGGACGGTGCCAGCGTGTACGGACTAGACCAGATAGGCATGTCGCAAAAGGCAGGCCCAGTAGTTAGCGACCTGCGGATTTCCTGCAACGGACGTATCGGCAGCAACAGGCTTGGCGACCACCAAGCCGACCTGCTTTTGGCTCTAGACCTGTTAGTAGCAGCCTCCGACACTGGCCTTAGCCCCGCTGACGCAACCCGCACTGCGGTTGTAGGATCGCTAAACGTGGTGCCCCCGGGCACAAAAACTGCCCACCCCGAAACCGAAATGCCTAGCGATGCGGAGTTGTTGAAGCGGGTGCAAGCTGAAACCCGCCCCGATGCCCAACACTGGGCAGCAGCAGCTGATGTATCTAAGGCTTTAGTGGGTGAGACCACCGGTGCCAACGTGTTTGTGGTGGGAATGGCCGTGCAATCTGGTCTTTTGCCGGTGTCACCTGAGGCCATTGAAACCGCCATCAGCCTAAACGGGGTAGTAGTAGAGATGAACACCGCGGCATTCCGGTGGGGACGCTGGCAAGTTGCCAACCCCGATACGGTGCAACAGGCTATAGCGCGCGCCAATAACCCCGGCTTATCCACATCTTCGACACCCACATCTTCAACAAATACATCCACCCCACCCCAACCCAACACTGCTGCTACGCCTAGCGATGTGTTAGATACAGATTTGCTGGAGCGCATTGGCAAGATTGCAGGCAAAGACTCTGAGCTGACCGACAAGTTGGCACTGCTGAGCGCCGAGTTGGTGGGGTTCCAAGATCGCGAGCTAGCTAGACAGTTCCTAGAGAACGTCAGGGTTTACGCCACGCTAGAACAAAGCCTAAACCCAGGTACACACAGCCTTACCGAAGCTGTGGCTTCGGGGCTGTTTAAGCTCACCGCTTACAAAGATGAGTACGAGGTTGCCCGCTTGCTTTTAGATGCCCAGGGCCAGCAACCTATTTACGAGGTGGCCCAACCAAAAGACCGCTTGGCTTGGAGACTCCACCCGCCGTTTATGCGAGCGCTCGGGCGCAAACAAAAAATATCCTTGTCTGTAAAGGCTTGGTGGCCAGTCATTTCATGGTTAGCCAAAGCCAAACGCTTTCGGGGTACCCGCTTGGATGTCTTTGGCTGGACCCGACTGCGTCGCCATGAGCGTAGCCTGCCAGATGAATACCTAACTGCCCTAGCTCAAGTTGCCCAAGATGTCACCAGCCCCGAACACCTCCACAAGATGCTAGAGGTAGCCGAAACTGCTGAGTTGGTGCGCGGCTACGAAGACATCAAGGAAGCCAACATAGCCAAGTTCCGCGCTCGCATCGCTGCACTAATTGCTACCCGCCCTAACTAACAACTATCACCCTCACTAAACGTTTATTAGAGCGTTTATTAGAGCACGGAAACAAAAAAAACGAATTGCCCGCCAAAATTAGAGGTTAGCCAAAATTAGAGGTTAGCTTCGCGGGGGTCCCAGTAAGCTCGCAGGGTTTCGCCTATCCGGTTCAATGACAAAACCGTTAAAAACATCAACACACCAGGCACAAATACTATGTGAGGGGCTTCCTCTAACAACTTAGGATCACGACCGTCGCTAATCATGTTTCCCCAAGTAGGGCTGGTGATGGGATCAATTCCTACGCCCAAAAAGCTCAAAGAGGCTTCGGCCACGATAAATACTGCAACCACTATAAATGCGTAAGAAGCCAACGGCAGAGCCACATTGGGCATTATCTCACGGAACAAGATGCGACTGCTCTTAGCCCCCATTGCTTTAGCAGCGGTAACAAACTCTCGGGCCGCAAAGGTAAGGGTGTTGGCGCGAGCCAGCCGACCAATGGTGGGCACGCTAAGCACAGCTAAAGCCAAGGTTATCTTAAGCACTTCGCTAGTACTTCCGCCACCGCCTCCAAAGATAGCCACAATGGAGAACAGCAAAATCAAGGCCGGAAAAGCCAGAATGGCATCGGTGAACACGTTAAAGCCCCCCTCAATGGGCCCGCGAAAATATCCAGCCGCCATACCTAACACCGTGCCAACTACCATGCCCAAACTCACCGCTCCCACACCCACTAAAAGAGATACTCTGGCTCCACGAATCACTTGAGCCAAAATGCTCTTGCCTAGCTGATCGGTGCCTAATGGCTCATCGGTTGTGAACTTAGGGGGCTGTTCGCGGTTAGCAAAGTCAGCCTCCAAGCTGTTGTGAAACCCAAAAAGCTGAGCAAACACGAAGAGCAAAACAATCACCAGCCAAACAGCCGATAGCACAGCACCAGCATCGGTCTTCGCGCCCAAGAAACCAGAAATCAGCAAGCTCAAGCCAGTAGCTATGCCAAAAAATCCTAACAGAGTTACTACCACCTGTAGCACAGCAGCGCTGTCGTAAAACACGTTTAGCTGTAACAGGATCAATACAATGCCAACCACCGAGCGAATGGCACCCTCTAGACGACTACGAGCCTGACGGCGCTGCTCAGGGCTAGGCTGTTGGGGATTGCCGCTAGCCGACTCTGAATCAACCCCGGGCGGTTGACCTACCGCAGTTGCTACACCTGTGGTTACCTCAGCCACGTCTAATCCTTGGATCTAAAAGAGCGTACGCAATCTCCACAAACAAATTAAACATCACATAGAAAACCGCCACTAAAAGCACCAAACCTTGTAACACCACTAAATCGTTACTGGTGATGGCATCAATCATCTTTAAACCTATGCCTGGTATTTGGAAGAGCTGCTCAATAATAACGGTGCCACCAATCAAACGACCCGCGCTGATCCCCGCTAGCGTAATCAAAGAAAACGACGAGGGCCGCAGCGCATGGCGAAACAGCACATGAACTGGTGACATACCCTTAGCCCGTGCGGTCAGCACAAAGTCGTTTTGAAGCGTTGCTAGCATATCGGCTCGCAACAACCGCTGAAATACAGCTATCTCAGTTAACGATAAAGCAACTATGGGCATTATCAAGCGGCGGATATGATCCCACCAATCCCATTCAGTGAGCCTTGTCCACCCCTGAGGCGGCAACCAATCAAGTTGGTTGAACAAAACAAAGATCAACAAGATGCCTACTAGAAACTGCGGTAGAGAGATAGCCGCGAAAGATGCAGTGTTAAGGCC
The DNA here is from genome assembly GCA_026709025.1 of bacterium. Classification (GTDB taxonomy): domain Bacteria; phylum Actinomycetota; class Acidimicrobiia; order Acidimicrobiales; family Bin134; genus Poriferisocius. The sequence goes on from JAPOTT010000005.1 coordinate 16,886, forward strand.
TCTATCTACCCTACGGCCAGCCCGATAAGCCGAATATACCCCTAACGGAACAGATACCAACAGAGACATACCTAAAGCTAATGCAGTCAACTCCAAAGTAATGGGAAGCCTTTGGCGAATGGTTTCTGAGACCTTCAAGCCTTGAGTTTTTACTGATTCCCCTAAATCCCCAGTAACCACATCGCCTAACCACAGGCCATAGCGGGTAATCACATCCTTGTCTAAACGCAGTTCGCGGTTCACCAACTCTCTAGCCCCAGGCTCTTCAGCACGTTCTTGGCCTAACAAGTAAATAGCTGGATCGCCCGGCAACAACTCCACATACGCGGAGGAAAAAAAGCTCACGATGAACAACACTGGGATTATCCGCAAGATGCTGCGCCCAATTGTTTTCATGGCTTAATCACCTCCCCCCGAAGGATGTTGTGGTATGTCTTGTCTCAGTTGATTATCTCAGTTAGTGCTTTAGCCCTTAGCCGTAAATTGTGGCATGACCACAAAGTTGAAGGTTTGCATCATGCCTGATACTTCATCGGTATACACGTAACCTACTATTTCTTTGAACGTGAGGATAGCAGGTACTTCTTCAGCCCATTTGCGTTGGAAACGACTGTACGCTTCATAACGTTCTTCAAAGGTAAGCCCTTGGCGGCCTTGCTCTAGGGCTTCATCAAATTCAGGGTAACACGCAAAACCATAGTTATTGGCTGCACGGTTAGGCCCACACACTCCATCTTCAGGAGAATCCCCGTGAAAAGCACCATACAGATCATCAGGATCAGCAATCGTGCCTGCCCAATCGTTAGCTATTGATTCACCCGCGAACGCCGCGGCCACCATCTCCCCAGTACCCACGCAGTTGGCAGTAGCATTAATGCCAAGCTCAGCCCACATCGCAACCAAGGTCTCCGCAGTCACTCCAGATTCGTCTGTGGAACACAAATTCTCAAACTCTAATGGGCCACCCAATTCAGCTTCGCACTCTCCAAGAGCTTCACGCGCTGCATCGGGATCATAATCTGGGATTGCAGCTTCAGGATCAGTCCACGGCGAACCAGGTCTAAACAAACTACGATTAATCGCAGTCAACCCGTCGTGAACAATATCGTTCAAAACCTCGTAATTGATCGCGTGAGCCACCGCTCGGCGACAAGCACGAATGTTGAAGGGCTCCTTAGAGTTGTTCAGCAACCAATGTCTAGCATAATTAGCAATATATGTAGAGATATTGCTGCCTGCTTCTAACTCTTCATCGAGCACCGCAGCATCCCTCAAGTAGATAATATCTAGATCTCCTGCTTGATATGCGTTATACCGCTGAGCGGAATCAACAATCGGCTGAAAAGTTATACTATCTAGGTACGGGCAAGGCGCACGATAGTAATCAGGGTTACGTACCACAACTGCCACATCATCTTGAATCCACGACTCAAACAAAAACGGCCCAGCACCAATACCAACCGGATTCACATTAATCTCAGGATTCAAACCAGTATCAGGATCAATCCCAGCCTGATACGTAGTAGGCGACATCATCTTACCCAAACGCCCAGCCAAACTCAACGGAAACACAGCATTCACACTCTCTGTAATAACCTCCACGGTGAAATCATCAATCTTATTCATCTCCATAACATCACTAGCCCTAGCAATAACACGAGACCCGGGAGTATTCTTGTAGTGCTCAACATTCCAAATAAAAGCATCCACATCAAACCGAGTACCATCAGAGAAAGTCACATCATCTCGCAAAGAGAGCACAAACGTCTGATTATCCTCAGTAGTAATGCTCTGCGCCATAGCAGGCACCAACTCCGAAGTGGTTAAATCCAAATAAAACAAAGAGTCGAAAAGAGCCATCAAATGCAACTCCCCAGCCTCAACCCCACCTATAACAGTGGTGGGATCCCAACCATTGGTCTCAGCATACATACCAATCGTCAAATTACCGCCCACCGGACGCCCATCAGTACACTCCGTAGAAATAATCGCACCCGGAATGAAACCAGTATTACCCGTCGGCACCACACCATCTTCAAACTCCTCGGCAACACCAGGAGACACAACAAGCACCTCCTCAGTAGGCTCCGGTTCTGGCGCAGGCTCAGCATCTGAAGTGGGATCGGTAGACCCCGTCGCGCCACCTGAACTGCCATTCTCCCCCTGCGGAACAGGCGTAGCCTCAACAGTAGGATCACCTGCAACCACAGCATCACTGCTGCCATCATCATCGTTACCACAAGACACAGCAAACAAGCTGAACGCCAACAAAACAGCAACAACAACGATTAAACGGGTCTTCATGAGGTTTCCCCTCTCATATATGCCCCCTCACATATACTGCTGTAGCAGACAACAAGCCTGCTACAGCAATTTGGCAACCTTAGCCCTTAGAGGTGAACTGTGGCAAGGTCACAAAATTGAAGGTTTGCATCATGCCAGACACTTCGTCTGTGTAGACATAGCCGCGTCCTGTTTTGAAGGTGAGAATCGCAGGTATCTCCTCAGCCCATTTGCGTTGGAAACGACTGTACGCCGCATAGCGTTCTTCAAAGGTAAGCCCTTGGCGACCTTGCTCTAGGGCTTCATCAATCTCAGGGTAACAAACGAAACCGTAGTTAGATGCTGAACGGCCAGACCCACACACTCCATCTTCAGGAGAATCCCCGTAATAGATGGCATAGAAGTCATCTGGATCAGCCACTGTGCCCGACCAAGTGTTGGCTATTGACTCGCCAGCGAAGGCAGGCCCAACCACCTCACCTACGGTGGTGCAGTTGGCAGTAGCATTAATTCCAATTACATCCCACATCGCAACCAAAGTCTCCGCCACCGTGTCGGAGTCAGATTGAGCAACACATAAGTTGGGGAACTCTAGCGGAACACCCAATTCGGCTTCGCACTCTACAAGGGCTTCACGCGCTGCATCTAGATCATAATCCGCGATAACAGCTTCAGGGTCAGCCCACGGCGAACCAGGTCTGAACAAACTGCGGTTAATCGTGCTAAGCCCGTCGTGTACAACATCGTTTAAGACATCATAATCAACCGCATAAGCCACTGCTTGACGACAAGCAAGAATGTTGAACGGCTCCTTTGAGTTGTTCAGCAACCAGTGGCTTGAAAAATTGTCAATATAAACAGACATGTTGCTGCCAGCTTCCATCTGCTCGTTAAGCTTCTTAGAGTCTCGTAAATAAACAACATCCAGATCTCCAGCTAAGAATGCATTGTAACGCTGCGCAGGATCAACAATCGGCTGAAAGGTTACGCTATCTAAGTATGGGCAAGGAGCGCCATAATAATCTGGATTACGCACCACAACTGCCACATCATCTTGAATCCAAGAATCAAACAAAAACGGCCCAGCACCAATACCAACCGGATTCACATTAATCTCAGGATTCAAACCAGTATCAGGATCAATCCCAGCCTGATACGTAGTAGGCGACATCATCTTACCCAAACGCCCAGCCAAACTCAACGGAAACACAGCATTCACACTCTCTGTAATAACCTCCACGGTGAAATCATCAATCTTATTCATCTCCATAACATCACTAGCCCTAGCAATAACACGAGACCCGGGAGTATTCTTGTAGTGCTCAACATTCCAAATAAAAGCATCCACATCAAACCGAGTACCATCAGAGAAAGTCACATCATCTCGCAAAGAGAGCACAAACGTCTGATTATCCTCAGTAGTAATGCTCTGCGCCATAGCAGGCACCAACTCCGAAGTGGTTAAATCCAAATAAAACAAAGAGTCGAAAAGAGCCATCAAATGCAACTCCCCAGCCTCAACCCCACCTATAACAGTGGTGGGATCCCAACCATTGGTCTCAGCATACATACCAATCGTCAAATTACCGCCCACCGGACGCCCATCAGTACACTCCGTAGAAATAATCGCACCCGGAATGAAACCAGTATTACCCGTCGGCACCACACCATCTTCAAACTCCTCGGCAACACCAGGAGACACAACAAGCACCTCCTCAGTAGGCTCCGGTTCTGGCGCAGGCTCAGCATCTGAAGTGGGATCGGTAGACCCCGTCGCGCCACCTGAACTGCCATTCTCCCCCTGCGGGGTAGGCGTAGCCTCAACAGTAGGATCACCTGCAACCACAGCATCACTGCTGTCATCATCGTCGTTACCACAAGACACAGCAAACAAGCTGAACGCCAACAAAACGGCAACAACAACACTCAAACGAGTCTTCATGAGGTCTCCCCTCTCATAAATGCCCCCTCACATGCACTGCTGTAATAGACAACAAGCCTGCTACGGCAATTTGGCAACCTTAGCCCTTAGCCGTGAACTGTGGCAAGGTCACAAAGTTGAAGGTTTGCATCATGCCAGACACTTCGTCTGTATACACGTAGCCGCGTCCTGTTTTGAAGGTTAGGATTACGGGCACTTCTTCAGCCCATTTGCGTTGGAAACGACTGTACGCCGCATAGCGTTCTTCAAAGGTAAGCCCTTGGCGGCCTTGTTCTAGAGCTTCATCAAGCTCAGGATAACAAGCAAAACCATAGTTGGACGCTGAACGGTTAGGCCCACACACTCCATCTTCAGGAGAATCCCCATAAAAGATAGCATACAGGCCGTCAGGATCAGCAATCGTTCCTGCCCAATCGTTAGCTATTGATTCACCAGCAAACGCCGCGGCCACCATCTCCCCAGTACTCACGCAGTTGGCAGTAGCAGTAATACCAACCTCAGTCCACATCGCAACCAAGATCTCCGCAGTCACTCCAGATTCGTCTGAGGAACACAAACTCTCAAACTCTAACGGGCCACCCAATTCAGCTTCACACTCCCCAAGAGCTTCACGCGCTGCATCGGGATCATAATCTGGAATCACAGCTTCAGGATCAGCCCACGGCGAACCAGGTCTAAACAAACTACGATTAACCGTAGTAAGCCCGTCGTGAACAACATCGTTCAAAACCTCATAATCAACCGCGTGAGCCACCGCTCGGCGACAAGCACGAACGCTGAACGGCTCCTTAGAGTTGTTCAACAACCAATGCCTAGCAAAATTATCAACATAGGTAGAAATATTGCTGCCTGCTTCTAACTCTTCATTCAAACTGCCAGCATCTCTAAGGTAGACAACGTCCAGATCTCCTGCTTGATATGCGTTATACCGCTGAGCAGAGTCAACAATCGGCTTGAAGGTAACGCTATCTAGGTACGGGCAAGGCGCACGATAGTAATCAGGGTTACGTACCACAACTGCCACATCATCTTGAATCCACGACTCAAACAAAAACGGCCCAGCACCAATACCAACCGGATTCACATTAATCTCAGGATTCAAACCAGTATCAGGATCAATCCCAGCCTGATACGTAGTAGGCGACATCATCTTACCCAAACGCCCAGCCAAACTCAACGGAAACACAGCATTCACACTCTCTGTAATAACCTCCACGGTGAAATCATCAATCTTATTCATCTCCATAACATCACTAGCCCTAGCAATAACACGAGACCCGGGAGTATTCTTGTAGTGCTCAACATTCCAAATAAAAGCATCCACATCAAACCGAGTACCATCAGAGAAAGTCACATCATCTCGCAAAGAGAGCACAAACGTCTGATTATCCTCAGTAGTAATGCTCTGCGCCATAGCAGGCACCAACTCCGAAGTGGTTAAATCCAAATAAAACAAAGAGTCGAAAAGAGCCATCAAATGCAACTCCCCAGCCTCAACCCCACCTATAACAGTGGTGGGATCCCAACCATTGGTCTCAGCATACATACCAATCGTCAAATTACCGCCCACCGGACGCCCATCAGTACACTCCGTAGAAATAATCGCACCCGGAATGAAACCAGTATTACCCGTCGGCACCACACCATCTTCAAACTCCTCGGCAACACCAGGAGACACAACAAGCACCTCCTCAGTAGGCTCCGGTTCTGGCGCAGGCTCAGCATCTGAAGTGGGATCGGTAGACCCCGTCGCGCCACCTGAACTGCCATTCTCCCCCTGCGGGGTAGGCGTAGCCTCAACAGTAGGATCACCTGCAACCACAGCATCACTGCTGTCATCATCGTCGTTACCACAAGACACAGCAAACAAGCTGAACGCCAACAAAACGGCAACAACAACACTTAAACGAGTCTTCATAAGGTATCCCCTCCTGTAAAAACTATCTTCTGTAAAAACTATCTTCTAGCCCTTAGCGATGAACTGAGGAATTATCAAATTACCGTCGGTAAGCATCACGCCAGACACCTCATCAGTCCAGTAGTAGCCACCTTCGCGCTTAAAGGTAATGATGCTAGGCACCTCTTCGGCATACTCGTGCTGAAAACGACTGTAAGCATCGTAACGCTCTTCAAAGGTGAGCCCTTCGCGACCTTGCTTAAGAGCCTCATCAAAATCAGGATGACAAACAAAGCCGTAGTTATTACCAGCCTTATTGGGCCCACAAACCCCAACTTCAGAGGCATCTCCAAAGTAGCCGCCATAAAAACCATCAGGATCGGCAATGGGAATAGCCCAGAAGTTTGCAATGGCTTCTCCTGCAAACACAGATGCAACCGTTTCGCCTAACGCTCGACAAACCACCGTAGATGTAATGCCAACTGCTTGCCACATAGCAATAAGGGTTTCGGCCTGCAACTGATGATCTGGAGTGGTGGAACAAGAGTTCTCAAACTCCAACGGGCCACCCAATTCAGACTCACACTCGGCGAGGGCCTCGGCAGCCTTATCTGGATCGTAGCCGGGCAATGTGGCTGATGGATCAGCCCAAGGCGAACCGGGTCGCATCAAGCTGCGATCCATTATGCCAAGTCCATCAAAAACAACCTCATTGAACGCGTCGTAATCTACAGCATGGGCTACTGCTAAACGACAGGCACGCACATTGAAGGGTGGCTTGGAGTTGTTAAGCAACCAATTAGCACCGTGGTTTTCGATATAGCTAGTGGAATTAATGCCCTCGTCCCTTGCCTCAGAAAGGTGCTGTGGCACGCGATCGTAAGCAATGTCTAGATCCCCAGCTTTAAAGGCATTATAACGCTGCGGTGCATCTCCAATAGGCTTGAAGATCAAGCGATCCAAATAAGGACAACCATCCCGGAAGTAATCAGGGTTACGCACCAAAACCGCCTGATCGTCTTGAATCCAAGACTCAAACAAGAACGGACCAGCACCAACACCCACAGGATTTATGTTGAGTTCAGGGTTCAAACCGGTTTCTGGGTCTTGTCCTGCCTGATAAGCAGTAGGCGACATCATGAACGCCAAACGATCGGAAAACACCTGAGGCAAAACCGCGTTTTTGCCAGCAGCAGTTACTTCAACGGTGTAATCATCTATCTTGGTCATCTGAGCAATTTGTGAAGCAGCGTCTCGGCCCCTAGAACCAATATCTGGGTTCTGATGAAGTTCCACGTTCCAAATCACCGCATCAGCATTCAGCGGGGTTCCATCGCTGAAGTTGATACCCTCTCGCAACTTCAGGGTAAACACCTCGTTATCTTCGGTGGTGATGGCTTCCGCTAAGCCCGGAACTATCTGCGAGGTGGTTGCATCAAAATAAAACAAAGCATCATAAAGCGCAGTCAGTTGGATAAGACCTAACTCGGGCCCTCCAATAACAGAGGTGGCATCCCACCCGTTCAGATCGCCAAACATGCCTAAGGTAAGCGTGCCCCCTGTGGGCCTGCCGTCGGTGCATTCTGTAGATACGATGCTGGCTGGGATGTAACCCGTATTGCCGGTAGGTACTGCCCCGTCGCTAGCAATTTCTTGCGATTCATCGATGATCACAACTGCTTCAGGGGTGGATTCTGGGGTACCGTCATCGGCTGGGTCAGCAGCTTCAGGCACAGCGCTAGCAACAGCTGTGGCAGGCGCAGGCTCGCTGGCCGTAGCGCTTGCAGTGGGGCTAGAACCTGTATCCGCAGTGCCTGCGCTGTTGTCGTCATCGTTGCCACAGCTGGCCACCAAAAGGGCCAACACCATAAACACGCTTAATGGTCTGAGCAATTTTACAGACATGGACTCCCCTCCTTGTCTTTTGCCCCCAAAATGTGTAGCTAACCTAACCGCTTACGCAACAGCACACAAACCCGCCCTGCATAAGCATTTGAGATTAACGTTCCTCGCGGCGATAGGCGATGCCCAAAGAGGCTGGCGCTGGCGAAGGGCCGTGACGATAACGCCAGCTGATCACCACCAACACGGCCACCGTCAACAAGAACGGCAACATACCCAAAAGCGCTGGGGATATCTGGTTAACCTGCAACCCCAAGAAGTTGATATCGAAGGATTGCAGCCGCGGTTGCAAGGCCAAAGTAAACCCAAACAATAAGGCACCTGCGGCCAAGCGACCCGGTTTCCACGCCCCGAAAATAACCAATGCAACCGCAATCCAACCACGGCCCGCAACCATTCCCTCCGTCCAACCCGGTGCCATGTACAACGACAAGAACGACCCGGCTGCACCCGCAAGCCCACCGCCAACCATCACCGCTGCCACTCGCAGCCCCACAACAGAGTGCCCTACCGCATCTGTGGTAGGGGCCGACTCACCTACCGCTCTAAGTGCTAGGCCCAGCCGGGTGCGCGCCAACACAAACCAGCTACCTGCTCCTAACAGCACAGCCAAATACACCACTGGAGGCTGGTTGAAGAAGATGTCACCAAACCAGCGAATCTCAGACAGCCCTATGATGCTCATGTCGGTGAACTTTGTTTCGGGAATTCGCCCGCCTACGTTGCGGCCCACATAAGCAGCTAGCCCCACCCCACCTATAGTTAGAGCTAAGCCCGATACCACCTGATCTGCTCCCAACACCACGCTGATCAGGGCATGGAAACCCCCCACTAAAGCACCTACTGCGGCTGCTACCACAAAAGCTGCCCAGGGACTGCCTGTTTCCAGCCCTACCATAAAGCCGCTTACGGCACCCATGGCCATCATGCCCTCCACCCCGAGGTTCAACACGCCAGCTCGCTCGGCTATCAACTCTCCTAGCGCAGCCAAATACACCAAGGTGGCAAACTGCACGGTGGCCACAAACAATCCGATAACAGCAGCCTCAGACATCGCTACCGTCTCCTGAGCCAGCCCAGCGAATCCGATAGTTGAAGAACACCACCGCAGTTAGCGCGCCAAACAAGATCATGGCCTGCAAGATGGTAGAGATGGCAGCACTCACCCCAAGCGTCTGAATGCTCTGCCCACCTACCTGCACAGCGCCAAACACAAACGCCACCACAGCTACCCCCGATGGTCGCATCAACGCCAGAGCCGCCACGATGATGCCCGAAAAACCAAACCCGTTAGACAAACCAGGTGTAAGTCGCACCTCAGTTCCAGTTAGCTGCACTGCACCAGCCAGACCAGCTATCCCACCCGACAACAACAAAGCTGTAAGCACCTTACGCCGTAGCGACACTCCAGCGTACCGGGCAGTATTGGGCGAAGACCCGGCCAAACGCAGCTCATATCCCCAAGCAGTGCGAGATACGGCCAACGAGAACACGATCAACAACCCCAGCGCAACAAGAACCCCCACATTGGCTCGCCCAAACAGCTGTGGCAGCGAAGCTTGGCCGGGCACCTCTTCTATGCGTGGAAAGCCCAGCGAATCGGGATCCTTCCAGCGACCCACCTCCAACCACTCCACTATGCGAATAGACACATAAACCAACATCAAGGTGGTGATGATCTCATTCACTCCTAGATGTGAGCGCGCCAAAGCCGGGCCCAGCATCAAAACCATGCCCCCCACCACACCGCAGCTGAGCATTACCGCTATCAACAACGGCCCAGAAAGACCATCGGTCATCATGGCTACGCCTGTTGCCAAGGTGGCACCTGCCATCATCTGCCCCTCGGCACCAATATTCCACAACCCCATAGAACCTGCTACTGCCACTGCTAAGCCGGTCAAGGCCAAAGGTGTAGCCCGCTCTAAGGTGCGCGATAACGAATCGGTACCCCTAAAAGCCGAGTCAAACATACGCTCATACACCTCAACGGGGTTGCTATCTGAAACCAACAACAAGATTGCCCCCAACACCAAAGCCACAAAGATGCCTACCAAAAAACCAAAACCTTGAACAGCGGGCAACACCCGATCCCGCCGCACCAAAACGGGCCGCATCATTGCGGAGGCATCCCAGCCATGGCTGCGCCTAAAATTGTGCGTGGTGTCACATCAGGGCCGTATTCGCCCATAATGCGCCCCTCAAACATCACCAGCAAGCGATCCGCTAGCGCTAACAGCTCGTCTAAATCCTCTGAAATCAACAACACCCCCACGCCACTTCTGCGCTGCTCCACCAAATGCCCCTGAATTGCGGCCACACCCTGCACGTCTAACCCCCTAGATGGTTGTGCTGCCACCAGTATCTTGGGCTCCTCAGCTAACTCACGTCCTAACAAAAGACGCTGAAGATTACCGCCCGAAAGCCCTGCAATCGGATCGTTAAGGCGACCCACCCGCACGCCAAATCTCTCCACTAACCCCCTACAAAACGCCACGCATTTGGAGGCCGCCAAGAAGAGCCCGCGGCGCTGTGAGCGATACGAGCGCACCACAGCGTTATCCACCACCGACATCTTGGGAGCTAAACCCACTCCCAAACGATCTTCTGGCACATAGGCAAGCCCGCGGGCGTAACGCGCAGATGGAGATGCGGCGGTTATGTCCTCGCCGCTCAAGCTCACCTTCCCACCGGTGGGTTGACGCAACCCGGTGATCACCTCAGCTAGCTCCTTTTGCCCATTTCCCGAAACCCCTACGATGCCCACTATCTCGTTGGCGCAAACCTGCATACAGATGTCGTGTACGGCTGCTAAGCCCCTGTCGTTACAAGCGCTGATGTTCTCCAAGCTCAAAACCGCGGGGCCGGGTTCTAGGGGTTCCGGACGCTCAATGTTGCCAGCAGTAGCAGTGCCCACCATCTTTTCGGCTAGCTCCGCCAAATCCACGTCCATCAGATCAGAAAATGTGGCCGTGGTTTTGCCCCGACGCAAAACAGTTGCCTCATCACAAAACGCCACAACCTGATCTAACTTATGGCTGATATAGATAACCGAACGACCCTCTTCGGCCATGGCCCGCAAGGTAAGGCCCAACTCGGCTGCCTCAGCAGGTGTGAGCACAGCGGTGGGCTCATCCATCACCAGCACCGATGCATCACGCCACAGAGCCTTGAGAATCTCTACCCGCTGACGCTCTCCCATAGATAGCTGCCACACCGGTCGGGTGGGATCAGCCGCCAGCCCATAGGTATTGGATAGCTCCGCCACCTTCTGCTCAATCTCACCCGACCGCAAAAACGCAGGCGCAGCACCCAACACAATGTTTTCGGCCACGGTCAAAGAGGGCACCAAGCGAAACTCCTGATGCACCATGCCCACTCCCGCAGCAATGGCATCTGCAGGCGAACGAAACACCTGCCGTTGCCCATGCACCCACACATCGCCGCCGTCGGGTCTATACACACCCGCTAGCACGTTCACCATGGTGGTTTTGCCGGCACCATTCTCACCCAAAAGAGCATGAATGGTGCCAGCACGAACCTTCAGTTCTGCCCCGTCACACGCGATCACCCCGGGGAAATGTTTTTCAATCCCCCGGAGCCAGACCGCATGATCTGATTGCGCTACAGCCATACCAATACCGGGCAAACCCGGCAATTATCAGCCGATGCTGCCAACAACACCTTCAACGAAGAATTCCATGCCAAGCATTGCCCCATCGTCCATGACCTCACCTGCGGCGACCTGGACGTTGCCATCCTGATCGGTGATCTCACCGGTGAAAACATCCCAAGAGCCATCTTCTATCTCTGCACGCACCTCTTCAATTTCAGCAACCACATCAGCAGGCACATCTGCGGCCAGCGGAGCTAGGTCTACGATGCCATCGGCCATACCACCCCAATAAGCGCCGGGCGTATAGCTGCCATCACGAACGGCATCGATAACCCGCTCATAGTAAGGGCCCCAGTTCCAAACCGGTGCGGTAATGAAAGCATCAGGCGCAAAAGCGCTCATATCGGAGTTATAGGAAACCCAGCGAGCACCAGCGCTCTCTGCGGCCAAACCAGGTGCCGTGGAATCCTGATGCATGGCAATTACATCGGCACCAGCCTCTAGTAGTGCTGACGCGCTATCACCCTCTACAGCTGGGTCGAACCATGTAAACGTCCACGTAACGTGTACTTCCACATCGGGGTTAACACGCTGTGCGCCCAAGGTGAAGGCGTTGATACCACGTATCACCTCTGGAATTGGGAATGCTGCTACATAACCAATCTGATTGGCCTCGGTGAGAGCACCTGCAGCCATACCCGACAAATAACGAGGCTGATACATGCGTCCGAAGTAGTTACCAAAGTTGGTGTCGTTCTTCTTGTAGCCGCTGGCATGCTCAAACACCACATTTGGATATACGCCAGACAACTCCTCCATGGTGTCCATGTAGCCGAAAGATGTAGCAAACACCACGTCTGCGTTTTCGTTCTCGATGAGGTCTACCACAGTGCTTCTAAAGTCGGGACCCTCTTCAGGCACACTCTGCACAAACCGCGTGACAGCGCCGGTTGAGGTCTCGACATAGCGACGCCCTTGGTCGTGCGCCCATGTCCAACCAGCATCACCTACCGGCCCTACATACACAAAACCTGCTACCACCTCATCGTCCATCTCCTCAGCCATGGGCGTGGCATCAGCCATGGGCGTTGATTCAGCCATAGGCGTTGATTCAGCCATGGGCGTGGCATCAGCCATAGGCGTTGATTCAGCCATGGCTGTTGCGGTGGAATCTGCGCCGGTGGTTTGGGTATCGGCATCATCGTCATTACCGCAAGCCGTAGCCAGCAATGCGAAAACTGCCATTAGCACCAACAGCTTCGAGAAAATCTTACTTGACATGCTTCCCTCCTAGGATGGGCTCATAGTTGAGCGTGCTTAGAGTAGCCTACACTGCAGGGTTATCAGACATAGAACAAACAAAAGGTAGCCGATGAGCCTGATCTCTAACATCCCCGAAGGCTTCGGCCTAGAAGCCGAAGTAATAGATGCCCCCACCCGAGACCGTGCAGTACAGCGTTGTAGCGAGGTGGGGCTGCGCTTACCTACCTTTGCGGAGTTGGCTAACCCACCAGCGCCCGCTATGGACTTAACGGGGATCGATCCAGATGCTGCCCACCCCGCCAACCTGTGGCGCGTGCATTGGTTCAACGATGCATCCCGACAAGGCCGGGTGAAAGTACCGGGCCATGTTATGATTCCCCCCGAACTATCGGGAGTGGAGTCGCCCATCATCATGTTGTTGGGAAACCGCTTCCCCATGATCAACGCCCACAAGGTGCTAGCCGCCTATGCCTGCTTGGCCCCTCGCCTAATTACCGGCCAGTTTGACCCCACCTGCCACCGTGCCATCTGGCCGTCTACAGGCAACTACGCTCGCGGCGGTGTTGCTATCTCTAAGATAATGGGCTGTCGAGGTGTAGCTGTGCTGCCCGAAGGAATGTCTGCTGAGCGCTTCGAGTGGCTAGAGCGCTGGACATCCGACCCCGCCGATGTGATCCGCACCCCTGGTTCGGAAAGCAACGTGAAGGAAATCTACGATGCTTGCAACGCCTTGGCTGCCGATGAAACCAACGTAATCTTGAATCAATTCTGCGAGTACGGCAACCACCTCGGCCATGTCACCGCCACCGCCACCGCCGTTGAACGGGTGCTTGAGCATTACCAAAACACACATCCCAACGCACGGTTGGCAGGATATGTGTCGGCCTCTGGTTCAGCAGGCACCCTCGGAGCGGGCGACCCTCTCAAGGAGCGCCACGGGTCTGCTATCGGCGTAGTGGAGGCCTTAGAGTGCCCCACTTTGTTGTACAACGGCTACGGCGAACACAACATTCAAGGCATTGGCGATAAACACGTACCGCTCATCCACAATGTGACCAATACCGATGTGGTGATAGCCGTTTCAGATCAAGCCACCGATCAGCTTGGAGTGATGTTCTCTGCGATGGCAGGCCGCAAGTGGCTGGTTGATCGCGGTGCAGGCGACCACCTCATGGCACACCTAGATGATCTGGGCTACTCCTCCATTGCCAATATGTTGGCTTCGGCCAAGATGTCTGCTGCTTTAGGGTTTGGGCCCGATGACGTAATCATCACCATCGCTACAGATGGCGCGGCGCTGTACAACTCAGAGCTAACAAAAACCTTAAACTCCGAGTTTGGTGGAAACTTTGATGCTAAACACGCCACCACCGTGGCCGACCGCTGGTTAGCCGAAGTAGACACAGATCATCTTCTAGAACTCACCGAACGAGACCGCAACCGCGTGTTCAACCTGGGCTACTTCACCTGGGTGGAGCAACAAGGTGTAGACCTAGCCCACTTTGATGCCCGTAGAGATCAGGCATTTTGGCAGTCGCTACGGGAGCTGCTGCCGATTTGGGATGAGTTGATAGCGGATTTTAACGCTCGCGTCTCTAGTGCTGCTAGATGATTGCTGGCCTGCGGTGCAGTTGTGGTGCGGTTGCAGGCCCTGAGCAGTGGTCGTGTAAGCAGCGAGACTTAGACAACGCCGACCATGTGCTGCAACTGCCGCTTAGTGCTTGGCAGGTGGATGATTCTAGCTGCCAGCCCTTTGTGCGCTATCGCCAGATGCTGCGATCTTGGCAGGAAGCAAACGATGATGCTTGGTTTGTGGACAGGGTTCAACAGCTAGATGAGGCAGTAGCCGCAGTAGACAAACATGGCTTCGCTGTGACCCCGTGCATTGAGCACGAAATCGCTGGTCGCCGCATCACTGTCAAGGATGAAACAGGCAACGTTTCTGGCTCCCACAAAGCCCGCCACACCTTTGGGCTGATGCTGCACCTGCTGGTGCGAGAACGGCGGCGCTACAAGAACCAAAAAGACACCTCTGCTACAGCAGGCAACTCCGGCAGTGCAACTACGCGAGCGCCGCTGGCCATCTCATCTTGTGGCAACGCTGCTGTAGCTGCAGCAGTTGTGGCCGCGGCTGAGCGTTGGCCTCTCAGCGTGTTCGTGCCACAAGAAGCCAACCCGGCCACGGTGAGCTATCTGCGTGAACTAGGTGCCACCGTTGAGGTGTGCAAACGCAGCAAAAGCGATGCTGGCGACCCGTCCTATGAGCGCTTTCGCCAAGCAGTTGAGGCTGGCGCAGTCCCGTTTGGCTGTCAAGGCCCAGATAACGGCTATACCTACGATGGGGGACGCACCTTAGGTTATGAGTTGGCTGAACAAGCCCCCGACACAGAAAGGGTGTATGTACAGGTAGGCGGCGGTGCTCTAGCAGCATCGGTAGCTCAAGGATTAGCTACAGCTGGATCTACAGCTAGCCTCATCACCGCCCAAACGGAGGGTTGCGCTCCGTTATCTAGGGCGTGGCGGCAAATCCATGCGCTAGGCGGCCTCGCCCAAGCCCGCACCCAAAGAGATGCGGTGATGTGGCCGTGGACCCCTACCCCTACCTCTGCAGCTAGCGGCATATTGGATGACGAAACCTACGATTGGGCTGCGGTAAGCGAAGCCATGCTCAAAACAGGTGGCTACCCCGTGGTAGTGCCCGAAACCCTTGTGCAAAAGGCGTGGGAAACAGCCCGCTCTGCCACAGGCATCAACGTAAGCGCCACCGGCTCCGCTGGCTTAGCAGGTTTGCTCCACGACAACCCACCCCTCAACACCAAAACAGCCGTGCTCTTAACCGGCGCCCAATTCTAAACTCTAGAACCCTTTACTCCCTCCTGGTTGTTTGGTGCCATCAGTGTTACATAGGGGTGTGACAGTTATGGGCTATGTCGTAGGCTCATTGCTGTGAACGCTGAAGCAAACACCGAATCTGAGAGTCACCGCCGCAGCGCAACTAGAACCGTGCTGCGTGGTGCCCGCTGGCCAGGTGACATCGCCATCCAAAACGGTCTTATCACCGCAACCGGTACCATTGCCCCACTGCCCACAGATGAGATCATTCGCGTGGACGGCGACATCATCACCGCGGGCCTCTGCAACACCCACCATCATCTGTACCAGTGGATGACTCGAGGCTACGCTGTAGGCTGCAACCTGTTTGGCTGGCTCGTAGAGCTCTACCCTGTATGGGGTCGACTCACTGTAGAAGACGTACATGCGGCCGCGCTGGTGGGTTTGGGTGAGCTGGCCACCAGTGGCTGCACATCAGCTGCTGACCATCACTACTTGGTACCCCACGGAGACGATGCTGTTTTTGATGCCATAGCAGATGCCGCTCGTACCGTGGGTATCCGCTTACACCTCAGCCGAGGCTCCATGGACTTAGGCGAATCTCAAGGTGGATTACCACCCGACCACGTTGTGGAAGATTTGGACTCCATCATGGCCTCCACCGAACGGATCATTGCTACATACCACGATGCAAACATGGTGCATGTGGTGATAGCTCCATGCAGTCCTTTTTCGGTCAGCTCAGAACTCATGCAAGAATCGGCTGCTCTAGCCCGAAAACACGGCTTGCGCCTGCACACCCACCTCTGCGAAACCATTGATGAGCAAGAGCACTGCCTAGAGCGCTTTGGTCGCCGCCCGGTAGAACAGCTAGCTGAATGGGGCTGGGTGGGTGATGATGTGTGGCTAGCCCACGGCATCTGGATTAACGACCCCGAGATTACACAACTAGGCGCTAGCGGTGTGGGGGTAGCTCACTGCCCCTCCTCTAACGCTCGCTTAGCCGCAGGCACCTGCCGCGTAACAGAGTTAGAGGCCGCAGGCGTGCCAGTAGGTTTGGGTGTGGATGGCGTTGCCTCCAACGAAGTAGGTGGCCTTTTCCCCGAGTTGCGTCAATCGCTCTACGCAGCACGACTGCGCGCCGCTGCCGCCGATGCCTTCATGCCCGCCGATGCACTGCGCTTAGGTACGATTGGAGGAGCTAGATGTCTGGGTATCCACCAGCAGATAGGCAGACTAGAAGTGGGTATGGTGGCCGATCTGGCCGTTTGGCCCGGCGACAACATCGCCGATGTGTTAGACCCTCTTGCTGGTCTTGTATTAGGCCCCGACCGCAAGGTACGCCACCTCTTCGTGGCCGGAAAACCAGTTGTACAAGAAGGCCAACTCTTAGGCTACGATCTAACAACCGCCCACGCAGACCTAGCCCAAAAGGCTCGTCGCCTCTGGGCTTAAGCTGCCTGTTTGCAAGAACTGTTCAAACTGTTCTGCATCTAAAATCGCAATGCCCAAAGCCTGAGCCTTGTTCAGCTTGCTAGCTCCCGGCTTGTGCCCCACCACCAATACATCAATATTGCCGCTTACGCTACCCGATATCTTACCTCCCCTAGCCTTTATGGCTTGGCTAACCTCATCACGCTTATAGCGCTCCAGTGTTCCGGTTACCACGATTGTCTTGCCCACCAATGTTTGCCGCAGCTCTCCAACCGGCTGATTAGAAGCATGAAAATTAACGCCAGCGCATCGCAGCCTGCTAACTATGTGCTGATTAGCCGCAGATTGAAAGAACTCATACACGCTGTTAGCAATGGTTGGCCCTATCCCATCTGTTTGAGCAAGTTCGGCTTCTGTAGTGCTCATCACAGCATCTAAATCCCCATAAGCAACGGCCAACAGCTCGCACACAGTGTCTCCCAAATGACGGATGTTGAGCCCAACCAGCAGCCGTTCTAGTGGTTGCGTCTTGGAATCTTGGATGGCCTTACCGAGATTGGAGATAGACAGCTCAGCAAAGCCAGCAAGTTGAGCCACCTCTTTTGTTTGAAGGGCAAACTCACGTCCATCAGCTAACTCGGTTGCCCAGATGAGCGTTCTGCACTGATCAAGCTGGTCTAAGTCTAG
Source organism: bacterium (assembly GCA_026709025.1). Taxonomy (GTDB): domain Bacteria; phylum Actinomycetota; class Acidimicrobiia; order Acidimicrobiales; family Bin134; genus Poriferisocius. Next base: position 34,742 of record JAPOTT010000005.1, read on the forward strand.
GAAAAACAAATCGCTGAAATCAGCAATCAAGCCGAGAGAAAAGAAGAGCTTAACTGCTTGTTCGCCAATAGCTTTGCCCGGTTGTTGTGTGGACAGTTGTTGCGTGAGCGGTTGTTGTGTGAGCGGTTGTTGTGTGGGCTTAGGAGCCACGAACTTAATGGCACGCTGGAGGTCTGCTTCTTGTTCAACGCAGAGTTTGCCATCTAGCGGTAAAGGCAATGTTGCTAGCAAAGTTTCTTCGGGTACCACCGACGCGGTGACATTGGAGGTTGATACAGATGGTGTGCCCATCTCAACCCCCGCTTCACGCAGTTTGGCAATAGCTACCTTGATCTTTGACGAGTTAAAAAAGTTTTGTATAGCTTGGGCTGTTGCCGCGCTGACACCCTTTATCTGCTCCAGTTCATCAACCGAAGCATTAATGATTTGGTTGAGATGAGGGTATTCCTCAGCCACGCGCTGCGCCGTTACCGGCCCAAGCCCATCAATTTTGAACCCAACTAGAAGGTCAGGCAGTGGGCGCTGTTTCAGATCCTTGATAGCTGAAGCGATACCTGCACGCCGTTCGGAGTCAATTTGAGACAGGGAAGCCACAAGGCTGGTATCTAGACAAACCGTTGAGCCATCGCCTAGGCGAGCAGTCCAAGTGGCATCTTTGAGCGTCCGCAGCAACTCAAAACCTTCAGGTTCAAGCTGATAAATGTCGGCCACGCTGTCTATAAGACCAAGCTTGATAAACAAACCAATCCGCTGTTCTCCCAAGTGCTCAATATCCATAGCGTTGCGGGCAGCAAAGTGCTCAATCCAACCGCGCAGCTGCTCGGGGCATTGCTCATCAAAACAGTAGTGCGCGGCATCCTCCTCAGCTCGCTGCAAAGGAGCACGGCGGGGGCAAGAACATTGTGAGGGAAACTGCCACTCGCGCAGGTTCGCAGGCCGTTCAGCCAACACCGGCCCCAATACCTCAGGTATCACATCACCCGCTTTGCGCACGATCACGGTATCACCAACACGCACATCTTTGGCTCTAACTTGATCTTCATTGTGCAAGGTGGCCATCGCAACCGTTGATCCGCCAACAACCACTGGCTCAAGCACTGCAAAGGGTGTGGCCTTACCTTTGCTTCCGATGGACACCTGAATATTTAAAAGGGTGGTGATCTGCTCTTCTGGTGGCAACTTATAGGCAATAGCCCAGCGAGGGGCTCTGCTAGTGAAACCTAGCTGCCGCTGTAGATCAAGGCGATTGATCTTAATAACCGCGCCATCTATCTCGTAGGGCAATCTTGCACGACTATCATCGCACCACTTGATGAACTCCCAAACCTGCTCCACAGAGGACACAGTGATGGCCTCAGGGTTTACCGGCAGGCCAAGACTCTTTAAGTACTCCAAGGTGTCGCTGTGGGTTTCTAAGCTAGGCCCACCCTGTACTTCACCAACCGAATAACACCACATCGCCAAGCCCCTTGCAGCGGCTACAGACGGGTCTTTATGCTTTACAGAACCAGCAGCAGTATTTCGGGGGTTGGCAAAACGAGGCTTGCCTGCGGCTAATTGCTGCTGGTTCAATGCCTCAAACGCTGCTAGGGGCAGATACACCTCCCCCCGTACCTCTAGAACTTCAGGAGCTGCAGGTGGCAAGCGATGCGGCACAGAGCTAATCGTGAGCGCATTGGCGGTGATATCCTCTCCCACCCGGCTGTTGCCTCGGGTGGCAGCCCGAACCAGCTTGCGGTGTTCATAGAGTAGCGACACAGCCAGCCCATCAAACTTCAGCTCACACACCAAGCCACCAAACTCCAAATGGGTGGCCTCGGGTTCAGCTGTATCGTTAGCAGCCAGACGGCGCCGGGCCCGCTCCACCCACGCAGCTAACTCGCCTTGACTGAAGGCATTGTCCAACGACATCATCGGCACGAGATGCTCAACTGGCTTAAACGGTGTGGACGGATCGGCCCCCACTGTTTGGGTTGGAGAGTCTGCCGTAACCAACTCTGGGTAAGCTGCCTCTAGCTCAAACAGCTCCCGCTTAAGCTTGTCGTACTCAACATCGGGAATCTCTGAGGTATTCTCATTGTAATACCGCTTGTTGTGCTGGCGGATGAGGTTAGACAGCTCAGCGATACGATCTGCTGCATGGGTTTTGGTTCCTTTGCCCATCTGCTGAATAGTACTGTCAACCAGTGACAATGCCGACAGCAAGTGCTAGGATGCAACTGTGAGCGCTGAGATAATCACCCAAATTGTGACCCTCGCAGCAGCCGTGCTTGGCATCGTCTGGCATCAACAACGCACAACAGATAAACTCCGTGATGACATGAACAAAGCTAACACCGAACTCCGCAACGACATGAACACCCTCCGTGACGATATGAACCAGGCAAACACCGAACTCCGCGAAGACATGAACACCCTCCGCAACGACATGAACACCCTCCGCAACGACATGAACACCCTCCGCGAAGAACTACGCACCGAACTCCGCGAAGAAATAAACGCCCTCCGCAACGACATGAACCAGGGTTTCCAGGCAATCCACATCCAACTCACTGAACACGGACAGCGCCTATCTCGTATTGAAGGATTCCTCGGCATTGGAATACCAGCCGAGGTCGCCGAAAGAGCAGCAGGCGCGCACTTCTCAGCACCTGCTGCTGAGCCCGTAGCATAATCAACCTTCTTATCCTGCCACTAGAGAGCCCTCGCCGGGCCAAGCTAGAGGCACGCTTGTAAACAGCTTAACAAAGACCTTGCTGTTCTTTAGCCCGGTGGCATACCCGAAAATGTCGCTTTGGGGTTGTAACTTGGAGTTATGTTGGTACTAGGCATAGACCCTGGGTTGTCGCGCTGCGGCTACGGGGTAATAGAACAAGCTGGCCGCACACCCCAAGCACTAGCAGCGGGCATCATCAGCACCAATAAATCCAACTCGGTCGCCCATCGTTTGCATCAGCTACAAGGCGAACTCGCCGAGCTAATGCAAGAGTATCGGCCAACTGTAGTGGCGATTGAGCAAGTACTGTTCCAAGTTAACGTCCGCACTGCAATGGGAGTAGGCCAAGCCAGCGGCATAGCCATGGCTACCGCAATACAAGCGGGCGCGGAGGTGTTTGAATACACCCCCACACAAATCAAAAAAGCCGTCAGCGGCTGGGGTGCTGCCGATAAAGCGCAGATGTCCAAGATGGTGCAAACGCTCCTGCGACTACCTAAACCCCTCAAGCCGGTAGATGCTGCCGATGCCATGGCAGCGGCGCTTTGCCATCTCGCCCAATCCCCACAAACAGGTCTCGCTCTTCCGAGGTTCCCCCGTCAAGATTCTCCAAGCCCCACAGCGCCATGATCGGCTCGCTACGAGGCACGCTGTTGCTGCGAGACGACAACGAGCTTGTGGTGGAGGTAAGCAACATTGGCTACAGGGTGCGCGTTGCCCCTAACACATCTGTATCTGTGGGAGACGAAGGACAACAAGTCCTTATTCACACCTGTCACCACATCCGCGAAGACGGCCAAACTCTATTCGGGTTCTGCACCCCCCAAGAGCGGCGCTTGTTTGAAGCGCTCATCGCCACGCACAACGTGGGGCCTGCGTTGGGCTTATCTATCTTGTCGGTACACAGCCCCACAGAGCTAGCAGCAATCTTGGCTGCCGACGATATAGATGCCTTGTGCCTAGTACCGGGTGTCGGCAAAAAAACAGCAGCTCGACTGCTTGTGGAGTTGAAATCCCGCCTAGACATCGGCGATGTAACCAGCGCTATTTCATCTGCAGACGCAGCATCAAACCCCCAAGCAGATGCCCGCAGCGAGGTGCGCCAAGCCCTAGCAGAGTTGGGATACGGCCCAGATGAAGTGAAAGAGGCCATCGCAGCCCTCCCAGAAAGCGATGACATAAGCGCCCTTTTGCGCTCAGCCCTACAACACCTAGCAGTCCACTAATGATCCATAAACGCTTATGACCGACGACAACAACAAACCCAAAAAGAGCGGACGCTTCGAGCTGCTCCAAGGAGAAGCCCAATCTACAGAACAGGTTGCCGAGATTGGCCTACGACCCAAGCTGCTAGAAGAGTTTGTTGGCCAAACACAGCTCAAAGAGCACCTGAAAATCATCCTTGGAGCTGCTCGAGCTCGTAACCAACCCGCTGATCATCTGCTGTTTGCTGGGCCGCCCGGTTTGGGCAAAACAACCTTGGCGCACATAGTGGCCGCAGAGATGGAAGCAAACATACAAATCACCTCTGGCCCAGCACTAGACCGCCCGGGCGACCTTGCGGCCATACTCTCCAAACTAGAAGAGGGTGACATCTTATTTATAGACGAGATCCATCGCCTACCTCGACCCATAGAAGAGGTGATGTATCCAGCCATGGAAGACTTCAAGATAGACATCGTCTTAGGCAAAGGGCCCGCAGCCAGGTCGATCCGCTTAGACCTGTTTCCTTTCACCCTAGTTGGGGCTACCACCCGTACCGGCCTCATCACAGGGCCCCTGAGAGATCGGTTTGGACTAGTGGCTCGCTTGGACTATTACGCCCCCGAGGAGTTGGAAGCCATAGTCACCCGTGCCGGTACCATCTTGAATATCCCAATCGATCCAGACGGAGCAACCGAAATTGCTTGCAGAGCGCGCGGCACACCACGCATTGCCAACCGTCTTTTACGCAGGGTGCGAGACTACGCAGAAATGCGCGCTGATGGGGTGATAGACCACCCTACGGCTGCGGCTGGTCTAGAACTGTTCTCTGTAGATCAAATAGGGCTCGACAGAATAGACCGCGCAATCTTGTCTGCTTTGTGTACGCGGTTTGGGGGCGGGCCGGTGGGTTTATCCAACCTAGCAATCAGCGTAAACGAACCAGCCGAGACAGTAGAAGACGTTTACGAGCCCTTCCTCATACAACAGGGTTTGATGATGCGAACTCCCCGAGGCAGGGTGGCCACCCAAAATGCTTGGCTGCACCTCGGTCTAGAACCCCCACGAAATACACCAGACCTAAACCAACTACAGGATCAATCTAACCTTTTCAACTAACTCGCCCCTCAGCCACCACTGCTAACTCAGCATTCAAACACTGTTGCTTAGCCACTGCAGTAAAGCTCAGCTAGCTGCTGCTTGGAGAATGTCATCTGGCACATCAAAGTTGGCGTACACATCTTGCACATCGTCATGATCATCTAGCACATCTATAAGACGCAACACTGCCCGTGCATCCTCGGGAGTGTGGAGGTTGACAACCGAAGTAGGCAGCATCGTAGAAGAAGCCGAAATTATTTCTATCCCACTGCTGTCTAGAGCTGCGCGCAACGCCACAAGATCTGAAGGGTCACAGATAAGGCGCCAAGTGTCGCCCTCGTCTGCTAAATCCTCACCGCCAGCATCTAGAGCAACCAACATCAGCTCTTCTTCATCCACAGAGCGTTCCAAAATAACAGCACCCTTGCGTTCAAACTGCCATGCCACCGCGCCGGGCTCAGCTAACGAGCCTCCGTTACGGGTGAACAATGTGCGTACTTCAGAACTGGTGCGGTTGCGATTGTCGGTTAGCACATCAACATAAAGAGCAACTCCGCCGCTGGCGTACCCCTCATAAAAAACCTGTTCATAGGTGACCCCCTCAAGCTCGCCTGTGCCTCGCTTGATGGCTCGCTCAATGGTGTCTAGCGGCACAGAGTTGTCTCTAGCCTTTTGAAACATGGTACGCAGCGTGGGGTTGGCCTCAGGGTCGCCTCCGCCTTGTCGGGCGGCCACCTCTACTTGCCGGATCAGCTTGGCAAACAGCTTACCGCGACGCTGATCTGCAGCACCCTTGCGATGCTTGATGGTAGCCCACTTGGAATGCCCCGACATCTCTGCCTCCTCTAAACCAGATCCAAAAACCAGCGGTGGATACGATCATCGTCAACTAGTTCGGGGTGAAAAGCACACACCACCGCCGAGCCTTGACGACACATCACCGCCGAGCCATCTAACTCAGCTAGCATCTCAACTCTAGGGCCAACCTCACATACCTTGGGGGCACGAATAAACACGCCCTCAAAATCGTCCTGCCAACTGTCTAACTTCATGCTCAAGCGGGCACCAAAAGAATCAGCTTGGCGACCGTACCCATTGCGTTGCACAACCAAATCCACCGCCCCAAAGCAATGCTGACCCGGGTAACCATCCATCACATCTGAAGCTAACAAAATCATGCCTGCACAGGTACCCAAAACAGGCATTCCCGTAACGAGACGCTCCGCTAAAGGCTGCACTAAGCCACTAGCATCTGCCAGCTTGGACATGGTAGTGGACTCCCCACCACCGATTACCAAAGCATCCACCTCGGCTAGGTGCTGCGGAGTGCGCACTTGCACCACACCCGCCCCCAAATGCTCCAGCACCTTTTGATGCAAGCCAAACGCCCCTTGTAGGGCCAACACCCCAACCTTCACCGCTTGAGCCCAACCTCAATTACAGCGCTGCGGGCTTACCAGCCACGCTCGGCTAAGCGGGTATCTAAGCCTTGCATCTCTAAGCCCACCATTGGCTCGCCCAGATTGCGGCTCACCTTGGCCAAGATATGGGCATCAGCAAAGTTGGTGGTTGCCTCCACAATAGCTTTAGCTCGCGGCTGCGGATCGGCAGATTTAAATATGCCAGAGCCCACAAACACCGCTTCAGCCCCTAGCTGCATAACCAGTCCAGCATCGGCGGGGGTTGCAATGCCACCTGCACAAAACAATGGCACGGGCAGCCAGCCGGTCTCAGCTACCTCCCGCACAAGCGGCAGGGGAGCTTGCAAGCGCTTAGACCAGTCAAACAGCTCTGCGGAATCAGCTTGAGAGAGCTTACGGATGTCACCAATGATGGAACGCAGGTGACGTACCGCCTCCACAATGTTGCCGGTACCTGCTTCACCTTTGGAGCGGATCATGCAAGCTCCCTCAGAGATACGCCGCAAGGCTTCACCCAAGTTGGTGGCACCACACACAAAGGGCACCGTAAAAGCCCATTTGTCTATATGGTGGGCCTCATCTGCGGGAGTTAGCACCTCGCTTTCGTCGATGTAATCAACATCTAGGGCTTGCAAAATCTGCGCTTCCACAAAATGACCAATGCGGGCCTTGGCCATCACTGGAATTGTCACAGCTGCTTGGATACCCGAGATCATCTCAGGGTCGCTCATGCGAGCAACCCCACCATCACGCCTAATATCCGCAGGCACCCTCTCTAGGGCCATCACAGCCGACGCGCCAGCATTTTCGGCAATTTTGGCCTGTTCAGGAGTGACCACATCCATGATCACTCCTCCCTTTAGCATCTCAGCCAAGCCTCGCTTGACCAAGACAGTTCCAGTTTCTCGATTCGTCATTGATTCCCCAACCATGCTTGTCAGTCTAGAACACTGCGTAGCAGTTTAGAGCCCTACAGACGCTGCAAAAACATTGGTTTAAACCCAAGCCACACCACCGCACTCCTCACAACCCCCTAGCGACCCTCTAGCAGAGCTTCAGCAAATTCGGACACCATCACAAACGTGTCCCCACCGGGTAACGCAATAAAGGTTTGTCCTGGGATAAGCCGCACCAGATTGCCAGCATTGTCTGTAATCCGCCATGGCCCAGCGGCCGACTCACGAGTCCAACGCCCCCGAATCAAATGACCATCAGTAAACACCATAGCCGTACCACCTTGTGCATCTACGGTGATGGCCTCAGGGCAGTAGCTACAGATAGAACTGCTGGTGTAAGCGGTTTGCAACACCACCACGTTGGCGGGCGCTACCTGCGCCGACTGGCCCGAATAATCAATCGTGCCATTGGCGTTACGCGGCTGATCCACGTGAGGTGTATCGTCTTGCCAACGAGCCCAGCCACCTAGCTCAGCATCCCACACGAAGTACACCACCGTACCTCCGAGGTAACGAATTTCAACCCCCGCTGCGGGCTCAGCACCAGCGGGTAGGGCTTCGCTGCTGAGCCGATACTGAAACAAGGGCTCAGGAGCTTTTAGGGTATCGGGTGCTGCATCCCAGATTGCCGAAGTAGAGGTGTAAAGATTCCACGGCGGCACCCGATCTCCCACACGCCAATAACCAGTGGGCAGGTTATCCCAACGCAGCTCATAGAGCTTGCCCTGGCTTTGACCCGCCGCCACCTGCCGCAACACTCCAGGGTTGGCACCTGAGTGCCCAAAAACTGGTTGGCCGAAGTTGGCTAAAATATCTGGGTCGGAACTGCGGGCTGAGCGAACCGGGCCCAAAGGTTCAGCATGTTGGCTGTGAAAAATCGCCATGAGCCGGGTAATAGACTCCACCCTAAACTCCAAAATAATGTCTGCCTGATTGATGCCGCTTTGAGGGCGGCCCACGCTGCTTGTGCCAATTTTTACTGCCAAAGCAGGACGCTCCATAATGCTGGGGTCTGCTAAGGGTTTGCCGGTAAGCGGCTCAGCTGGCCCAGACCAAACTGGCTGTGGTGTGGGTTGTGCATCCACAACCGGTGTAGGGGTTGAGGCAGCACCTAGAGTTGGGGTAAGAACTGGCGTTGCACCAGAGCCCTGGGGTGGGTTGACAACCTGAGTTGACGCAGCAGAAGATTCAGCAGATGGAACTACAGTGCCCTCACCTGAAGTTTCTTGGCCAGACTCCCCGCAAGCTGCAACCAACAACACGGCTCCAACAAGCAACGCAACAACCCTGAAGTACAACCGCCAAGGGCTGCCCACAAAATCAAACCGAGCTAACCCTCTCATCACAACTCACCCAAAGCGGCAATGCGAGTACACAAACTGGGATGACGAATTGTGTCGCCGATACCCCAATCTGGCCCATGAATCCATATATGTAGCGCTATCACAGTTTGCGATGGTACTGAAGCACTGTGACAACTATCGGGCCAAGCAGCAATCGCATTGAGAGCACGCAGCAGCCCAGGGGGATATCTGGTGAGCACCACCGAATCAAAGTCGGCTTGCAAGCTGCGACCTGCTGGCACCACCTTGTTCATTATCTTGTGGCGCAGCGAGGGCAGCTTAGCTAAGGGCCATGCCATGAGCACTCCAGCTAAGGTGTCAAAAGCTGCATCACCTCGCCGAATCCGACAAAGCAAATGCGCTAGCACACCCTCTAACTCAATGCGCTCTAGCTGTTCTAGCATGCCGGTTGTGATTACTATCGCAGCTTGTTCGCCAGAACGAGCTACCGCTAAGGCGTTCGGGGCTTCGGCGTGAATTAGCCGCACTTGAGGCATGGGCAAACCGTGGCTCAAGCACAACCCCTCTAAAGCGGTGTTCAAAGACTCCTCGGCAACTAGTTGAGGTTCCCGCCCGCCAAGAAATCGTAACGCTACAACCCAAGCCATGCGTTGCATAACCACCCCTGCCAGAACGCCTAGCAGCACAAACAGAACTACAGCCAAATACCAAGCCAACCCCACTACAAGGCCCACAACTAGCGCACAGGAACCAACAAGCGAACCAACAGCTCCCACCAACAGCACCGATCTCCGCTGACGAACATTAATTGGAGCCCAAGTGTTTGGGCTAGATTCTGACTGCAACAACATAAAGCTGATACCAATTTAGCGGGAATACTGTGCGCTGCGCACCGTACGGCGGGCGGCTAAGTCTGTGTATATCTCAACGTAGCGAGCCGCCAAGTTATCCATAGAGAACTCAGCTGCGCGTTGCCAACCCGATTCCACCAAATCTTTAGCAGCAGCAGCGTCAAACAACACCTGATTAAGGGCAGCAGCTAAAGCCACAGGGTCTGCAGGCTTGGCTAACAAAGCGTCTTGACCCGGTCGAGCCACAACTGCGTATGCACCTAAATGTGAAGCCACTATGGGCGTGCGCGCAGCCATGGCCTCCAAAAGCACCACCCCAAAAGACTCTCCATACAAAGAGGGAGCGCAAAACACATCTGCGCTACGCAATCGGGCTTGCTTTTCAGCATCGGAGATCTGCCCCAGCCAAACCACACGCTGGTCGTTGGCAGTCTTGGCTTTTAGCCTGGCTGTTTCTGGGCCTTCACCGCCCACCCAAAGCTGAAGGTTGCTAGGCAAATGATCCAGCGCACCAATCAGATGCTCTAAGCCCTTGCGGGGTTCGTGTCGACCCACAAAGAAAATGGTAGGCGCTACCGTTTCCACAAGCTCACCCAAAGGAGACTGCAACTCCACGCCGTTGAACACAAGCTCATAACTGCCGCCCAACTGCTGCATGGCGAGATCCTTAGCGTCTTGAGAGACAGCACAACGGTGGTCTAAGCGATTCACCACCCAACGCACCAGCGGGCCAAGCACCTCATAAGAAGTACTATGCCCAGCCCGATGAAAGGTGCCCAAAAGTGGGGCCGACTTGAACACCGCTGCGGTATTGGTAGGCCCGGGCGCTAAGGGTTCATGCAGGTGCAGCACGTCGAAATGCTCATTACGTAGCACCTGAATGGTGCGAAACTGCGCCGGGGGATCGGGGGCCAAAGGTGCAATGGAACCATTTGCGGCAGTTGGCAAGCTGTTGCCCAACGGGGTAACAGACTCATCAGGCGGAGGGCCATCACAGGGGGCCAGCACACGAGCCTCAACACCCATGCGGCGCAAAGACCTTGCTAAGCCCATCACTTGGCCCTGTACACCCCCAGGGATGGTGAGCGAGTACGGGCACACAAGGCCAACCCTCATCTTTGCCTAAGCCTCCACACTAGGGCCGCTGGCGACTCTTGCGGCGTTGCTTGCGGAACTGCTCCACCGCTTGATGGTCGCTGGGCCAGTTGGGTTGCATGAGATGCCATTGCTCTGGTGCAACAAGAATTAGCTGTTCTAAGCATCGGGCTAGATCTTGCGTGACACGGGCAACATCGGCCCGCAAGCGCCCCTCACGCTGCGCCGCAACGGGAGGCAACACAACAGCCCTGTGCCCTCTAGCCCTGTGACCTCTAGCCCTGTGCCCCCTAGCCCTGTGTCGGGTTAAGGAGTATCTACCAGCCCTGTGCTGTGTTTGTGGATGGCTTGGGTGTTGATATACCGCAGTGGGTAAAAGGGCCGCCCCGGTTCGCAGGGCTATCGCAGCAGGACCTGCTGGCAGCAACGTTTTTTCCCCAAAGAACTCCACCTCCACACCGCCGCTCCCCACCTGTCTGTCCGAGAGCAAGCACACCACCTGCCCACTGCGAACAGACTTAATAAGCGCAGTTGCGGCATCGGCCCCCAAAGGCAAGATGTCGATGCCCAAACGCTGCCGCTGGGTAACCATCCACTCAAAAAGCCGCCGATTCGTAGGAGGCTCAACCACCGAAATAACCGGATAGCCAGCTATCCGAGCCATCCAAGCTCCCGCCCACTCCCAACCTCCTAGATGAGGAAGCGCCAAGATGGGCGCAACGCCAGTCTCTAGAGCTGCTTGGATATGCTCAAATCCCTCCACACCAAAGCCCGCTTCAATTTCTGTGTCTGCAAGGTTGCAAATACGAGCCCCGTCGTACCAATAGCGAGCATAGGAACCAAAAGATGCCCGCCCCATCGCAGCTAGCTCTGCACCGCTCACCTCCGAGCCGTAAACTCGCCGCAAACGGCGTTCGGTGATGAAACGACGCTCAGGCAACACACGATAAGCGCTGTTGCTCACAAAACGGGTGAGCCCAGCCCCAATGGTTCGAGGCAATCGCCGCGCCAGAACTGCCCCACCACGATAGATCAACTCATCTGAGCGAATCACCAACCAAGCACCCTAGCTAGACACCGCATCGGTCTGACGCCAAACCTTAGCGAAGCGATACAGCGCAGTAGCGGCGGTTAGCCCTAACATCACCCAAAGTACCGGTATCAAGATCACGCTAAACGCCAACCCTGCGCCTAACACCACAAAACGCTCGGCCCGCTCCATGAGCCCGCCTTTGGCATCTAGCCCCAAAGATTCAGCTTTGGCACGCTGATAAGAAACCAACATGGCCACTGCCATCAATGCAACCGGCAACATAAAGATTCGGCCCGGCTCGGTGGCACCCAAGTACCAAGCCACCCCTGCAAACAACAAAGCATCACTAGCTCGGTCGCAAACCGAGTCAAAAAAAGCACCCCTCACCGAACTGCTGTTGGCAGCTTTAGCGATTGGGCCATCTAGCGCATCACACAATCCAGCCCAAATCAATAAAACCAAACCCCAGATCAGCTCACCACGGCCAATAAACACCGCTGCGGCAGCCGAAAAACCTAACCCGGCTACGGTGACAGCATTAGCACCCAAACCAACCCGATAGGCCACAGCACCTAACGGGTCTAAGATTCGGTTCACAGCCGAGCGCCAGTTGCCGTCAAACATTGGTTAGCAAACCTCAACCTGCGTCAACATCAGCGCCCAAATCTACTTCAACATCAGCGTCAAAATCGGCCCAGTCTTCGGGGTTGGGTTGCACTAGCTGATCGATAACCGCACCGCTAACGCCATCCACAAACACCAAACCTCGCTGAGCCGGTTGAGGTTCATTGGAGTAAAGCAGAATGCGCCAGATGGGTCGACTAAACCAGCCTCGCCAACCCATCTGAGCCGAAGCATGGCCCACAGGAAACCCCACAGCCCCCACCGCCACAACTAGGGCTTCTGTTTCATCTATCTTCAGCTCCCTGCCGCACACCAGCCCATAGATCCCAAAAGCTGCTAAGGCTATGCCAGTGACCAAAAACCCACTGTTCACTAAAGAACTGTGAGAGGCCACAGCCCACAACACAACACAAACCGCAGCAATAGATAGATAGATAATCGCTGGAATGCGCCGGCGGCTGTTGTTGGGAAACAGATAGGGCCCCACATAAGCACTAACGTTTAGGTCTTGAGGGAGTTCATCGGTAATTTCGGCATCAGCATTTTGAGAATTGGGCACGCCACTACAGGTTACTTGGCGCGCGCTTAGGTTACTTTGTGCAGGCTTAGGATTCGTCCCAAGCGCGCTTCAACTTGGCCCAAGATTCACTCAACGGTTCAGGCAAAACGCGCGTCTCAGCCACCGTAGTGGTGAAGTTAGTATCGCCTTGCCAACGGGGCAAGCAGTGAACATGCAGGTGATTTGGCACCCCCGCACCGGCTGCGACACCAATGTTGATGCCCACGTTAATGCCCTCAGGGTTATACGCCCGCCGAATGGCTGCCACTGCGGTGGTCACCGTGCGCCATAACTCTTGGCTTTCAGATTCTGTGAGGTCACCCAAATCGACTACAGGGCGATTGGGCACCACCATCAAATGCCCACTGCCATACGGGTGAGCGTTCAGCACCACAAAGCAACTCCGCCCGCGCCACAAAATGCCAGTTTTTTCATCAGGTTCACAAGCAGCCAAGATGCGCTCAAACAAAGTACCTTCATCTTGGCCTGCATCAGAATCAGCAGCGGCATCGGGATCAGAATCACCGCCGTCCAGCCCGGCAACATAAATACTCCGCCACGGAGCCCACAATCTTTCTAATGCCACTAATAGAAAGTTAGCTTAGCGCTAGAAAGATTGCAGGTTATGCTCTGGTCTACACCGCTCCCACCCACACCTAACCCGCAACTCCACGCGGATTAGCTCTGGCTTGGAACTCTTCTTCTTTTACCTCAACACCTACTTCACGCAGATAACTGGCATTGTTCCAATAAAGCGATTTGGCTGATGACAGCTCATCATCAAAGGTTGTAAAGTTGCCAAAAGTTAGATGGTAAGTTGGAGAGTTTGCAACAGATGGGTTGGCGACAGACACTGTCGAATCCAATACCCACGTAGCATTTCCCGATTGCGTGGGGAATAGCGCCCCATCACGCTCTTCAACACACACAGCAATAGGCCCCCCAACATTTCGCATTATGACTTCTCTGTCTAACTGCTCATAACCAAGCGTTACAAGAGTGGCTACAGCAGCAACAGCACCTGACGCACATGATGAGGTAAGCCCCACACCCCGCTCATCAGTTCGGATGATCCAACTCGGAGTATCCCCATGAGAGTGGCAAACAGCTAACGACACGTTCACCCCCGCTGCGAAGCTGGGCTGCCTACGAACTTTCTGCGCGGCTGTGAGGAGCAAATCATCCACCCCCAATCTGGCTTCGGGCAAACCGACAACAGCCACAAGATGCGGGTTGGGTGCTAGGACAAGCGTGAAGTTGAGATCAACACGATCAATGCTGAGTTGGGCAGCATTCGGTTTGACCGCCAATCCATCTAACGCACGAACGCTAATGTTGTGGGTACCATGATCGGCCGTAGGCAATCTGGACACCTCAAAGGTTGTACCCCCAGATATGACCGTTGCCTGCTTCTCGCCAGTAGCTTCGAGTAGGTACCTCCCGACACACCTCAATCCGTTACCGCAGTACTCAGCTGCGGTTCCATCAGAGTTGTAGTACTTTGCAATAGGCAACTCGGAACTGCGATCAACAAAATACACACCGTCTGCCCCACCTAAGCTATTTGCCCTGTCGCTTAGCGCCTGGACAAAGGCACTAACTGCTTCGTGGTTGTAAAACCCATGGGCTTCAGGTGCGCCATCGATTACGACCACGTCGTTTAAGGCACCGTGGGCTTTGCGTACATGGATATGCGTAGGTGATGTCTGCTGCACTGTTTTCACCTCTTGCTCTTGTTACTCTTGTCGAGTCGCCATCTCAGCTTGAGATCGTAAAGCGTGATGCAAAAAACGCACTCGCCCTTTTGAAGAAATGCTAATAGCTCCGGCCGCTATCAATCGCCTACGATAGGTACGCGCATACTGAACAGAACGCCCTAACCTTATTGCAATATCAGTCAAACACGAGTCGGGTTCATCAGCGAGCATCTCAATCAAAAAACGCCTGTCCATTGGTGACAATCGATTCCAAATGGGGCCAGCAATCTGATCAACCATAATCATCTCCGCCTCCATCGCTCCCGCCTGCACGTTGGAGAGGCTAATGGGATCACTAAGATTTTCACGCATCTGCCAAGCTTGAAATCCGACTAGCTGAATCATGTACGGATAGCCAAGCGTAAGCGCAACTGCCTCAGCAATAGCATCGTTGTCTATGGTGCTACCAGCATCTAGGATGGGTTGCTGTAGGGCCATTCTGGTTTCGTCTTCATCCAAAAACCCGAGCCAGGCGCGGGCACAGCGTTGAAGAAACGTCATGCGGGAATCAGCTAGATGTGTGTCCGCAATGAGCGGCAAGGCAGCCGCAACAAATGCTATCGGCCTCTGTTGGCGCCGAGTAACAATCTGCACAGCAGATGCCACGTTGCGTACATCGTCTCGGTCGACATCATGCAACTCATCCACAGTTAATAACAGTCCTCCACCTCTCTGGGCCAAAAGTTCTCCGAGTTCTTCTAAGACAGCCAACAGGCTAGAGGACTGCTTAGGCCCCTGCAGGCTCGCATCGAGTGACACACCAACACCCATCATGTGTACCGAGCTCACTCGAGTACTCCCTCGTCGTGCCTTCAGCCGAGCAATACAACGCTTCGCCTCACTGACTATCCGCTCAGACAACGACTCTGCCGACGCAGACGCTGTAATAAACATCCAACCTCGCTCAGCAACTTGGGCTTCGAGAACATTCAGCAGCGCTGTCTTGCCCGTACCCCGATTGCCAGTAAGAAGCAGCGTATAATCTGGGTGGGTAGGCCCGGTGTCCAGCGCATCAAAAAACCGCTTCAATACTTGGTTACGACCAGCAAGCATCGGAGGGGTGCTCCCAAACGTTGGCGAAAACGGATTCTGGGTGTGAACACCATCCATAGAATCAATCTTATCGCCCATTTGCGTCTTTTCGTTTTTATGCGTTTATTTGTTTCTTTTCGTTTTTTCGTTTTTATGCGTCTTGAGCTGCGGATAGCTCAAGACACAATCTCCACTAGAGTTATAGGGTGTTATCTGTAGGCTCTGCAACAACCGCCTTTCCCCGTCAGCATGCTCGCACAAAGGGGTTTACCCTGGGTGTGCCGCGCAGCTTTACGGTGTCTGAGGATGGACGCTGGGTGGCCTTCTTGCGGAGCAACTCTGGCACCGATCCAATTAACCGTCTGTGGGTTTTGGACACCAGCACCGGTAAGGAAACACTGCTAGCCAACCCAACCGAACTGCTGGCCAACTCAAGCGAAGCCAACCTGCCTGCCGCAGAGCAGGCCCGGCGGGAGCGGGCCCGTGAGGCAGCTGGCGGC
Source organism: bacterium (assembly GCA_026709025.1). Classification (GTDB taxonomy): domain Bacteria; phylum Actinomycetota; class Acidimicrobiia; order Acidimicrobiales; family Bin134; genus Poriferisocius. The sequence goes on from JAPOTT010000005.1 coordinate 50,894, forward strand.
ATCGTGGCTTATGCAGGCACACCCAACCTAGACAAAATCGCCTTCTGTTTGGATGGCACAGTACACATAGCCCAGCACCACAACGGGGCCAAACCACCTGAAGTAACCATCATGGCCGACACGCTAGGAGCCTTTGATCCCCGCCCCTCTCCCGATGGCACACACTTGGCTTACCTGCAAGGTGCAAGCCTCATTGTGATAGAAGCCAAAGCCAATGGCCAAGAGCGCCTGAGGATTACTGACAACAGCCCAACCGTTAGCTGGGGTGCAGCCGAGTTCATTGCCGCAGAGGAGATGGGCCGCAGCCGGGGGTTTTGGTGGTCGCCTAACAGCGCGTACCTGCTGGCAGCTCGGGTAGATACATCTCAAGTACCTACTTGGCACATTGCTTATCCTGCCACCCCCGAAAAACAACCTCTGGCGGTGAGCTACCCTGCAGCTGGCACTACCAATGCCACTGTGTGGTTGGCCATCTTTGGCTTAGATGGCAGCCGCACAGATATTGCTTGGGATCATCGCAACTACGAGTACTTAGCCCGAGCTAGCTGGGCACCTCGCCAACGTCCAACCATTGCCGTGCAGTCTCGTAACCAACGCACGGTGGTGATTTTGGAGGTAGATCCCACAACAGGAGCTACCCAAGAAATAGCCACGCTGCAAAACAGCAACTGGGTTGAGCTGGTGGGTGGCAGCCCGGCGTGGATGGGCGAACAGCTTGTTACCGTGCAAGACACAGCTACTGCCCGCAGCCTCTTTGTGCAAAACAAACAGGCCACACCCGACAACTTGCAGGTACGCAGCGTTATAGCAGCTAACTCGCAGCGAGTGGTTTTCTGTGCATCTGAAGATCCCAAGCAAACCCACGTGTGGCAGCTGTCGGCTGACGGCGCCCTAGAACAGCTCACATCCACTCCCGGAGTACACACAGCCGCAGCCAGTACACAAACCACCGTGCTGACCCGCGCCGCCGTACCAGACCAAGCAGCTCAAGAGAGCCACAACCAAGAGAACTCAGAGAACATCGTAAACGTGTATACCCCCACCGGTGGGTTTTCAATCGCATCCAACGCCGCTACTCCGCTGCTAAGGCCAAGGCCCCAATTTGTCACAGTGGGCAACCGTGAACTGCAAACCGCGGTGCTGTATCCAGCGCAAGACACAGCATCCGCAACACACCCGTTGCCAGTGCTGTGTGACCCGTATGCAGGCCCACACGCTCAGCGTGTTGTGCATACCCGATCTTCATATCTGGTTTCTCAATGGTTCGCCAACCAAGGATTTGCTGTTGTCATCACAGATGGCCGCGGCACACCGGCACGAGGCCCAGCATGGGAACAAGCAGTAGCAGGCAACCTGGCCACACCCGTGCTTGAAGATCAGATAGCTGCCCTAGATGCCCTAGCCGACCAACACCCCCGCCTAGACCTTGAAAGGGTGGCCATCCGGGGATGGTCTTTTGGGGGCTATCTAGCGGCACTAGCGGTGCTGGCTCGCCCAGATCGCTTTGCCTGTGCCATAGCTGGAGCACCGGTGACCAACTGGGGGTTGTACGACACCCACTACACCGAGCGCTACTTGGGCCACCCCGAGGACAATCCCCAAGCATACCGTGCAACCAACCTCTGCGAGATGGCTCCCACGCTGAGGCGGCCATTACTGTTAATATGCGGCTTAGCAGACGACAACGTGTTCGCAGCCCACACGCTGCAACTCTCTAAGGCGCTGTTTGAATCAGGAAGACCACATCAGGTTTTGCCCCTGCCCGATGTCACCCATATCACTCCACAAGAACAGGTAGCCGAAAACCTCTTGCTGGCACAACGCAACTTTCTCTTTAACAGCATGGGTATCAGTTAATGGGCATCAAGGCTTATGTGTGTCGCATGTATTCGGTTCGCCCAAAACAACATAGTGAGAGCAAGATAACAAGATGACACAACCCACAAAACCACTAGCTGGCATGCGGGTGCTAGAAGGCTCGGCATTTGTGGCCTGTCCATCGGGAGGCATGACCTTGGCGCAGTTGGGCGCTGATGTGATTCGTTTTGATGCCATCGGTGGCGGGATCGACTATAAACGCTGGCCCCTCACCCCCGAAGGCCATTCGCTGTATTGGCAAGGTCTCAACAAGGCCAAGCGCTCAATTCAAGTGAACCTACGCTCACCTGGGGGCCAAGAAATCATCACTCAGCTAGCTACCGCCCCTGGGCCTGATGCTGGCATCTTTATCACCAACTTTCCAACCGTTGGTTGGCTTTCTTATGAGGCCCTAAGCCAACACCGCAAAGACCTAATCATGGTGGCAATTACCGGCAACCACGATGGAACCACTGCCGTGGACTACACCGTGAACTGCGCCATGGGCTACCCCTGGCTTACCGGCAACGAAGGCACGGTTAACCATGTGCTCCCCGCATGGGATGTGATCTGCGGACAAACCACAGCTTTGGGCGTGCTAGCAGCCGAACGACAGCGGGCTCGCAGCGGCGATGGCACTGCGGTGAGCTTGGCTCTATCAGATGTTGCCCTAGCCACGGTATCTATGCTGGGCCACGTAGCCGAAGCAGAGCTGCTAGGCACCCAGCGACCCCGCATCGGCAACGATCTGTACGGTGCATTTGGCAAAGACTTTGAGCTAACAGACGGCAGCCGCATTCAGATAGTGGCGGTGAGCGCTAGGCAGTGGCAATCCATCGTGGCAGCCTGTGAGATCCAAGAAGAAGTAGCTGCCCTAGAAGCAGAAACCGGGTTGAACTTCACCCGATCCGATGGCGACCGCTACCAAGCCAGAGCTGAGCTTAACGGTCTCGTGGCTAGCTGGTGTGCGCGCCGCACGCTAACTGAGGCACAACAGGCACTAGATGCCCAAGGTGTGTGCTGGGGACGCTATCAATCTATGCTAGATATGGTTGCGAACGATCCCCGCTGCTCTGTGGCTAACCCGCTGTTTAGCCAACAAGAACATCCCCTAACGGGCCGGTACCTAACGCCCGGGTCACCTCTGCGCTTTGCTCAAAACCCCAGTACTCAGAACCTCAGTGCTGACCACCCCAGCAACCTCAACCCCACAGATACCCTTGTGGGCTCAGCACCGAGCCTCGGACAGCACACCGATGAAGTGCTTGAAGAAGTGCTAGGGCTTTCGGCCACTGAGATAGGGCGGCTGCATGATGCGGGCACGGTGGCCTAAACCCAAAAAGTTGCCCAACAAGGTAAGACTTGCGCTAATTTACCCATCAGCCTTGCATCAGTGGTTATAATATGTCGTACACATTGGCGCATCAGCCCACAACGCAGGTTAAAGGAGACAACACCAATGAAAAGATCGAAGGTAATCTTCATCGCGGCAGCTTTAGCTCTTGTGAGCTTCTTGTCTGTTGGCACAGCTTCGGCTCAAGGCCAATCGGCTACTGCCAACCCCAGCACAGTTCCTGAGCCGGGCACTTACGACATCACCGTGACGGCGGAGGGCTTTACGCTTCCGTCCGTGAACTTCGCAATCTGTAGCACAGGTGACGTTAGCAATATCAGCGACGGACTACCATCCATGATGCAGTACTGCGGAGGTCTTGGCGAGGCTGTGGAACTAGATGGGGGTTCCTACACCACCACAGAGTCTGTGGAGGTAACAGATGCTGGTGTGACCTTCATGTTCTTTGAACTCGCCGCAGGTGGCGAGAGCACTAACGTCTCCGTGAACATTGGCGAACTGGCCGATACGGGGGTAAACACCTCTTTGTTGGTTGTGATTGGGCTAAGCATTGCTCTAGCTGGTGTGATGCTGTTTGGTCTCAGCCGTCGCCTCCGCAGCGTGCAATAATCCCCTTGAGCTAACACAACAAAACAACAATCTAAACACTCGATGGCCCGGGCCTTAGGCTCGGGCCATCGGTTGTTAATGCATGCTGTTAGTGCTTGCGGGCGGTGGCAACAAAAACACTTAGCAAAAAAGTTTGCGAATAATGCGCACAAGCTAAAACACGCGCTAAGGTAGGGCAATCCATTGGAGTAGGTGCCGCACTGATGTAAGCGTGGCATAAGGAGCAACAGCATGAAAAAGTCCAAGTTTGTGTTCATCGCGTTGGCGTTGGCTCTTGTGACATGGGTGGGGGCTAGCGCCGCATCAGCACAAGACGGGCCTTCTATAACGCTAAACCCTTCTAGCATTGCCGAGGCGGGCGAGGCTACGGTTACGGTTACCGGATCTGGGTGGTCTATATCGGGGGGATTCCTCGGTACCTGTAGCATCCCTGAAGATGTAAACGCTGCCAACCTAGATGATTCAGCCCGGGCCGAACACTGCGCGTTAGCAGGTGGAAACTTGGATATAACGGTATTCACGGCCAATGCCTTCGGGATCTCCGATGGCTCCTTTGAAAGAGAAATCACCGTTGATGTTCCAGCCCAAGGCGTTTTCCTGGTGGTAGGTGACGCAGCACAAACTGAACAAGCAATCGCATGGCTCTCAGTAGGCGCTGCCGAAGAGACAACCGATGATGCCGCTGCCACCGAGACGACCGATGATGCCGAAGCCGAAGAAATGGCTGAAGACATGGACGAAGCGGACGACAGCACGGAAGATGCAACATCTGATGAGGCAGGCTCCGAGGAAATGGCTGAGGAGATGAACGACGACATGGAAGCCGAAGAAATGGCTGAAGACATGGACGAGATGGGCGACGGCACAAGCGACAGTATGTCTGAAGAAATGGCCGAAGACATGGATGACGACCTCGCCGATACCGGTGTTAACACCTCAATGCTAGCCATCATAGGCTTAGCCATTGCCCTAGCTGGTGTGCTGGTGTTCGGCTTCAGCCGCCGCCTCCGCAGCCTGCAATAACCACCTCTGCTAAGATCTACAGCAGATCTACAAATCTGAACACTCGGTGGCTCGGGCCTCAGGCTCGGGCCACCGGTCGTTAACGCCCTCGAGTTAAAGCCCTCTAGGTGGGCAGGTCAGGGCGGACAATCACTACAGGGCAACTGCCGTGCTGAGCGATTTGTTGGCTCACTGAACCCAGCAGCAAACCCCGAAAGCCACCTCTACCTCTAGAGCCCACCACTAGCATCGCAGCATCCACCGATTCCGCAATAAGGGTGTCGGCAGCGCGGCCTCTAATCATTCGGCGCCTTATCTCCACACCCTCAGAATCCACCTCGGCAAGCACGGTATCAATTACGTTGTCCTGCATCTGCTTCACCTCGGCTTCAAGATCTATGGGATCAAGGGGCAGATAGTTGAAATCAGGCGAGGAAGGAACATAGGTGGTTGTGTAGGCCGTAACCACATCCACAAAAGCACCGCGATGGCGAGCCTCCTTGAGCGCCCAGCGCAAAGCTGCCCGAGCACCGCCAGAACCCTCTACACCAACCACAATCCGGTTCTCCGGCTCACCTGCCGCTTGCCTAGCCATTGCCACAGTGTAGCCACTTGATGCTCACTGTGTGTCTACTTACAGGTGTGCTACCTCACGCGACAAGGTGGAGTGGACAGTGGCTCGTGTTCTACCTCAGCCAAAAAGGCAGCAATCTCTGCTGCTTCTAGGGCGTACCCTTCGTTGCTTTGTCCGCTAACTAGCGCAAAGAACATTCCCATTAACTCCCCGGCGGAGTTCACCAACCCGGCTCCCGAGTCTCCTGCAGCCAACTCCGAACGGATTTCTAATAAGCTACGACCCTCAATTTCAGCGTCATAAATATCCCGACCGGTATCCCACACCCGGCGCGTGGTGTGAAAGGGCACAAAGCGCAGCCCAGTATCGGGAATGTCTGGGTCAAACACAACAACATCACCATCAAGTTCTACTGATGCGGTACTGGCCAACTTCACCGGCATAACGCCTAAGTTTGGTACCGCAATGGCTGCTACATCTCTGCCCGGGTCAAACCCCACAAGCATGCCGGTGGTGCTATCACCATCAACGGTTTTAATGGTGATGGTGTCTACCCCGGCCACAACGTGGGCATTGGTAATCACTAGCGATGGCTGCACAACCACACCATCACCCTCAGAGAACTGTCCACAGGCCGTACCTGAAACATGCACTGTGGCGTGTGTTATCGCATCACGCTCAGCTAAAGCAGGGCGCAACGGAGCTTGCAGTGCCCATGTGAGCGTCCATCCCCCCAACAAACCCAACAGAATCAGCCGCACCACCCAACGCCGCCACCTTTTTAGCTGTACCAAGCATTTCCTCAACACGCAGAAACTAACCCATCTTGCACACTAGTGGATTTTTACCGTTAGGTGTAACGATCGCGTAGCTTGCGAGCGATAACCATCTTTTGTATTTCGCTGGTGCCCTCGCCGATAATCATCAAGGGAGTGTCGCGGAAGTAACGCTCTACCGGATACTCCTGGGTATAACCGTTGCCACCATGAATTCGCAACGAATCGGAGGCGATCTCAAAGGCAATCTCAGATGCAAACAGCTTGGCCATGCCAGCTTCCAAATCGATGCGCTCACCTGAATCAAAGCGGCGGGCGGCATCATAGGTCATCAGGCGAGCCGCATGCAGCTTTGTGGCCATCTCGGCCAGCTTAAAGCTGATAGCTTGGTGCTCAAAGATTGGTTTGCCGAAGGTTTCGCGCTCTTGGGAGTAAGCCATTGCCGCATCAAAGGCAGCTTGGGCCACACCCACAGCACGCGCCGCGATGTTGATACGCCCTAACTCTAAAGCAGACAAAGCATAGCTAAGCCCGTGACCCATGCCCTGTGGCCCGCCAAGCAGATTGGCAGCAGGCACACGGTAATCGGCGTAGGCCATCTCCACGGTTTCCACGCCCTTGTAGCCCAACTTGGGGATGGTACGAGAAACGGTTAAGCCGTCTGAGCCCATGCCAGGCTCCTTTTCCACAATGAAGCAGGTAATCCGATCATCTGGGGTGCGAGCCAACAGCATCACTAACTGAGCGCGCATGCCGTTGGTTACCCACATCTTGGTGCCGTTGATTACCCATTCGTCACCATCTGGCACTGCCCGACAACGAATGCTGCGGGTGTCACTGCCAGCATCAGGTTCTGAAAGCGAAAAGGCAGCGCGCACCGACCCGTCGCACATGGTGGGCAACAGCCGCTCTTGTTGCTCAGCAGTGCCGTAGCGGTGAATCATGGTGGCAGCAATCTTGTGGGTGTTCAAAATGCCAGCCAAAGACATCCACCCCCGCGCCAACTCCTCCACGATGCGGGCGTAAGTGGTTACATCTAAACCCAGCCCACCGTATTGTTCGGGGATGGTGGCCCCGAACAGCCCAAACTCGCACATTTGGGCAAACATCTCCTGCGGGAACTCATCGGCGTGTTCCAAATCAGAGGCGTTGGGGATTACCTCGCGCTCCACCCAAGTGCGGATGGCACCAACTAGCTCCTCGGATAGTTCAGAGTCGGTTACAGTAACGGTCATAGAACAACGATAGACCTTAGTTAATCACCAAACGCTAACTAGAAATTGGTGTGCTGGGCTAAATGCGAGCGATATGTAGCATGTTCGGCGGAGTTCAACAACGCACGCAAGCCAAACACCCAGCATGCATAGTCGCCGTCTAGCTTCATTCGCCCTGTCATGTAGGCCAGATCTGGGTGATCGCCGTTGGAAATTTCTGCCTTAGCATCGGCGTACTTGTAAACGATTCCTACGTTGGCATCTGCTAACTTGCCCGCAGCTATCTCCACAAGCCTGCCGTTGCAGATAACCATGTAGTACGGCACCTTGTGTAGCAAACTATCTGGGTTTTCTGGCCCGCTAGCAGCCAATGGCACATCAACCACCTCAAAGTTAGCCACGCAATCTGTACCCGGCCGCTCGGGCCATGCTGAAGCGGCCTGATAGTTCAGCTCAAACCATTTCTGTGTAAGGTACTGAGCGCTTTGCATCTGCCTAGTGGATTCCTGCAAACAGATCTATCTCGGGTATCTGTGCATCCACCAAACAACGGGCCCGCTCGTAATCCTCATAGGGGTAAGCTTCAGCTACATGATGATCTGCTAGGCCAAACCAAAACTTGGATTCGGGATCTACCTGCGTTGCGTGTGCCAAAAGGGCTGCAGAGCGACGGTGGAAGTGCGCAGAGCAATCCACGCGCGTGGTAATGGAAGCATCGTTGAATTCTCGATTGAACCAGCGCTCCTCATAGGGCGACTCCAAGCCCAGTTCCTGAAACTTAGCATGCAACGCATGCAGGCGCAGGCCAGACCATGTGACGTAGTACATCTTAAGCGGCTGCCACGGTTCTCCGGCCTCGGGAAAGGCATCGCAATCACCAGCGGCATCAAAGGCGGGGCTGCTAATTTCAGCCACCCGCAGATGATCGGGATGGCGGTAACCCTGCTGATCGGGCCCGTAGGTGACTATCACATGGGGCCGCTCTTGCCTAATGAAACCCACCAAGCGTCCGACCGCCTCATCTAAGGGGGCTTGAGCAAAGCAGCGAGGATCGGAGTTAGTTTCGCTGTCTTCCATACCGGAGTCTCTGTACCCCAAGTAATGCACGCTGCTGTAACCCAAAATATCGGCTGCGGCTGCCAACTCTTGGCGACGCACCTGCTCTATGTTCTCTAGTACCTCTGGCCTGTCCATGGCCGGGTTCAATACCTCGCCTTCTTCACCACCGGTGCAACACACAAGCGAGGCCACCACACCGCTGTCGGTGTACATGGCTACAGTGGCCGACCCCTTAGAGGCTTCATCATCGGGATGGGCGTGAACCGTGAGAAGACGATGCTCTTTCAGGCTGATTCCCGCTCGGTACGATGGCGCCGCAAGCCAATAACCGGAGTGGAGGGAGCAAAGCCAGCTTCGGCCCGCTCAATCTCCGACTCTCCACCCCAGAAACCAAGCTCACGCTGATCGCGCGCCCAAGAACGGCAGGCTCGAATCACCACGCAATCCCCACAAATCCTCCGAGCAGCGTTTTCACGCCTCTCTCGAGCCGAGGGGCGTTCACCCGCCGGAGGGAAAAATAGGTCGCTCTTCCCCGTACAGTTCGCATTTTCCATCCACCAAGGCCGAGGCTCCATTGCCATCTCCCGCTGCTGCTGTTGTGTCTAAACACAAGAGCAAACGTTGTTTACTTTTCGGTTTACTTTTCGCTAACAAGTAACAATCCACATGTTGCACCACATAAGGCGCACCCATAGAGGAGTGCTGCTCTGTTCAGCTACGAATGTTAGACGTTTCTGCAAAACGCCGTCGGATACCTTATATGAATAGTTTTCATAAAACTATTCTGATTTGAGATAGCTGCTAATAGGACTTGCAAAAGCCCTGCTAGATAGCTTAGGGGTCTGCGGGCTGTTATTATCTGCTGCCTAAAGTTTTCTGAACCTCAAGAGGAGTCCCCATGGCACTTGACCCATCCAAAGCTGGCATAAGCAGCCAACCAAGCATCTCTAGTTGGACCTCCAAAGATGCCCTTTTGTATGCCCTCGGCGTGGGTGCTGGCATGAGCGACCCCACCGGCTTTGAACTGGAGTTCACAACCGAAAACTCCCAAAGTATTATCCAAAAGGCTTTGCCCACCATGAGCGTGGTGCTTGGTGGCGGATTGCTGGCCGAAGAACACCCTTTGGCGAAGATTGGCAGCTTCAACATGACCATGTTGGTACACGGCGAACAAGGTCTTACCCTCCACAAGCCGTTACCCGTGGAAGCTACCATTAGCGCAGTATCTAGGGTTGCGGGCATCTACGACAAAGGCAAGGCAGCCTTGGTTATATTAGAAACCGATGCCACAGACACAGCCGACAATCAGCCGCTGTTTTCCACCTCTAGTTCTTTGTTTATGCGTGGCGAAGGAGGTTTTGGGGGCGACCGAGGCCCGGCTAGTCCACCGCCTGTTCCAGAACGAACCAGCGACCATGTAGTTACCTACCAAACCCGCACAGACCAAGCTCTGCTGTATCGCCTCAACGGTGACCGCAATCCCTTGCACTCCGACCCCACTCTGGCCGCCGCTGCGGGCTTTGACAAGCCTATATTGCACGGTCTTTGCACCTACGGGTTTACTGGAAGGGCTTTACTGCACGCTGTCTGTGGTAGCGACCCGACCCGTTTCAAAGCCATGCACGGACGCTTTTCTTCGCCGGTAATGCCCGGCGAAGCCCTAGACGTGCATATCTGGGACGAAGATAGTGGCTCAGCCCGATTCCAAACCCGCGTAGGCGACCGTGTGGTTCTAGATTCTGGAACCTTCACCTTTAGCTGACTACCTTTAGCTGACGGTGGGAACTGGTGGCCGGTGAATTGCCTGTAGCTGACCACCTTTAGCTGACGGTGGGCTGCCTAGTTGCTAGCTAGGTGTCGGCGAGGGCGAAAATACTGCCCCGCCTGTCGCCCACATAAATCACCCCGTTCCAAACTGCCGGGGTGGACTCTATGCAACCCCCCGGTGTAACCCGCCAGATTTCTTCGGGCTCGATTTGGGGTTCAGAAATGTCGTAGCCGTATATGGTGCCGTTGCAGTCGGCTTGGATCAACACATCGTCGATCACCACCGGAGACGACCACACAGGGCCAGCTAGTCGCTTGCGCCACACAACCTCTCCTGTGGTGCGGCTAAGGCCATACAAATTACCAGCGCTAGCGGGCACATAAACCATCTCAGAGGTAATAGCCGGGGTAGCCCATACCCCATCAACCTCAGCTGTTCGCAAATCTGTAGCCCACACCAAAGGATCAGCAGCCGAGGGGTCTAGTTTGAGCATCTGCCCTAGTTGCTGGCTACGGGCATTGCCCCTTTCATATTCCACACCCACATATAGGTAACCCCCAGCATCGGCCACCACAGTGGCATCAACATCATCGCCCACCCAGTAACGAAACACCCGTTGCGGATCGCTGCCGTTAGCTAGCCCGGAAATGTCCCATCCCTGAACTAGCCCACCCGAGTTGCCAAAATACAAGGTGTTGCCCACCACGGTCATCCCACCTTCGATGGACACATTGTCGTCACCCAAGTCGTCTAGCAGCTCCTGATCCCACCCAGCGCTGTTGAACACCAACTCCGGGTCTATCGCTACTAGCCCCTCGGAGTCGTAGCTGCGATTTAACTTGACGATATGGAACTGGCTGTTTTCGCCGCCTTGAAATAGGTAGTCATCTAGCACTAGCGAGGCACCATCCCAATCGTTATTCCACAAAATAGGCGACACGTCATAGGCGCTTAGCGACCAGAGTTGGATGGGCTCGACTCTGTCGTAGGCGATGATCCTGAAGTAATTGTCACGCGAGCCGAAATACACCAAGGGGAAACCATCGGGGTCTACGGTTACCGATCCCTTCACCAGATCGCCCACCACATACTCAGCTAGCAGTTGCGTGCCGGTAGCCGCATCCAAAAAATGTACGCCAGGGGCAAAAGAGCCCACGATCACCCAGGATCGTCCCGCCCTTTCATCAACCACCGCAGGCTGGCCAGTCCAACCGGTGCCACACCAAAGGGTTACCCCCTCAGCCCAGCTAGTTTCAGAACACAAATCTAAATCGGGGGTACCGCTAAATTGCCAGAGCACCCGTGGAGCGCGCTTAGGTGCTGGCCCTGTGCCATAGAAAGTGCGGGTGGGGTTGCCCCTAAAGGTAAACAGCCCATCTGCTGTTCCGTACGGCCTGCCCACAGATTTAGGATCTACCCAGCCATCGTAGGGTTCTGGCGATGGGGTGGGGCTAGGGGTTGGGCTAGGAGTAGCGGTTGGGGTTGGGGTTGTAGGGGTGAGGGTTGTTTGGGTGGGCGCGGCATCGGTTGGGGTTGGTGCGGTTGGCAACATAACGGTGGGTGCCACGCCAGCAGTTGTAACCGTTTTATTGCTGGGCACCTGCTCCGCATTTGGGGCGCTCAAGTTGAGGGAAACAAGCAGCGCTACCCCAGCCGCAACCACCACCAACCCCAGCCCAGCCCATGCCCGCCAATCACCCACACTGTTTACATTAGAGCCTGCATTAGGGCCTCGGGTGCATTATGGTCGACACATTCACTTAGGCACATTCACAAAGCGCTAGCGACCATACTGTCTTAGGTAACTGCTAGCATTTCGGCTATGGGTAGATTTAGACGCACATTGGACACCGCTAAGGCTTCTTGGGCGGTTTTGCAACACGATAGAGAGCTAGCGCTGCTGCCGATAATGGGAGCATTAACCTCTCTCGCAGTAGTGATAGGCGTGGGTGTCCCAATCTGGTTGTCCACCAGCGGCATCAGCGGTGGCGAGGGCAGCGCTGGCAATGAGCCAATGCTGTGGATTGGTGGCCTCGTCATCGCCCTAGGTATCACCATCGTCACGGTTTTCTTCCATACTGCGGTTGTTGCGGGCGCTAGGGAACGCTTCAGCGGAGGCGACCCTACCATCGCTAGTGCAATCAAAACTGCTTTCTCCCTGCTAGGTGTCATCATTCCTTGGGCAATTCTGGCAACCACTGTGGGGATGATCTTGCGGGCAATCCAAAACTCAGACAACATGGTCACTCGTTTCTTGGGCAGCCTGTTAAACATGGCTTGGGGGGTTCTAACCTTTTTGGTTGTGCCAATCTTGGTGGTTGAAAAAACTGGCCCCTTCCAATCTTTGCGGCGCTCTGGCGAACTGCTCCGCAAAACTTGGGGTGAAAACCTCATCGCACAGGTGGGCTTCGGCCTAATCGGCTTTTTGGCCGCAATACCTGGCTTGATCATATTTGCCCTGGGTGCTGCTACTGGAGGCGCTGGGGCTGTTATCGGGGGTGTCATCGGCTTTGGTTGGATAGCACTTGTGGTGGTGGTTATCACCACGCTTACCGCCATCTTTCAGATGGCCTTATACCTTTATGCCACCACCGGACAGGTGCCAGATGGTTTTCAGGGCTCAGGTATGTCTGATGTGTTCAACGAGCGCTCTCAAGGCCCCTTGATGAGAGGCTTCTAAGCTGTACCGCAATCCCCAAGCCGAAGCAGATGCTGTGGTTGGGGCGGGTCGGGTGGCTCGCCTGCTAGAGCCCTCGCCCCCAGCTGTTAACAGCGCACCCTGGTTTGCCGACGACCCAGCCCACATTAGCGATATAGCCGGCGTTGATGCGCTAGCAGGCACAGATGTAAGTGATGATGTTGCAGTAGTGTCGGTAACTAGTGCTGGGAGCCTCCGCTGGGCTGATCTAGCAGAATCCGACGAAACTATCGCTGCTTATTGCACACCTCGTTGGTTAGCCAACCACAAGACACTGCAAAAAGTGCCAACTCACTACCCCACACGACGCGACGATCTGCATCGTCTGGCTTACGGGGTTATCAGCAATGCCCGCAAAGCCGCTAACGGAAAGTTTGGGCTGCGCTGGACTCTAGGGGGGTTCGGCACACCGTTTTTTGGTGCCGACACTCAAGTGCGGGTGCAAGGTGGCTGGTTGGTGCTACAAAGCGGACAAGATACCAAAGCTGAGCCCATCAGCAGCTTGGCCGCAGCCGCAGAGTTTCTCAAAACAAGCGTCAACGCCGAACAAGCCGAACATGACACCGTGGCCTTAGGCGACTTAAACCGCCCGCTCACCATAGACGAAGAGCTGGTTAGCTTCATCAGCGACTGGTTTGGCATGGCCACCTTTGCGCTTGAGGAACTGCGCTGCACTACCCGCAGTGCCTCTAGCGCTGGCGCTGGTGTATCTAGCAGCCAACCTAGCCGAGTGCAGCTTTGGCCTGGACACTTCGACGTTGCTGTAGAGATGGGCGATGCCACAGCGCAACCGGTTACCCGAGCCACCTTCGGTGCATCTACAGGGGATGCGGCTCACCCCGAGCCCTACCTTTACGTTGGCCCGTGGCGACCTTATCAGCCAAACGAGGCTTTTTGGAACGATCCCTGCTGGAACGACACAGCCTTCAACGGGGCATCCTTGCCCTATTCAGAAATAGTGGGCCGGGCCAACCCGTGCAGCATCGCCCTTGACTTCTATCAACACGCTCTAGGGCGGATTATTGGCAACTAGGTTAGCTAGTACACATATAGTGGATCGCGAAGATTCATCAACGAACTACCACCAATAGTGTTGTGTAAGTTCGCAAGCAGAAATCGAGGCTCATGGGGGAAGCATTCGGAATTGACATAGGAGGCAGCGGCATAAAGGCCGCGCCCGTAGATACACGCACTGGCGAACTGCTAGCGGAACGACATCGGATTCCCACTCCTGAAACAGGCACCCCCGATGAGATCACAGAGGTTATCTGCGAGTTGGCAAGTTCGTTTGGTTGGAAGGGGCCAGTGGGCTGTACGTTTCCGGGCCCGGTAATAGGTGGATCTGTAAAGTGGGTCACCCACCTTGATGACTCGTGGGCTGGCATAGACATCGCCCACAAGATGAGCAGCCAGCTAGGGGCTCCGGTAACCATCGTTAACGATGCCGATGCTGCGGGCATCGCCGAGATAACCCACGGAGCAGGGTTAGGGCGCAATGGTACGGTGTGCTTCACGGCCTTTGGCACCGGCATCGGCAGTTCGGTGTTTGTAAACGGAATGCTGGTTCCCAACATGGAGTTTGGCCACCTCTACCTAGCTGGTCACCAAAACGATGTTGAGCGCTATGCCGCAGCGAGAATTCGCGATGAACAAGAACTCAGCTGGCCAACATGGACTAAAAGAGTCCGCCAATACCTACAACACTTAGAAATCCTCATCTCGCCGAGCCTTTTTATACTAGGTGGGGGCATCAGCAAAGATTTTCACCTCTGGGGGCCACTGTTAGAAGTGGAAACCGAAGTGGCGGTGGCCAAAATGAGAAACAACGCTGGCATCGTGGGTGCCGCCATGGCCAGCTACAACTCCCTATCTCCGCAGATGGCCTAAACACCTAGAACCCGCAGCTGCTCCCACTCATCTAGCAAGCTGGAGTCCACAGAACGCAAAAGGTGTTGAAGCTGGCCGGTGAGTTCGCCAAGCTGTTCATCTACAAAAGCAGCGGGAACGGTTTGTATTAAGGCCTTGTAGCAGTCTGAGAGATACCGCAGCAAAACTCCTTCGGCCCGCTTGATACCGTAGCGCGATACATACTGATTGAAGGTGTCGCCTATCTCTAGGAGATCACGCGCCACAGATTTAGGGCTGGGCCGGTGGTAGCCAACCCACGGGTGATAGCGAGCAAACACCTCAAACGCAGGCTGAATGAACTCAACCTCGGGTTGGGGCCAACTCACCTGCGCCAAACGCTCTAGGCGCTCTTCGTATTCAACTCCGGTGGCCTTAAGCTCAGCCATAAGCTCGTCGCGGGCCTTATCGCGCTGCGCTAACAACACCACAGACGGATTCTCTAGCACCGATTCCACCACGCTGAGCACCTGTAGGTAATAGCTAGGATCTTCTGTGTCTAAGGTTTCAATGGCCTCCACCGCAAACAGCCCCAAAGGCTGATTGAGCCTGAACTCATCTTGAAGATCTAGCTGCACCCGTACCGGCCGTCCCAAATCATCAGGTGTGGCTAAAACCTCTACTATCTCCGCATCTAATAGCGAACGAAACACGCCCACTGCCTTGCGGATGTGCTGACGCTGTCGACCTCGGGGCTCATGATTATCGGTTAGCAACCGCTTCATGGCTGCACAACCATCGCCGGGGCGATCCAACACGTTAAGCATCATGGAATGCGTAACTCCAAAGCTAGACTCCAGCGTTTCAGGTTGGCCGTACCAAAGACGCTGCATCGTGTCAGCGTCATAATGGGCGTAGTTCTGCTCTGGGGGCTTCTTTTTGGTGAGCTTGCGACGTTTATGCGGATCCGCTGCCGACTTGGCTTCAGCCCGAAGATTCTCAACAACGTGCGAAGGAGCCTGCACCCACACGCTGCCAGCTTCGTCAAAACCCCGTCTACCGGCCCGACCAGCAATCTGCTGAAAATCTCGCACCGACAACACCCGTGTGCGTCTGCCGTCATACTTATATAAGCGGGTGAACAACACCGTGCGGATGGGTACGTTCACGCCCACGCCTAAGGTATCTGTGCCGCAGATGAGCTTGAGGTGGCCGAGTTGAGCTAACCGTTCAACCAAGCGCCTGTACTTAGGCAACAAACCAGCGTGATGCACCCCAACACCAGCTAACACAAAGCGCCGCAAATCCTTACCAAACGGCGTATCAAACTTAAACCCATCCACCTCAGATTTCAGAGCTGCTTTTTCTGTGGCATTCAAAACACCCAGGCTGGTCAGGCTTTGCGCCTGCGCGGTGGCCTCTCGTTGGGTGAAGTGGACGATGTAAACAGGTGCCTTATCGGTGCTCAACAGTTCGGCAATGGTGGAATGCAGAGGTGTCTGTTTGTACTCAATGTCTAGGGGCACAGGACGCTCAACCGATGCCACTAAAGCGCTATCTCTGCCATTTCTTTTGCTTAGATCGCGCCGCAACCCTGTTGTGTCACCCAGCGTTGCCGACATCAACAAAAACTGTGCTCGGTTTAACTCCAACAACGGCACCTGCCAAGCCCAACCCCTATCTCGGTCGCTGTAATAGTGAAACTCATCCATCACAACCAGATCCGCATCTGTTGCGCTACCAGAACGCAACGCCCGCAGTGCCAGTATCTCCGCAGTACAGGCCAGCACCGGTGCATCGGGGTTCACAGATGCATCGCCGGTAACCATGCCCACATTGCGTGGCCCAAGCGCATCTGCCAACTCAAAGAACTTCTCGCTCACCAATGCTTTAATCGGCGCTGTGTATACGGCTTTTTGATGTTGCGCTAGTGCTGCAAAAGCTCCTGCCAACGCCACCAAAGACTTCCCAGACCCAGTGGGCGTGGCCAAAACTACGTTGTCACCTGCTAACAGCCGTAGCACCGCTTCGCCTTGGTGGGCATACAAATCTAACCCGGCTGCGTCAGCCCAATCACAAAAGATACCCAAAAGCTCATCGGGCGAAGCTGCATCGCTGCTGCTGCCCAAACCAGCTATGAAGTCGACGAGCTTAGGCGTGGGCTGCACCGGTCAATTCTGCCCACCAAACACCTCACAAGTACACCTGTACACCCAAAAGCATCCTTTTTTGGTCTTGCGCAAAAAAATCTACAATTTCTTCTCCACAACACTGCACGATTTCCTGCCACCCAATCTACCGCTGAAACCCCTGTTCAAAGGGCTATTGCTCCTAATCAACAGCAAGCATTCCACAGTTGTTTTGAAGCATTTGCGATTGCCCCCAAGCTACTGCCACTACAAGTGGGAATGTTTTAGTAATTCACCTTGCCAAACTGCTTGCCGTGCTCATCGGTCTGAGCGCATCTACTAATAGAAAACACCTATCTGAGCTATAACCCGCAACTCAGATACGCCACAACTCGAAAGGAAAAAATGAACCCAAACACAAACAACCTCATCGGGCCAGCAGCAGCCTGCCAAATGCTAAACCTCAGCCCCGCAATCTTGTTGCGAAGCATCAACGACGGTATCGTGCCTGCTTACCGCATCGGCGACGTTGTTCGCTTCCGGCCTTCAGAGTTGCGCCATCCGTCCTTTACCGGGCTTGCTGAGTACTACCGCTTCAAAGACCAACAAGCTGCCGCATGATTTCCCCGGTCAACTCTGAGAGCATTGCAGCGTCTATGCGGTAGGTGCCGCATCTGTTTAGATTGCGGCACCTAGCTAGCGGCTCGCTATGAGCAGCTAAGCGCCTCTGTAAGGTCGGCCAACAAGTCGTTGGTGGTTTCAATGCCAACCGACAAACGCACTAGCCCAGGATCTACAGCTAGCACAGAATCTGCCACCGACAGGTGGGTCATGGTGGCTGGCTGCTCAATTAGCGACTCCACAGCACCCAAAGACTCAGCTAGCTTAAACACCTTGGTGGCGCTCACCATGGCAATGGCCGCGTCTGCGCCACCGGCATGAACAAACGACACCATCCCGCCAGCTTGTCGCATCTGACGCACTGCTGTTTCATGGCCAGGATGCTCTGCAAGCCCGGGGTAAAAAACCTGGCTCACCGCGCTGTGGTTAGCTAAAAGCTCAGCCACAGCAGCAGCATTTGTGCAATGGCGATCCATCCGCACTCCCAAGGTTTTGATGCCACGCAGCAGCAGATAGCAATCAAACGGGCTCGGCACTGCGCCTACGGCGTTTTGCACAAAGAACAAACGTTCGGCTAAGTCGTCACGATTGGTACCCACAAAACCACCCACCACATCAGAATGGCCACCCAAGTACTTTGTGCTTGAATGCACAACCACATCGGCACCCATGTGGAGCGGGTTCTGTAAATAAGGAGTAGCAAAGGTGTTATCCACTACCACATCTATCCCAGATGCATGCGCTACATCTACCACCGCTGCAATGTCGGCAATCGCTAGCATTGGGTTGGTGGGGGTTTCCAGCCATATCTGACGGGTGTTAGGGCCGATTGCTGCAACCAACGCATCTAGATCGCTCAAGTCCACCGCAGACCAACCAATATCACGCTCGCCATATATCTTTGAGATGAGCCTGAAGGTACCTCCGTAAGCATCTACGCCCAAGATCAGATGATCTCCCGGGGCTAATAGCTGCATGATGGCATCTTCTGCGGCCATCCCACTAGCAAACGCTAGGCCGTGACGTGCGCCCTCTAAGCCTGCCAGGCTTCGCTCTAGTGCCAAGCGGGTGGGATTGGCTGTGCGGGCATACTCAAACCCGTGGTGCTTGCCAGGGCTTTGCTGCACATAGGTAGTAGCCAAATGGATGGGCACGGTGATGGCACCTGTGGAGGTGTCTGGTTCTTGGCCAGCGTGGATGGCCCGAGTTTCAAACCCCCAGTTGCTTGAATCGGGCGTGCTCATGGCCCCGCAGGGGTGTTGGCTGTAGCTAGAAATGTGAGCACATCGGTGCTGGTTATCACAGCGCGAGGTCGCCCACCGTCTAACACCAAAAGAGCCGGACAACGCTCTAGTTTGGCAACCGCTAGCGCTATGGGCTCGCCGATGCCGATTTGCTCTAGCGGCGGGCTCATCACCTTCTCTACGGGTTGACCCAACAAATCGCCCCCAAATGCTAACTCCATTAGTTGCAGTTCGTGTACCGCTCCCATCACCTCTGCGGCAGCCAACGGCATCTCTCCTTTGGCAACCGGTAGCTGGCTCATTGCGTTATCTCGCATCCGCTTCACAGCCAAGCGCACCGGATCTTCAGGGGCCACATAAACCAAAGGTGGCAGCTCCGATGCTTTGGCATCTAGCACATCTTTTACGCACGGATGCCCACCAATCAAAAAACCATAGGAGGCCATCCACTCATCATTAAACACTTTGGATAAGTACCCCCGCCCCGCATCGGGCAGCAACACCACCACCACATCGGTTGGCTTACATTCTTGAGCAACCTGCAAAGCAGCCACCACCGCTGTGCCCCCCGAACCACCAATCAACAGCCCCTCACGTTGGGTAACCATCCGGGCCATATCAAATGATTCCTGATCAGATATGGGAATCACGCGATCTACTACAGCCGGGTCGTAGGTTTCGGGCCAAAAGTCCTCGCCTATGCCCTCCACAAGATAGGGACGCCCCGACCCCCCGCTAAACACCGACCCCTCAGGGTCGCCCGCCACAATTTGGATATCGGGATTCTGGCGTTTGAGGTAACGACCAACCCCGCCGAGGGTGCCGCCGGTGCCCGCGCCCGCCACGAAGTGGGTGATCTGACCATTAGTTTGTTGCCACAACTCCGGCCCGGTGGTCTGTTCGTGCGACAGAGGGTTTACTTGGTTGAAGTACTGATTAGGCCGATACGCACCCGGTGTTTCAGCCACAAGCCGCTCAGCTGTGGAATAGTACGACTGTGGGTCTTCGGGCTCAACGGCCACAGGGCACACCACCACCTCAGCCCCATAAGCCCGCAAAAGCTGCACCTTTTCTTGGCTAACCTTGTCGGTCATCACGAAGATGCAGCGATATCCCCGCTGAGCTGCCACAAGGGCCAAACCCACACCAGTATTACCAGAGGTAGGTTCGATGATAGTTCCGCTGGCGGTAAGCAAACCCTCTTTTTCAGCAGCATCGATCATGGCCACTGCAGGCCGATCTTTCACGCTGCCACCGGGATTTAGCATCTCTAGCTTGGCTAACAGATCGCACTGCAAATCCTCACCAATGCGCTTGAAGCGCACCAATGGAGTGTTACCAATCAGATCTAGTATTGAATCTGCAACCTCCACTGTTCTATACCTGTATTCCCCTATTCCTGTGTTGCGTGAGCAAACTCCACAACTCTATCAAACACAGCATAGGGCTCTTGGATGACGATAACCCGCATAGGCCGATCTACTGGGGCGTGGTAGCCCGACCGTAAAGTTACCGGCCCCGCAGCAAACCCCTCTTGGTAAAACTGTTCTAGTTCTAAAGTTACCGCTTCTGGATCGGTTGTTCCCGCTCTGGTAACCGCTCGCACATAGGCTTCAATAGCATCATGGCCGGTCAGAAACCGTCCATCACTCGCGCGAAAACCGGTAGTAGCAAGGTAACTAGATAGTAAGTCGCGCACTGCGGGATTGGGATCCGCCGAGTTGGTGTACACCGAGCCATAAGACAACATCGTAAAATCGCCAACTTGTGGCACGCGACCAATCCAGTAGTCACCATCCATTGAGGAACCAGAAAAGATTGGCTGGGTGTTACCAGCAGCACGAATTGGCGCAAGCACTTCAGGGGCTACCAACCTAGTGCCACAAAACACGATGGCCTGCGGATTCAAAGAAGCCAAGCCCGTCAATATCGGCTCCACCAAACCAGGGTCGGTTGGTTGATAGCGCAACAAATCCAGAGTGCGTCCACCTCGCTCGCTAAAGAACTGCTGAAATCCCTCACAAACCGCTACCGCTTCTGTGCTGGTTTGATCGATAACCACCACCGCGCTGTTCAAGCCCCGCTCCGTTACCAGTTCAGCTAACATGGCAGCCTCGGTGCTAACCGGAGTGCCCAACGAGAAAACCCGCTCTCCTAACTCGCCTGTGTTCCAAACATCATCAGTCCCGCAAGGGCTAATTACCAATGTACCTGAACCCTGTAGCGCCTCTAAGGCAGGCTGTGCATACACGGCATCGCAAGTGATCAACAACATGTCCATACCATCCAACAACAACTGCTCGGCCCCGCTCTGCATCGCCGATAGCTCTGTGTGGCTATCAATGTGGCGGAGCACCACCGGGCGACCCAACAGTCCACCATCTTGGTTGAGGGCATCCACCCTGTTTTGTGCAGCCACTAGCGCTGGCTCATCATAGGTAGACAAAAAACCCCTAGTAGCCAGCAGCGCTCCTATAACGATGGCATTTTCTGGTAACGGTACACCGTCGGGAGTAGCCACAGTTACCGGAGCAGCACTCACCTCCTCTGGTTCTGTTGAAGCAGTTGTATCAGAATCGGGGCTCACCACCGCATTACGACTAAAGAGGCCACATCCACCGCACACCAACACCACCGCAACTAGCAACGCCACTAGCTTGTGGCTTATTCGCCCCATCGCTCATAGCCTAACCTTGAGCCATGAGCAATCCTGTAGCCGCCTCTACGGTGCGGCCTTTTTGTATTGGCAACAAATGTCTTTGGGGACTTCTGTTTGGGCTTGCGTTATTAGTAGGAGCTTGCGGGAACGACGACAACACACATAGCGCCGCTGCAACCGCAACCGCTACGCAGCTAGCCACGGGCGAAGTTGCTAGCGAGATTACCGGCGAGATTACCGGCACTCCTGGCTTGGCCACCCCAACATCTGCTGGCAAACCTACCTCTACCCCCACCACTGAGCCTGCTGTTACACCGGTTGCTACACCCACAGCACAACAGTTAGCTGAACCTACCGCCCAACCAACTACTGCTTCGCCAACTCCAGATACCCAAACCACACAACCCGATGGTGATAACTCTGCTGCTCGTGCAAGCGGGCTAGATGTGGGAGCCATTGGAGCAGCCACACAGGATTGGATGATGTCTGCTGGCGCTCCGGGGCTGGTGCTATCCATCGCCCGAGGCGCTGCAGAACCCCATACCTTTAGTTGGGGGGTGAGCGATCTCAAAACCCAAGAACCACTCAGCGTGACCGACTATGTGCGTATCGGATCGGTTACCAAACCGGTAACCACTGTGGCAATAATGTCGCTGGTTGAAGAGGGCGCGGTGAGCCTAGACACACCTGTTACCGAATATCTGGGTGATAGCTGGTACGACACCTACGAAAACGGTGCCAAGATAACCCTGCGTCACCTGATGGGCCACACCGCCGGGTTCGTTGAATACGCCTTTGATCCTGGCTTTTTTGTTTTGGGCGCATCTCGCCTAGATGTACAAATCACACCTGAAGAGATAGTGCGTTTTTTCACCGCCTATGGCCCGGTAACGGAGTTTGAGAGCGAGTACAACTACTCAACCGCCGGACACGTAGTAGCTGGAATGGTGATTGAGGCAGTCACCGGCAATCCTGCTGATGAGGAGATTCGCTCACGGATATTCCAACCCTTAGGGCTTGAGAACATCTATTTACCACCCAATGAGCAACCGCCCCAGCAAGTTGTGAACAGCTATAACGGTGGGCTGCTCTATGGTGCATTTTCGGCTCTCACCAACGTGCCAGATGAAGCCCAAGCGGAATACCTGGGTAACCGCTACATAGCCACCAACAGCTACCCGCAACAGTTCCTCCAATCAGCTGGCTGGACTGGTGGGGGCATTGAAGCCCAAATCGGCGATGTGTCCAAGCTGTTCCGAGGGCTGTTCGCCGGTGACCTAATCAGCGAGGAATCGCTAGCTGAGATGACCACCACTGGTGTCAACCCCACCTACGGGCTCGGGGTGGATGTGGAAAACACCGATGGCATTTTGGCCTACAGCCATGGAGGAGCCATTCCAGGATTTCGCACTAGGGCGATCTACATACCTGAGTGGGACATCACCGTGGCAGCCACCACCAACGTGCTGCCCACAGATCCAGAGCTGTTAGAGCTTTTGAGGAACCTAATCGATATTGTTGCCCAAAACTGGGGTTTAGCTAGCTAGCGTAAGTGTGGTTGACTAGCTCACATACAGCACATAATCAACCCAACAGGCCAAGCTCAATTAACTCAATTAAACTGTAAGACACACTACTAGCCCGGGTGGCGGAATAGGCAGACGCAGGGGGCTTAAACCCCCCAGCCCCCAAGGGGGCGTGTGGGTTCGACTCCCACCCCGGGCACCGAACCGAGAACAGGTTGGGAGGTTGGGGGTTGGTTACATGGAGCGGGAGTAGTCTAGGGGGGCTGCGGCGGCTTTGGCCATGGAATCTTGGTGAAAAGTTGCTACTAGCTGTCCTTGTGCTGTGAACACCTCGCCTCGTCCATAAATCCTGCCGTTTGCGGCTTTGGTGGCTTTGGATTGTACTAACAGCCACTGCGACACATCTATGGGTTCCAAAAAGTGCAGCGTGTGGGCAATCACCCCCGTAGAAAGGGTTCGGTGGGCCTCCTCAATTTGCGCCAACTGCGAGTGAGGACGCATACCCAACCCGATGAGATTACCGCATGTAGCCCACCCCAAGATGCCCTGATTAGCGGCCTGCGAATCCACATCTGAACCAAACCGATGCCAAGCCCGATGCACAGGCACGCCATCTAGCTCGGGCGCTCCGGGCACTACCCGCCACTGCGCTGAAGGAAAAACAATGCCCGGCTGCTCTGTCAGCCCATCAGCAGTAGGCACATCGGGCATGGCTGGTTCGTGGCGCATCAGATCATCGTCCACCGTGTTCATCAAAACGGTGGCTCGGCTCAACAGCTTGCCGTCTTGCATGGCAGTAACCGTGTCACTAGCCCAAGTGCGGCCTGCTTGCATGGAATCCACGCTTAGCGTGATGTCTTTGGTGTACGAACCTGCCCTACAAAACACCGCATGCACCGAGCGAATAACTTTGGTGCCATCAGATTCACCCTCTGAGGCCATCATCATCTGCGCCAAGATCTGTCCACTAAACACCACATCTCGCCCCTCAGCAGCAGCGTCAGGATGACGCACCCGATAGCTGTGCGTACCATCTGCAATCAAATCCAAAATCTGCGGCAAACCACTGCTCATAGTTACT
Source organism: bacterium (assembly GCA_026709025.1). Classification (GTDB taxonomy): domain Bacteria; phylum Actinomycetota; class Acidimicrobiia; order Acidimicrobiales; family Bin134; genus Poriferisocius. The sequence goes on from JAPOTT010000005.1 coordinate 74,910, forward strand.
ACACCTCTCCTAACGTTGGCTCTCTAATGTATGACCGACGCTATCAACAATAAGCACCGTTAGGCTAACAACGATATGCCCACCGACTTTGATGCGATATTCAAGGCATACGACGTACGCGGCACGGTGGGAGATCAACTAGATGCCGATGGTGCTTGGGCCATTGGGGGTGCCTTCGCCCGATATGTTGCCAAAGAAGGCTCTACAGCCATCTTGGTGGGCCGAGACATGCGACCTGAAAGCCCAGAATTGGCCTCAGCATTTGTACAAGGTGCCCTAGCCCACGGCATAGATGTGATCGATGTTGGCCTGTGTGCCACCGACATGTTGTATTTCGGTTCGGGCAGCTTAGGAATGCCAGGAGCAGTGTTCACAGCATCACACAACCCCGCTGGATACAACGGCATCAAGATGTGTGGCGCCGGAGCTGCACCAATCAGTTCCACCAAGGGGCTGAACCAAATCAAAGAACTAGCAGTTGGTGGCCCCCAACTAGCACACACAAAAGGCACGCTCACATCTCAAGACCTTCTAGGCAGCTATGTAACCCACGTTCGCTCGTTTGTGAATACCGCTGACCTCATGTCCCTGAAGGTAGTTGCCGACACCGCAAACGGCATGGGTGGTTTGGTGCTGCCAGCGGTGTTTGCCAGTTTGCCATTTCACCTAGATCATCTCTATCCGGAACTAGATGGTACCTTCCCCAACCACCCTGCAGACCCTCTTCAGCCAGAAAACCAACGCGACCTGTGTGCCCGAGTACTCAAAACACAAGCTGATGTTGGCTTGGCCTTTGATGGTGATGCCGACCGGGTGTTCTTGGTGGATGAAAAGGCCCAGCCCATCTCAGGGTCTACCACCACCGCAATCATCGCCAAACTGCTACTTGAGCGGCACCCCAACGCTACGGTGCTGCACAACCTGATCTGTTCCAAAGCCGTACCCGAAGCCATATTGGAAGCTGGCGGTAAACCACTACGCACCAGGGTAGGGCACTCCTTCATCAAGCAGGTGATGGCTGAAACCAACGCTGTGTTTGGAGGAGAACACTCAGGCCACTACTACTTTCAACAAAACTACGGTGCCGACAGCGGGCTGATTGCAGCAGTAATTGTGTTAGAAGCCCTAAGCCGCCACCCAGCGGGCCTAGCGGATTTGGTAGCCAGCCTAGAGCGCTATGCATCTTCAGGTGAGCTAAACACTAAGGTGGCCGATACTGATGCAGTGCTGGCTAAGGTGGCGGCCGCTTACCCGCAAGCCGCCCAAGACCATCTAGATGGGCTAACCGTAGATATGGGCGACTGGTGGTTCAACCTGCGTGCCTCCAACACCGAGCCGCTGTTGAGGCTCAACTTAGAAGCCGCCAGCGCTAGCGAGGTGCAAGCCAAGGTGGCTCAAGTACAGGGCCTGTTCTAAGCAATACCTGTAGCCCCGGTTGGAGATAACCCAACTAGCCCTGAGCAAACAGAGCGGGTGACGAGAATCGAACTCGCGTCATCAGCTTGGGAAGCTGAGGTTCTACCACTGAACTACACCCGCTAATACAGATGGACTTTAGCCGCCTGCACACCAATTAGCCACAAACTAATGAGCCAACTTTAGGCCACACCCACCCACCACCCCACAATGTGCCCTAGTACCCACCACCCAAGCTAAATATCACTGCTAAGGTTATGGAGAAAATCGTTTACCTAAAATAAGGAGGAGGATTATCATCCAAGACGAACGATTTACCCGGCGGCTCTACACCCTAGCTGGAGCGGCGCGACTAGTAGGTATGAACCCTTCAACGCTTCGGACTTGGTCTCGTGGCTACGCAAAAACACGTACAGGTTGCGCGCAAGTAAATCAAAGTCCGGTTATCACAGCATTAGAAAGTAACTTTGAAGACCAACGCTCAATCCCTTTCATCGGACTGGTTGAAGCAGCAGTGATCCAAGCATTTCGCAATACAGGTCTTCCCTTACAGCGCATCCGCAAGGCGCTTGCAATTCTCGCCCACGAAGGAGAGCTTACGCATGCGCTAGCATCGCGACAGTTATACAGTGATGGAGCGAGCGTACTGTACGACTACGCAACCCACAGCAATGACAAGCAACTCAGGCTACTCACCGTGATTCACACCGGCCAGCGAGTGTTCCATGAAGTGATAGACACCTACCTAGAACGAATCACTTTTGGCGACACCTGGGCTACCGAACTTATTCTCCCTGTAACCACCCGGCGCCTGCTGCGTGTAGTACCCGAAGTGGCAGGGGGCGATGCGATGTTCATCGAAGGAAGCGCAACCCTCTCAGCAGTTACATCTCGAGCCAAAGCGGGCGAACCGCTACATTCCATAGCAGCTGACTTCGACACCCCCACAGACCACATCAAAGAAGCCCTAAGTGCCATCTGGCCGACGCAAAAAGCAGCCTAACAAACCCCCACCTGTCTTCTTTTTGGATCGAAGTTTAGGACGCCACCTAATCGCTAAAGCGATTCTTGCAAAGGGCTACAAAGCGCTGACGATGACAGAAGTGTACCCCAACGGCACCGACCAAAGAGTTGCTGATCCAGACTGGATGCTCAAGGCAGATCAAGAAGACTGGATAACATTGACCAAGGACTACTCCGTGATTCGCGATCACCGGAACGTACTAGCTACCACCACATTACGAGTGTTTGCATACAACAACGCAAATATCACGGGCCCCAAAATGGTAGAACGCCTAGAGACCAACTTCAACCGAATCCTTCAAAAAGCTAACAAGCCTGGGCCCTACGTATACGTAATAGGTCGCGATAACCTAGAACTCCGCTGGCAACCATAAGCTCCTCCCCACAACCACCCCTTAGGGAATGAGCACCACTTTGCCCAGCTTGCCTGGGGCAACAAAGTACTCATACGCCTCTGCGGCATCGCTGAGCGCAAAGGTGCGAGCCACGGGCACGGCTACTTTGCCTTTAGACACCAACGCCAACACATGACGCTCCAACGCTCGGGCTACCAGAGCGCGCTGTTCCAAAGACCTCGGCCGTAGCGTAGAACCCAACAACCGCGCCCTCTTCACCATCAACAACGCCAAATTTACAGGTACCTCTGCCCCAGCACCCACGCCGATGATCATGATGCGGCCCCCTGTTATGAGCGCCCGTAGGTTAGCTGGCCAATTTGGTGCTCCCACCAACTCCAAAATCACCTCATAAGGGCCTGCATCTAGAAACTCCTCGGGAGCTATGGCCTTTGCTCCTAAATCGCCAACGGCTCTACGATTAGCCGGGTTACGCACAGTAGCCGTCACCTCAGCCCCCGCAGCCACGCCTAGTTGCACTGCAGCAGTGCCCACTCCACCAGCGGCACCGTGGATACACACGCGCTCTCCCATTGCCAAGCCCGCTTGGGTAAACAAAGCATCATGTGCGGTAGCAAAAACCTCGCTAAAGCCTCCCGCACAAGCCCATAGCTCGTCTTGTGTGGCTTTTTTGGCCCAAACCTGCGGCAACGCCATGGCCAAAGGTTCGTCTACGAGGCAATACTCAGCTTGACCTCCACCTTGAACTACGGCCATTACTTGGTCGCCCACAGCAAAACGCCTACAGCCCTCACCTGTGGCAACCACCTCACCTGCCATCTCCAGCCCGGCAACACTAGAAGCCCCAGGGGGCGGGTTGTAGCGACCTTGCATTTGGGCTATATCGGCACCGTTTAGCCCTGCGGCACGCACCTCCACCAAAATTTGCCCGTAACCCGGTTTCGGTGTGTCTACCTGCGCCACTTGAACTTGCCCATCAGAAAAAACCACTGCTCGCATCAGCCCATAGTGTATTTGAGCGACGGAGGCGATTTGAGTGCCGTAGGATATGTGATGTGCCGTAGGCTTAGCCGATGCTCATACAAACAAGTTGCCTACCAAAGAAGTTTTTGTGATTCTCTCAGACGTGTCCATCCGCGAAATGCTTCAACAAGGTCGCATTCAGATCGACCCCCTAACAGACGATGCCATACAACCTTCCTCGGTAGACCTACGCATCGACAGGCACTTCTTGGTTTTCCGTAATCACACCGAGGGCCTGATTGATGTGAAGAGAAACCTAGATGCTCTCACCGAACCGGTGGAGATTGCACCTGAAGGCGTATTTATATTGCACCCAGGCGAGTTTGTGTTGGGGGCCACCTTGGAGCGGGTGCAACTACCAGACAATCTAGTGGCCAGGCTAGAGGGGAAATCCTCGCTAGGTCGCCTAGGTTTGCTAATTCACTCCACCGCTGGATTTGTGGATGCAGGCTGGAACGGGCACCTCACCTTGGAGTTGTCTAACGTAGCTACCTTGCCCATCACGCTTTATCCGGGCATGAAGATCGGACAGATCTCCTTTATTGCTATGACCACGCCAGCCAAAAACCCCTACGGCTCAACCGAAGCCAAATCCAAATACCAAAACCAATTCGGCCCGGTTGCCTCGCGCTATTGGGAAAATTGGTAACTCAAAACAAAACAACGAAGCACAACCAACAGGCACAAACGTTAGTGGCGGGGGCGGGATTTGAACCCGCGACCTTCGGGTTATGAGCCCGACGAGCTACCAGACTGCTCCACCCCGCGTTGAGTGAAACCTCTACTATAACCGGTTTGCGAAGAACTGTCATCTCGTTTTTTGCCGAATAACAACTTCGCACCCCTCAACACCATCGCACCCCTCAGCACCATCACACCCCTAGATAACTGGCCGAGGTGCTCCTAGTGCTTGAATTTCCGCCACGCCTATGCGATGAGGCTTGGCGTTTAGGGCCTGCACAGGCACCACGGGCAATGGGCCAGTACAAGCCTGGCCGTTTAGGTTGCAGCTCACCGATACTTCCCAATACGCGGTGAGCCGTACCTCATAGCGCAAATCCAACGACCCTACCGACGACTGCTGGTAGAAGTGAACACACTTGGAAAGCTGATCGAACGGGTCGTAGGAGATGTCAAAGGGCACCACCTCGGCTTCATCGCACCACAACCTTTTGCCGTCGCCCATATCTATACGCAAAAACCCCTTACGCCGTGGCTTCGCGGTAGCGGTCAGGGTGATCTCATTGCCCTCTAGGTTGGTTGTGATCGTCTTCGATACCGGCGCTTTTTGGGTTGGATGTAACCACACAAAGGTTGGAATATGCACGATGGTCACATGCAACGGTGCCATCAAGATGTGTGGCGCAGGAATAGATAGCTCGCCCCACACCTCTTGGGTGATGCGGCCAACATCGGTACCAGATACTGGCGCTGAATCCTGTTTGGGTTTTGGACGATACACCCAAAACTTCACCAGTTCCTGTTTGTTACCCTTTTGACAGAACTTGAACACGTATACCTCTAAGTTGTCGGGAACAACGCCTAGATCTACCTTCATCCATGCCAATAACTGCGACAGGTTGCCCTGCCTCCAATAGCAACGTGGTTTGGATTTGGCGGCTAGCCCAGCAGCGGGCTGCTGCTTAGCCGATTCCGCAGAAGATTCCACTTGCACCCAAGCCCAGAGATCCACATCCCCATCTTGGGCTGTAGCTGCCGACCCGTCGCTTAACTCCTGTCCAGCAGCTGAGGTACCCACACTGGCCAACACCAGCACAAAGACCCCAAAAAACACCAACGGTTTAACGCCTCGCATTGAACTTCCCTTCGCATAATTGGAGGCGCACTTAGCGCGATAAGGGGGAAGTTCAGAAGGGGGAAGCGCAACTGAAGACCTAAACTCTGCTACACAAAACAGTGCATGTCAATAGGCAATTTCAGTTAATCAAAATCAATCACATCTTTAGCGATCTGGCTTAATAAGAACACGGCTTACCAACAAGCCTGCTAATGAGAAGCAGCCACCCACAAAAAAGGCCCCTGAGTAAGACGACACAGCCACCACGCCGCCCAACAAGAAGCTGCCGATGCCTACAGCCAAATCAAAGGCGATGGTAAAGGTGGCAATAGCCTGGCTGCGTTTGTTGAACGGTGCCGAATCCACGGCCATCACAAACAAAGCAGGAAACAAAAACGCCTGTCCGATAGCCAAAAACACAGCACCCACAAACACCCCCGGCACCTGCTGCCAAAAGGTCAACACCCACAAACCGATCAGCGAAGCTACAAACGCCATTGCGCTGGTGCGCCGTGGGCCTAATCGGTCTGGCAAACGAGCCAACACAATCCTCAGGCTCACCACAACTATTGCAAGGGTGGCAAACACCAAGCCTGAGCGGGCAAAGCCAATATCTTCCACATACAGTTCGGCAAATGCCAAAAATCCCGAGAAGCCCATGAGCCCACAGCCCAACAGCACCGCCGGGCGAAGGGCGGGTCGGTGGATGAAGGTGTCGGGCCAAGCCAAAGGGGCTTTCTCCGGGCGACCTTGAACGGCGGTTGCACCGAGCAAAGTGGCTCCCACGCACAACAACCCGCCGGTTATCCAAACAGCGTTATAGCTAACCGTGTCTGCTATCTGCTCTCCTATGAGCGGCCCACAAGCTAACCCAACATACACCACCACAGAGAAATAAGATGTGGCCTCACCCCGGCGATCCTCAGGGGCGTTGTCTTGAATAACCGAAGCTAAACCCACAAAGAATGCGGCCTCGCCTAAGCCAGTCAAAAACCTAAACAGCAATGCCACCGCTACTGTGGATACCCAAAGATTGCCCAGCAACCCACAGCCCACACACACCGCACCACAAACAACCAAAAAGCGCCGCCCCAAAGAATCGCCTAAGGGCCCCACAATGGGACGAGACAAAGCGGCGCTCACCCCGAAGCCACCCACCACAATACCCACTGCCACCGGACCACCGCTCAGTTCGTTCTCTACAAAAGCTGGCAGCACAGGAATAGCCAACCCCAGCGAAACAAAGTACAAGAGGCCGCAAACACATTGCAGCACAAATCGCGAGGTGAACAGCGGCTGTTTATGGGTTACAAGCCGCTCAGGCACTCCACCTAATCTAACCCAAGATGCGGCTAGGTATGCCTGCCACGCGATATTTTTCCTACATGGTAACTAGCCCCCAAAAATGGCAGTTTGTTCTGGTAGCCAATCGTCTGCCAGTTAGGCGACTCTGGGAGGGCGAACAAACCAAGTGGGTTCCCAGCCCCGGGGGGTTGGTGTCTGCGCTGCGTCCGGTTATGGCAGGCAACCCCAATGCGGTTTGGGTGGGTTGGTCGGGGGTTCCCGGCGCTGGCGCAGACCCCTTTGAGATGGACGGCTTTCAATGTCACCCGCTTAGCATTAGCCAGGGAGAGATTCAACTGTTCTACGAGGGGTTCTCCAATGCCACCTTATGGCCCTTGTTCCATGATGCCCTCGTTCCCCCCGAATACCACCGCACTTGGTGGGATTCCTATCGAAGCGTAAACGAGCGTTATGCCAAAGTAGCGGCCGAGTTGGCAGGCCCCGGTGCAACAGTTTGGATACACGATTACCACCTGTTGTTGGTTCCCGGGCTTTTGCGGGAGATGCGGCCCGACCTGCGTATCGGCTTTTTCTTACACATTCCTTTTCCCGCTTGGGAGTTGTACATCCGCATGCCTTGGCGCTACGAGATCATTGAAGGCTTGTTGGGCGCAAACCTAATCGGACTCCAAACACCCCTAGGTGCGGATAACTTCTTCCGAGCTACCTCGCGGATAACCGGAGCCAAAACCAGCGGCAAAACCATCGTTTATGCGGGACGCACAACTCAAGTGGGCATCTTCCCTATCGGCATAGACACCAATCGAGTAAATGACCTTCTAGAAGACCCCACAGTACAAGCCCGAGCCGCAGATATCCGCCAAAGCCTCGGCTCGCCGCAAACCGTCATGTTAGGGGTAGACCGCTTGGACTACACCAAGGGTATCGAGGTTAGGTTGCGGGCATTTCGGGAGTTGCTAGCCGAGGGCAGGCTGTCGCCAGATCGCTGCACTCTCATACAGATTGCCGAGCCCAGCCGCTCACAGGTAACTGGTTACGCCGAGGTGCGCCGAGCAGTAGAACAGCTTGTTGGAGATGTGAACGGTAACTTTGGCATAATGGGCCGTCCAGTAGTGCATTACCTGCACCAAAGCCATCCCATTTCTGAGCTAGTGGCCATGTACTCTATTGCAGACGTGATGTTGGTAACCCCCCTTAGAGATGGCATGAACCTAGTAGCCAAAGAGTACGTAGCTAGCCGAACCGACAACACCGGGGTGTTGGTGCTGTCTGAGTTCACCGGTGCAGCTCACGAGCTACGCACTGCCGAGTTAGTGAATCCCCATGACATTGAGGGGCTGAAATCGGCAATGGTGGCCGCAACCCACCGCAGCAGCGGTGAATCCGCAAAAGCCATGAAGCCCATGAGACGAGTGGTGCTATCCAAAACCGCCCAAGCTTGGGCCGAAAACTTCTTGACAAAACTGGAAGCCTGCTGATGACCAACCCAACCGACACTAGCCAAACAGCTGCTACAGATGCATCTACAACAGATGCATCTGATGTAGATGCACTTAGCAACGAAGCTGCCAAGCCCGCCGATGCGGTGCTGCAACCCGATTTAATTGCACGGGTTAGAGAACTAGCCCGCACACCGGTATTGCTGGTTGCTTGCGATTATGACGGCACCTTGGCACCAATAGTTGACAATCCCGACGAGGCCCGGCCTATCCGCGAATCGGTGGCGGCTCTGCGTCAGTTAGCTTCTACCCCAGACACCCACGTAGCGATCATCTCAGGGCGAGCCCTGCGTGACTTGGCCGCACTCAGCCGTCTACCCGAAGAAATTCGCTTGGTTGGCAGTCATGGCACCGAGTTCCACTTTGAGTTCTCAGATCAGCTGTCACCAGAACAACAAGAAAAACGCAATCAAATCATTCAAGAACTCAACGAACTAGCCCGACAAGACCATGGCTTCATCATCGAGCCCAAGCCCGCCGGAGCAGCCTTTCACTACCGCATGGCCGACCCCGCAATAGCAGCTTCCACCGTACAAACTCTGCTCAGCGGCTTAGCCAAACGCCCGGGAATCCACCTTACGGTGGGCAAGTTGGTTTTGGAGTTCTCGGTTCTAGACCTCAGCAAAGGAGATGCCTTAGAGCGCATCCGAACAGACGTGTCTGCCTCTGCGGTAATTTACGCTGGAGATGATGCTACCGATGAAGATGCCTTTGCTCAGCTCAGAGGCCCAGATCTCAGCCTTAAGGTTGGCACTGGCATAACTCTGGCTACAGCTCGCGTGAGCGGGCCGCACGCAGCATCTCAGGTGTTGGCTCTTTTGGCCGAACGGCGCCGGGCCTGGTTGATGGGTGAACAAGCCCTGCCCATTGAGCGCCACAGCATGCTGAGCGATCAGCGCACGGTAGCGCTTGTTACCCGAGATGCTTCCATTAACTGGATGTGTCACCCCCGCGCCGATTCACCAGCGGTGTTCGCTAGCTTGTTGGGCGGTGCCAGAGCGGGGCACTTTTCGGTCAGTCGCACCGATAACAGCCCTCCTTTGTCGCACCGTTATGTAGACAGCACCATGATTGCCGAAACCCGCTGGTCGGATGTAACGGTTGTGGACTACCTAGATTGCTCCGATGACCGCCCCCTCAAACCTGCGGGACGAACCAACCTAATCCGCACCTTAGAGGGCACCGGCACGGTACGCATTGAGTTTGCCCCGCGCTTGGATTTTGGTCGAGCCCCTACCGGCTTAGAACGCACCGATGTGGGCCTTGAGGTTAAAGGGGCAGCCGAAACCATGATTTTGGTGTCGCCTGGCGTGAAGTGGGAGATCACCAACGATGGCCCCCACCAAACGGCAACATCTGAAGTAACGCTAGATGGCACGCCACTGTCGCTGATCTTGCGCTTAGGTGTACACGGTCGCCCCCATCGCATGGCCCTAACAGAAGCCGAACGCCGTAACATCACCAACCTGCACTGGCGAAGCTGGGCCGAAACGCTCACGCTGCCCCCAATCGCCGCAGAAGAGGTAGAACGCTCTGCGCTGGTGCTAAAGGCCCTTTGCTATCAACCCACAGGGGCAATTCTGGCAGCTGCCACAACCAGCCTGCCTGAAGTACTAGGCGGGGTTCGCAACTGGGATTACCGCTACTGCTGGCCCCGGGATGCGGCCATGTCTGCGGCTTCGCTTTTGGCGCTAGGCAGCACACAAGAAGCTAGCAGCCTACTGGACTGGTTATTAGACAGGGTAGAACATCTGCCAAGCCCTGAACAGCTAAGGCCGGTATACCCCCTAGTGGGCGATGAAGCTCTGCCCGAAGCAGTCTTGCCCGAACTCGCAGGCTACGCGGGAAGCCGACCGGTGCGTATCGGCAACGCAGCCGAACATCAGGTGCAACTAGACGTGTTCGGCCCCATTGTGGATCTGGCATGGCAAATGTGCAAGGCCGAGCTAACCCTCACAGATAAGCATTGGTCATTAGTAAAGGCGGTGGTGGGCGCAGTTGCAGCCCGCTGGCATGAACCAGATCATGGCATCTGGGAAGAAAGGTGCCCACCGCGCCACCACGTGCATTCCAAGGTGATGTGTTGGATGGCAGTGGACAGGGCCACGATGATCGCCAAGAGGCTTGAGCCCGAACTAATACCCTACTGGAGTTGGCTACGCCACCTCATCGCTGCCGATGTGCTAGAACACGGCTGGAACGAGCAGCTTAAAACGTTCACCACCGCTTATGGCTCTAGCGATGTGGATGCTGCTTTGTTGTGGGTAGGCTTGAGCGGGCTATTGCCGCCAGAAGATAGCCGCTTCGTATCCACCATCAAAGCCGTTGAAGATCAGCTTCGAGACGGGCCAACGGTGTATCGCTACCGTCACGATGATGGGCTTCCGGGCTTAGAAGGGGGGTTCTTGATCTGCGCTTCGTGGCTGATTGAAGCCTACGTGCTTATTGGTCAGCTAGACGACGCTCGTACGCTGTTCGACCGCTATTTGGGGCTAGGCGGGCCTACCGACTTGTTAGCTGAACAGTACGATCCAGCCACCGAACGGGCGCTGGGGAACTTCCCGCAGGCTTACTCCCATCTCGGGCTCATCAACAACGCCCTAGCCCTATCGGCAGCTAACGGTGACTAGCGGTCTATCCGTCTCATACGCATCCGATCTCAAAAGTCGGCCACAATTTAACCCTTGACCATGAGAATCACTTGTCGGCTATTGGTTGCAATAGTCCTTTTGGCAGGTCTTTTGACAGGCTGTGGAAGTGGCAACTCCATAAGCCCATCCATAACCGGGCCTATCACACTCCCTGCGCTTAGCTCTGCTGTAGCAGCCACCGATCTTGCGCCCGCGCCCACGCCTACGCCTGAGCCAACCCCGGTAATACACACAGCACGCACGCTTGAGACAAACCCCGCAGCACCCACCCCAAGCCCGTTTGACGTATTCCTACCAGCCGCCACACCTACACCGTTTACACCTATACCTGTAACCTCACCTCCGTCGGTACCCACAGCGGCACCCACGCCAGTACCCACAGCGGTCGCACCAACCGCAGCGCTCACGCCAACAGCGCCCGAAACCAATTCCCAAACCGCGCCCGCGCCTGCACCAACCCCTGCCCCAACACCTGCACCAACCCCCACCGCAGAACCAGCCCGATTTGTTGCACCGGTCATGTTGTCGTATCAGGTGCTAGCCAACTACCCCCACAGCACTTCGGCATTCACCCAGGGGCTGTTGTGGCATAACGACAAGCTGTATGAAAGCACTGGTTTGTGGGAAAAATCAGAACTACGAGTGGTTGACCTGTACAGCGGCTTTGCCACCCAACAACTCTCCGCTAACCCCGAATACTTTGGAGAGGGTTTAGCGCTAGTGGAAGATCACCTCATTTGGCTCACATGGCAGGCCGAAACCGCAACAATCCACCGAGTAGACACCTTAGAACAAACCGGTAGCTTCACCTACGGCGGCGAGGGTTGGGGGCTGTGCTATGACGAAGAACGCCTAGTGATGAGCAACGGATCTAGCTGGCTCACATTTCGCGATGCCACTACTTTTGAGATATTGGGTGGGATTCAGGTAATCCGCGCAGATGGCAGCATCGTAGAATCGCTCAACGAACTGGAATGTGTGGGCGACTATGTGTGGGCCAATGTGTGGCGCACCGACCAAATTGTTGTGATCAACCCCAGTACTGGCGATGTAATTGCAGAAGCTGATATGTCTGGGCTCATTGAGCCGCACCCATCGCGCCAAGACGGCAACAACGTGCTCAACGGTATTGCCTACCGACCCGAAACAGGCACCTTCTTTATCACCGGCAAACGCTGGCCCACCCTCTTTGAAGTTCGCTTTTCTCAGCCTTAGGTGAGCGTGTAAGAGGCGTGTCGCAAAACACAAACTGCCCCCGAAATGCGAAACCAACCTCGTTCATGGCATCCTTAAGGCGTGACTTGTTTAATCGCACATTTTGCATGCTGTTTCAACGCTGCCCACACACAACCCGCCCAGACAAGCTCGTAGGCTCGTAATATGACCTTCAAAAAAGGCGACAAGGTGGTCTATCCGCACCATGGCGCAGCAACCATCATCAAAAAAGAGAAAAAAGAAGCCTTCGGAGAAAAAATCGACTACCTCGTACTAAAGATGGCGCACGGCGAGATGATGCTCTCGGTTCCGGTAGACAAAGCTGAAGAAGTTGGGATGCGCTGGCCAATCGCCAACGAGGATGTAGAAGACCTATTTGACGTGCTACGCAAGCGAGATGTGCGCGAGCCATCCAACTGGAGTCGCCGCTTTAAGAACCATCAAGAAAAACTCAAGTCGGGCGATGTTTATCAGGTAGCTGAGGTGGTGCGTAACTTGGCACTTCGGGAACACAACAAGGGGCTTTCCGCAGGCGAAAAAAGCCTCTTCAACAAAGCTCGCAACGTGCTGGTGTCGGAGTTGAGCTACTCCCTAGACGAATCTGAAGACAAGGTGCGAGACCGTCTAGAAGAAGCATTATCGTAGCGCCAACATTCGCCTCAGCCACTACACTAAGCATCTAGGCACTAAGAATCTAGCAACGGGCTGTAGCGCAGTTTGGTCAGCGCACCTGCTTTGGGAGCAGGGGGTCGCCGGTTCAAATCCGGCCAGCCCGACACCACCAGTCAAGTTCACCGATAAAGTTCACTGGCCTTTGCGCTTTAGACGCTAGGGGCAGTACACGTTGGCATAGCTCTGCAACTGCTGGCGTGCTTGAGTTACGGCCTCTTCTAGGTCGAAAGCACGACTAAACAACTCCTGCAAATCTTGTATCTCCTCAATCTCCCTAGAAGCATTGGCGATTGTGGTTACCACCTCCCTGATATCGGGCGGAGCCGCATCTTGCAAAGCATCTAGCTGGGCCAAATCGCCAGCATTCTGAGCTAGGTGAGCACCTACACCAGCCTCGTTCAACCTACAAAAGGCCACAATATCGCCGTTGTCCTCACCAGCACAGGCCACTAAGCCCAACAAAAGACCTAGCCCAATCGCAACCAAACCACCTAACCGCATACCCAACCAAGTTGCCAGAGAACTACAACGTCTGCAACCTGTGGTAGCGACTTTTTGGGTGTTAGCTAAAGGGCTAGACCAACAATGTGAGCTTTAAAGAGCATCAATACCCTGCTCACCCGTACGGATACGGGTAACCCCTTCTAGGTTGGACACCCAAAGCTTACCGTCACCAATTTTACCGGTGCGTGCTGCGGTAGTGATGGCCTCAGTAGCCGCGGCAACGGTGGAATCATCCACCGCTACTTCTAGGCGAGACTTAGGCGTAAACGAAACCTTGTATTCGGTGCCACGGTAGGTTTCGGTGTGCCCACCTTGGCGCCCAAAGCCCTGTGCTTCACTAACTGTCATGCCCTGCACACCAACCTCGGCCAAAGCCTCCTTGATGTCTTCCACTTGATGCGGCTTGACCACCGCGGTGATGAGCTTCATGAGCATTAATCCTTTCTGAAGGCTTGACAGCTGTTTGGCTGCACTGGCTTGTTGGCTGCACTGGCTTAGCCATTGACTTAGCCAGTAGCTTAGCCGCCGCTTGAAGGCTAGCAGGAGGAGCATATCAGGTCAATACAAAAACAGTAAGACATTAGAAATATGCAAGAAAAATAGCCTCATCAACTAATTATTGTACTTTATGCATCAATACATTGATACAATCCAAGCATGCGTATCTGGATCGACAAAACCACCAAAGTGCCCCCCTTTGAGCAGCTTCGAGCGCAGCTACGGCTTATGGTATCTTCAGGGCAGCTCAAGCCCCGAGAGCGCCTCCCACCAATCCGTCTGTTGGCTGAGGAGTTGGGCTTAGCTTCGGGAACGGTGGCACGAGCGTACCGAGAGTTGGAATGGGAAGGAATCTTCGAAGGGCGCGGACGCGCTGGCACCTTCGTAGTGAAAGAACCCCCCGTAGCCTTCTCAGTGGTAGAGCGGCAACTAGCCGAAGCAGCCGAAGCCTTTGCTTGTGAAGCTCAACGCCTCGGCAGCGATCAACAAGCCGCCATCAATGCCCTAAAAGCAGCCTTTGCCAACCTAGTTTCCCCCACCGAGAACAACCTACCTACCCCTACCAACGCTTAGTTCGCATGGGGCACCTGCACCCACAAAGGGACTAAAAGAAGCCGCGCCCTTGTACTGCGGCGCTTGCTAGCCATACCTCCACGTCGTGGATGGCTTGACTCATGGCTTGGCCTATGAGATCTAGCTTGCGTACTTGTTCAATGCGAGGGGCTGCTTGATCTCGCTCCCGTTTGGTTAAGATCTCATCAAAAATGCCACAAGCATGAGCCAAACAGATGATCACCACATCGCGCGGGCTGGGGACTTCATTGCTGAACAACACTCCCATAATGCGTAACTTCACTTCCCGCTGTGACTCTCCATCAATCACGGGGTAACGGCGCGAGCGGAATACCCACAACAACCGATCATCTTGACGCTCTAAGATGCCCCGCTCTACCAGCCTTTCTAGCACCTCATCACGAAGTGCTGGGGCACTCCGAGAAACCTGCTCCACCCAGTAACGAGCATCTTGCTCATCTTCTGCAACAATCTTGGCCAAGGTGGGATCTAACAAAGGATCACCCACAGGGCTCGCGTCCACCACCATCAGGCGCTCTAGATCGGTGTCGATGCGGTTCTCCATGGCAAGTTCCATCAGCACCGCGCCAGCTATGGCTCTGTCCATCGCCGATTGGGGAATGTTGGTGAACTTGCCGCTGTCGTCACGCAACATCAACAACACAATCTCTTCTGCAAACCGCAACATCCAAAGCACCTTTCTTTGCTGCGCCCAGCGCATACCCCCGCAGCCCCTGTAGCCTGCGAGCACTTGTAACCCCGCACATTACACCAAACAGAGATCAATACCTAAAGAACGCTCTCCTCAAAGCCAAACAGCGCTCACTCACTTAGGCACAATCCAACATATAGGCCAGTTCACGTGAGAATATTTACAACCACCGCTTTCAAATATCATGATAATTTAAAGTAGATGTTTAAACGATCACTCACATTACCCGAGTCCGGCAAAGAGACGTTCTTTCTTTGGGGGCCGCGACAAGCAGGCAAGAGCACCCTGCTCAAACTCCTATATCCCAATGGCGTATGGGTAGACCTACTGAAAGCAGATGACTTCCGTCGCTATGTTGCCCGCCCCGAGTTGCTGCGCGAAGAGCTTGAGGCATCAGGCCCCGACCCAACACGTCAGGTAGTGATTGACGAGATTCAGAAAGTTCCCGCCCTATTAGACGAGGTTCATTGGTTGATCGAAAATCGCGGGTTAAGCTTTGCGCTTTGCGGCTCTAGCGCAAGAAAAGTGCGACGAGGAGCAGCCAACCTGCTCGGCGGGCGTGCTATCCGCTATGAAATGCGCGGGCTTACCTCTGGCGAAATCGGAGATGCCTTCGACCTCGACCAAATGCTCCAACATGGTTACTTACCCAGAATCTATGAATCTACCCAACCACGAAAACTGCTTGATTCCTACATCGCCGACTATCTCCGAGAAGAAGTGGCCGCTGAGGGCCTAGTTAGAAACCTACCCACATTCTCTCACTTCCTCGACGCTGCTGCGCTAAGCGATGGTGATCCGGTTAATTTCTCCAACATCGCTCGAGAGTGCGGAGTGTCAAACCCAACTGTAAAAGCCTATTTCGGTATCATGGAAGACACGCTGATTGCCCGATGGCTTCCACGTTGGCAGCGCCGCGCCAAACGTCGCCTCGCTGGTGGGCCCAAGTTTTATTTCGAGGATGTGGGGGTGGTAAACCGTCTAGCCCGACGAGGGGAGTTAGAGCGTGGTTCCAACGGATACGGGAAAGCTTTTGAGAATTGGGTATTCCACGAACTCTCAGCTTTTATTGCCTACTGCGACCTAGACGAGCAGCTCACCTACTGGCGGCTTCCCAGTGGAATCGAAGTAGACTTTATCATCGGGCACATGAGGGTAGCCCTTGAAGCTAAAGCCACCGCCAACGTCACGCCCAAGCACCTAAAGGGCCTTCGCGCTCTAGCCCAAGAACACCCTACTATCCGCAAAATGGTGGTATGCCTTGAACCCCGGCCAAGGCGAACCGAAGATGGAATTGATATCCTGCCAGCCACCAACTTCGCCCACCGACTCTGGCACAACGACCTCTGGACATAGTTGCCTCGCGCTAGATAAAGTATCTAGCTGACCGCTACCGTTCAGTCACAACAGACTAGTTAGAGCAACCGAAAGGGAAGCAAGGAGTTAAGCGATGGCAGTATTCGCTATCCACATCACAGACGATCCCACCAACAGTGCAAAAAGCAAACTGGAGAAGCACTATCAAGAGCCCCTGCATTACCAGATAGCAGAAAATAGCTACTTGATTCGCAGCAACTCCATCGCCCAAACCCTCGCTGAGACAATCGGTATTGATGGATCTGCTGGAGAAACAGGCCCCAAAGGAGTGGTATTCAAGCTCAACGCGGCCTACGCGGGCTTCAACGACCGCTCCATCTGGGAATGGCTTAGCGAAGCCGAAAATCAATAGTTACATGATATCAGCATCACAACCCCCTCAATCCTCCACACCTGCTCCTGCGGCATCACCAGCTCAGTTCAACCTCACCCAAGACGACCGCATCAACCTAGAACATCGCCTAACCAAACTTGAAACCACAATCAGCAACATGAAGTGGGCCATTGGCATCATAATTCCCATTATCTCTGTCTGCGCGACCTTGATAGCTCAACTGGTTGTGGGTGGCTAGGCGGCAGTTTGTATTGTCGACTAGCCACCTTTACAGGGTTAATTAGGGGTTGTAGTTAGCTAGTTGCCGCCTTCTTGCAACTGCACCACTCCACGAAGGAAGTCGTTGCCGTAAACGTCGTAGCCAGCTGCAACAAGATTAGCCACGGCCTCTTCGGCTATATCAGTTCGAAAAGCTCCGGCATCGGGCTCTTCAGTCAAAATGCCCTGTGAGGTAGCAACATCAATGGTCTGGTCGTACAAACCTTGATCCATCACGCCCACTCCACCGGGAGACGGCCACACTAGAGCGTTAACCTCGTTCAGCATCCAAGCCTGATGAGATGGGCCACCAAAAGGTGGAGAAGCACCCACAACAATATCTACACAAGCTTGGAAGTTGTCACGACAGAAAATCCAACCCCGCAGCGATGCCTCCACAAAGCGCACTGCAATATCGCGGTACATAGCATCATCTGCAAGCCTGCCAGCATCGGCCCAGATTGCATCTTGCAACATAGCGGTGCCCACCTCATTCCAATCAATTACAGCGAAGTCTTCAGGTTGAAACAATTCGCCGGTTTCTGGGTTGATTGTCTCTAATACCTGAGCATATTCGTTGTAGATCATTGCTTGGGCAGCATCAATGTCACCGTTTATGAGCGCGGTCATGTTGAAATCTTGCTGCACCAAGGTGACATCCGACTGCGGATCTAAGCCCACGCTGTTTAGGCCAGCAAACAACTCTAGTTCGTTACCAAAGCCCCAGTTGCCCACAAGCCTGCCTTCAAGATCGGTCACATCGTTAATGCCCGCATCAACAAACGACACCTGCAAGGTACCACTGCGCTGATATACCTGAGCGATGTTGGTGATGTTCAAACCCTCCTCGCGCGGTACCAGCCCTCGTGGTACCCACGAAATAGCAAAATCGGCACCACCAGAAGCCAAAACAGTTGCTGGCACGATATCTACACTGCCATCAATAATCTCCACATCTAAGCCAACATCGTTGTAATACCCAAGATCTCGCGCAGCAAAATACCCTGCAAACTGCGATTGCGGCACCCACTGGAGTTGCAGCGAAATCTCTTGCAATTCTTCGGGAGCCGATGGCTCGTCAGTTACGACAGGCGCCGCAGAAACTGCAGTTGCGGCAGGCACCTCTGGTTCTTCACTTGCAGCCGTAGCTTGCGCAACAGGCGTGCCTGAATCTGAGCTGTCATCATCGTCATCATTCCCACACGATGCCAGCACTAGCGCAGCAGCTAGCAACAAAGCTAACAGGCGCCATAATTTTAATTGCTTCATTGTTTTCCCTCCAATATGTGTTTGGTTTTTATTCATGCGAACCATTACGACTGGCCAAATGCCACGGCATTACCAACCTCTCTAGCAGCACCGCCCCAAAATACAGCACAGCACCTATAGCAGTGCCTGCCAACACTGCTGCCCAAGCGGTATCGTATCTAGTAAGGCCCGCCGACTGCGTAATTATAGGGCCGAGGGCATCTTGGCGACCCCCAAAATACTCGGCAACAATAGCTGCTATTACCGCTAGCGATGTAGCCAACTTAAGAGCGGTAAAGAAATAAGGCATTGCGTTGGGGATTCGCACCTCTCGGGCGATGCGCGACCTGCTCGCCGCATAGGATTCCATCAACTCAATCTGACTACGATCCACCTGCGTAAGGCCCCTAGCAGTGTTTATGAAGATTGGGAAAAACACCAGCGCTACTACGATTGCCTGATTAGAACGAGGCGAGGTAAGCCCAAACCAATTGTTGAAGATCGGGGCCAAAGCGATGATGGGAACAGCATTGATGGCCACTGCCAGCGGCGTGATGGTTTCGTTAGCTGCGCGAAACCGCGTAACTAACAGCGCCGCCAACACCCCCAACACAATGCCCACGCCCAAACCCGAGACCACAACAAAACCAGTGATGCGCGCTCCTTGAGACACCGCATCCCAGTTGTCTACCAACGCAGCTACAATCTCTATGGGCGCAGGCAGCACAAAACCATCTGGATCTAATAGTCCAAGGGCCCCTTGCCACACCCCGAAAATAACCAACCCAGCCACAATGGGAGCAGAAAAACTCTTCGCTGTGTTGGTAATTCTTGCGCTGTTCATGCTTCGGCTTCCCGCAAGGCCGTACGTACCTCGGTTACCTTCTTGAAAAATGCTGGGTCGTCGCGCAAAGCCACTCCCCGGTCGTCCAAATCCACAGCAATGTTGGCTGCGATTGCCCCTGGGCGAGCCGACATCACAACCACCCGAGTAGACAAAAAAACCGCTTCAGGAATGGAGTGCGTAACAAACACCACTGTGGTATCTGTCTGCTCCCAAATCCGCAGCAACTCAACTTGCATGTGCTCGCGGGTCATCTCATCTAGTGCCCCAAACGGTTCATCCATCAACAACAATACAGGGCTGAATGCAAGCGCTCTGGCGATGGCTACTCGCTGCTGCATGCCACCAGACAACTCTCGGGGATGATGTTTGGCAAACTCAGCGAGCTTCACCAACTCCAACATCTCTGCAGATCTGGCTCGGCGCTTTGTTCTTGACCATCCCATAAGCTCTAGGGGAAGCTCAATGTTTTTGGCAACGGTGCGCCAGTCAAAAAGGCCCGCCGTCTGAAAGGCCATGCCGTAATCCCTATCTAAGCGAGCTTGTTCGGCAGCCTTGCCGTGTACTTGTACCTGCCCTGAAGACGGTGCAATGAGCGAGCCAATCAAGCGCAACAACGTGCTTTTGCCGCAGCCTGAGGGGCCAATAAGGGTGATGAACTCACCTGGTTCTACCGTGAGGTTGATCTCCGCCAAAGCGTTTACCTCATTGCTCCGACCACGGTTAAACACCTTGGTTGCCCCACATATCTCAATAGCGTTCATACCACAGCACCTTTCACACCACAGCACCTTTGCCTTGCCGACCAACCACCAGCCGCTCCACTCCTATAACCACCAAAAACACGAATATCCCCAATACCGCTGCCCCCAGCACGCTAGCAAATAAGCGGTCGGGGCCGGTTGTGTAGTTAAAAGCTTCACGCAGTATCCGCCGCCCCAGCCCTCCTTCCACACCTGCTGAAATCTCCCCCACAATGGCGCCCACAATGCTAGAGGTAGCCGCAATCTTGAACGCCGCAAAAAGATAGGGCAACGAAGCTGGCAGCCGGAGCCTCCATAAGGTTTGCCCCCAGTTGGCCGCATACGATGCCATCAACTCCTTGTTCTCTGGGCGAGCCGCTTGCAGTCCCCGCAAACCGTTCACTGCTACTGGGAAAAAGGTGAGATAGGTGGCAATGATTGCCACCGACATCCAGTTTTGCCATTCCCAGGGGAACACATCAAAGTTCTTTCTACCCCAAATAACGATAATGGGCGCAATGGCGATAAGAGGAATGGTCTGGCTAGCTATCACATAAGGCAACAGGCCCTGTTCCAAACGCCGCCATTGTGCCAACACAAGGGCAATGGCCATACCAATAATCAAACCCACCACAAAACCTACCGCAGCCTCCCGCAAGGTAAACAACGCCTCGTCAAACAAAATCTTTATGTATATCTGATCTTGACCGCCGGGGGTTTCACCAAACTGCCCGAAGATCTCACTAAGCGGCGGCATGTTGAGGTTGTCTGTGCGAGGCAGCACCGAGCCAACCACTGCCCAATCCTGCTGAGCATCATCTATAGCCTGCCCAAACGCCTTATACCCGGTGTAGAGCCCCGCCAATAACGCCAAGAAAACCACGAAGGTCACCGTCTTTCGCACCATGCGTGCCAAAGCATCTCGCCGCGCCTCCGAAGTGGCTTGTTGTGTGGAACGTTGATCGCGAACTAGCGGATCTTCACTGGGCATCTCTAGATATCTTCTAGGTGGCCTGAGTTGGTGGCATCTGCATAGGAGGTGTGGGGATGAAGGTAGGCGATGGAGCCGCCATTGCGGGAATGATCTGCTCGCCGTAAGCCCTTAGGGTTTCTGTTTGTTGATCATGCATAAGGTAAATCGCAAACTGATCCACCCCGAGGCTCTCTAGTTCCCGCAAGCGCGTCAAGTGGGCCGCTGTGTCTCCCAGCAAGCAGAACCGATCGATCACCTCATCGGGCACAAAATCGGTGTGGTCATGGCCCGCTTTACCGTGGCCGCTGTAATCGTAACCCTCCCGACCTGCGATGTAATCGGTTAAGGCTTGGGGAACACCTATACCCTGATTGCCATAACGGGCAACTAGATCGGCCACATGGTTGCCCACCATGCCGCCAAACCAACGACATTGCTCACGCTGATGCGTGATGTCGTCTCCCACATACGCCGGGGCAGCCACGCAGATATACAAGCTGTTTGGATCACGACCTGCTTCTTCAGCTGCGGTGCGTACTGCGGCGATTGTCCACTCGGCTATGGCAGGGTCGGCTAGCTGCAAGATAAAGCCATCTGTCTCACTACCGCAAAGCGCAAGCGCCTTAGGGCCATAAGCGGCCATCAGTATCTTTAATTCCGAGTTGTTAGCCCAGGCCAAGCGCTGCTGCGTGTTGTTATAGGTGGTTTCACAACCTTCGGCAAGGTGTTTGATCACCCGCATTGCTTCGCTCAACGTGGCTAAGCTGCGGGGCTTATGCCCAATTACCCGCATTGCTGAATCGCCCCGGCCAATGCCACATACAGTGCGGTTGCCAAACATCTCATTCAAGGTGGCAAACATGGATGCGGTCACAGTCCAATCACGGGTGCCCGGGTTGGTAACCATCGGCCCAACAACCATGTTGTTGGTGGCCGACAGCATCTGGCTGTAGATAACAAAGGGCTCTTGCCACAACACATGGCTGTCGAAAGTCCAGCCATAGCCGAACCCCATCTCCTCGGCCTGTTTCGCTAACTCCACCACCCGCCACGCTGGCGGATCGGTTTGAAACACGACTCCGAAATCCATTGCAACCCCCCATTGCATCGGCTACCAAGAAAAGCAGCAACCTAGCAGATCAGACCATCACCAACAATACCGACCCTACTCGCATGATTAAACAACTCAAACCTGTGGCAATTTATAAGATGGGCTTGGTTAGAGGTTTCGCCTAGATTGAAGATTGCCACGAACAGGGAGACCCTCACCCTATGTGTTGGCTCACCCTATGTGTTAACTATTCCACAGCTATGCCAGCGATGGCCTGAGCGATTCTGCGTGCTGCGTGCCTTGCGCCCCAAAGGTTGCCAGCTGCGGGGCCCAGGGTATGGGTGGCTAAGCGACCCATGACATGCACAGGGCAAGCACCAACCCGTAAGTGATCATCGGTTATTGGCAAGCCGCCAATGGTAGTGATGTTTGGCAGCAGTGGCTCACAACACTGGAGCGATCCAAGGTGAGGCGTGGTACCCGTAGCAAGCCACACCCGATTGGCTCTGATGGACTCGCCGCTAGTGAGCCCAAGGCAATAGCCATCTGGCACCGAGGTGGCTTCAAGCACTTGGGTAGCCTCATGAACGGTTACCCGGCTCTGGCTCAACTGCTCATGCATCCATTGGGGTATGGTGCCTCCGCCACGGGCTTGCTTGGCGAGCTCGAAGCGTTGCTGCGGGTTTGTGCAGGCTTCAAATTCGCTCAGGTACTTAGGCCCCAGCCATCCTGGATCTGTATCAAAGGAGCGAACCTGAAGCTCTCGCCGCGCTATTAGATCTACCGTGGCACCGCGACCTGCCGCCCCAGTAGCAAGATGTACTGCGGTCAACCCGCCACCAACCACCACAATCCGTTGGCCAGCCAAATCCGAAAGCGCACCCAGGTTAACATCATCGCTGTGAGCTATTTCGCCTTGGCGATTAGCTTGGGCTTGGTTTTGGCCAGCGTTTTCTGCTGAGCCTTGCAGGTGCTGCGCCCAAGAAGGGATCAACTTGTGGCGCGGGTTAGCGGCCACAACAAGCCGATCTGCCACGATTTGTGGGCCAAATGTTTCGATCCGAACTCCTGTGCCATCAGCCTCAGCAGTTACACGATTGGGCCTCACCGCTAACGGATTGGGGAGCTTAGCCTGCTTGATAAGATGCTGCACAAAAGCGCTAAATGCCTTTGCCACCGGCGGGTCATACGGCAGCCCCGACCGCGCAAAACCATGCTGTGTCACAAAAGAAGAAAGAGCGCCCACATCTGGGCTTGGATGATGCACACTGGGAGAGCGCAAAACATCTATGCCGAGGCGCGCAAACTGACTGTCCCATGTGGCCATCCATCTACCAGACTGATCCACAACCACAGTTTTAGCAGCAAGCTCAGGATCAGCCCGCTTAAGGTGCAGCACCGCTGCAAGCCCGTGCGGGCCAGCACCTAGTACACAAACCGGCGTACGAACTGCAAGCGCAGAAGCCGCTTTCAAGCGGGAAGGTCGCAAGAAAGGTCCCACTCGGGAAGGGGGTCGCGGTAGCTAACCCATTTATTGGGCCCCTTTTCAAACTCCCTACCAGTGAGCACGCAAGCGTCAAGACGCTGGCGAATGTTAGCTTCGTCCATGTCGATGCCAATAAACACAATCTCAGTTTGGCGATCGCCAACAACTGGATCCCAGCGCGACTCAAGTTCTGCTCGTTCCTCAGGGTTTTCTAACTCCCACTCATCTTCTGGGGTTGCGGCATACCATAACGCAAGCGGCTCAAGCACCACAGATAACCCGGCTTGGCTCCACATTGCCTGCACATCAGGCCGAGACGCGAGCCAGAAAAAGCCCTTGCTTCGCAACACCCCCGGCCAAGCCGCTCCTAGCTCACGAGCCAGCCGCTTGGGATGAAACGGCCAACGATGGCGGTACACAAATGAGGTAATCCCATATTCTTCGGTCTCAGGGGTAGGCTCCCCATTGAGCACCTGCGCCCATCCTGGAGCTGTCTCGGCTTGGGCTTCGTTGAACAAACCAGTGTTGAGCACCGTGTCGAGGGGAACATCGCCCCGTTCGGCCATAACTATCTGTGCATCGGGGTTGAGCTGTCGAACCGTAGCCACAACCTGCTCTAGGCGCTCAGGGCTCACCAGATCGGGCTTGGATACCACAAGCACGTTGGCAAACTCGATTTGATCTATCAGCAAATCTGTTACCGAGCGTTCGTCCTCTTCGTCTCGACCCACGCCAAGGTCGGCTAACTCTTCAAGCACCTCAAACCTGTCAAGCAAGGTAGACGCATCCACAACGCTCACCATGGTGTCTAGTCTTGCTACAGACGACAGGCTGTGACCGTCAATATCCTCAAACAGAAATGTAGCAGCCACTGGCATTGGTTCGCTGATACCGGTGGACTCGATCAACAAGTAATCAAACCGACCATCCAAAGCAAGCCGACCAACCTCCTCTAGGAGGTCTTCTCGCAGGGTGCAGCAGATACAGCCGTTAGACATCTCCACTAGCCTCTCCTCAGTTCTGTCTAACGCCGCCCCTTCAGCTACTAGCGAGGCATCTATGTTCACCTCACTCATGTCGTTTACGATCACCGCCACCCGTCGGCCTTCGCGGTTCGCTAACACATGGTTTAACAATGTGGTCTTACCGGCACCCAAAAACCCCGACAAAACCGTCACCGGCAACCGCTCACGCATGTAAAAGGCTCCTTAGCGATGGCAGACACTCAAGTTTGGGAGCCGAGACTTCTTCGGCTGCTCCTGTGACTCCTTTTGCAAACCTCATACCCTCTACCTTACGCTCCACTGTGTTGATGAAAACACTGTATGAGAACAATTCTCATTCCCACACTACTCGGGCTAACCTCACAAACCAACTCCAGGCGTTGCTAACCCACATCATCAAATAAACACGCAACCCATTGTTGGGTGGGGGTAGTTAGAGTGAGGTAACTAGGCTTCCCTTCCCCACAAACACGCGAAAGCTAAAAACAGCGATGCGACTGCTAGCAGCGTCTACTAATCTGGGCGCATGCAGTCAACCTTAGAGGCGCAAAAATCTGCCGAGCCTCGTAAACCGACTTTAGTGCATGCTAGGCGTGCTGCAGCAGCATGCATTGCCGATCCGAGAGTACGGAAAGTGTCTGTGTTTGGTTCGGTAGCTAGAGGCAAGGCTGGTCGCCACTCGGATATAGATTTGTTGCTACTAGTTGATCCTGCTTGGGGGATGAACACTGCGCATATTACCGCTGATGTTCAAGCAGCCGCAGAAAACGCCGCAGGATATCCTTGCGATATTGTGCTTCGCACGCCTGCTGTGTGGAAGCATTTGTCTCAGAAAGTATCTGCTTCGTTTGATGCCGCAGTCAACAAACACTTGGTGCCACTATTGGACAGGGATTTTGATGAAAACGAAGGAGACATAAACGACATGGGGGAACCACCAACCAACGAATCCCTAATGGCATCATCAGTGGCCGCTCTTAGTACACGTGCAAGAGGTATCAGGCGCGTGTTCCGTGCTATAGCAGATGAGAATCTTGATTTAGTTCAAGATACTACTCCATTGGTAGTTCAAATTGCGTATGTGTCTGATCGCATCAAACAAATCCTGCAAGAGACTCACCTTGGAATTGAATTATCTTTGAAATCTGCAAGTCTGTTGGTATCAACCACCGCTTTGGCAGAGACGCATAACCTACACCAACTACTCAACGCTTTGGCAGACTTTCCTGAGAAACATAAAATGGCCCACTCTGTTCAGGAATTACAACGCATGCAAGGCGGCACAATCCAAAATTGGCGCATTGCTGTATACGGGAATGCCGCGGATAAGCTCAATGAACACATTACGGCAGACAACGCTAACGCACATTTTCAAGCGTTCATTGTTTGTGCGGATGCGATCATGGGTTTAGCCTCTCAGGAGTCGATGCCCAGCTCAGTGCGTGAGGCAAGCGAACTGCTCGGCATGGAACTTGAAGCTCTCAAGAGGCTCAATGTAGACGCTGAGTACATATTCGCAGGTGGTGACCAGAGATCGTATAACGCTCTCCACACAGCAGGTGTGACTAAGCTATTACGTAGCCAATAACCTAACAGATTACCTCAACCTAGGTCTAGAGTTTGGTTAGGGTGTTTCCTGAGTCTAGTTCAAAGAGGTGGACTTTGTTTATGTTATCTATGGATATTTCTGCTTCTGTATCTTCTTGAGGGGCTTCAGATGGATCCACGATGGCAATCAATTCTGAGGCTTCTTGTTGCCCAGCCTCGCTGAGTTCCATGTGAACTTGGACTTCTTTACCCAAATGCTCCACCAACACAACCTTGCCTTTGAAGTGGCCTTCACCAGCGGCAGCCATTGAAAGGTGCTCGGGCCGTACTCCCACCTGCACCTCACCGCTTTGTGGCGCATACCGGGTGTGCAAAGATAGCTTGGCAGAACCAACCTCTAGATGCTCTCCGTCAAAAGAACCAACAAGCATGTTCATTGTGGGAGCACCAATAAACTTAGCTACGAACACATTTGCTGGGTTGCTATAAAGATGTTCTGGCGATCCAATCTGCTGCACCACACCTTGATTAAGCACTACTACCCTGTCGCCCATGGTCATGGCTTCTGTCTGATCATGGGTAACGTAAATAGTAGTGGCCTGCAACCTGCGCTGCATCCGCGATATTTCCCCTCTCATCTCCACACGCAGCTTTGCATCCAAATTAGAAAGCGGCTCGTCCATCAAGAAAGCCGCTGGCTGACGAATAATAGCCCGCCCCATGGCCACCCTTTGCCGCTGACCGCCAGACAGCTCACCGGGACGGCGAGCCAAATAAGGAGACAAGCCCAACAAAGACGCAACATTTTCAACCTGAGCTAGCCGTTCAGCCTTTTTAACACCGCGAATCTTCAGACCAAAACCAATGTTCTCTGCAACAGTGAGATGAGGAAACAAGGCATAGTTCTGAAACACCATAGCAATATTGCGAGTACCAGCAGGCACATTGGAAACATCCGCTCCGTCTATGTGCAGTTCTCCACCAGAAGAAGTCTCTAATCCAGCAACAATCCGAAGCAAGGTGGTCTTACCGCAACCACTAGGACCTACCAAAACAATAAACTCACCATCTGCAATATCCAGATCTACCTCAGAAAGCGCTGGTGGGCCATCAGATGAAAAGACCTTAGTAATACCGTTCAAAGAAATAGAAGCCATATAAACCTACTTAGTTGCTCCGACAGTTAATCCTTCAATGATCCGCCGCGAAAGCCAAGTGTAAAGAATGATTAGAGGTGTCAGCATGATCACAACGCTGGCAAAAAGCCCTACCCAATTAGAGGTGTAGCGCATAGCCCCAAAAGTGTTCAGCAATCCAACACCGATAGTACGTTTGCCCTCATCATAGGTCAACACCAGAGCCAACAAAAACTCATTCCACAACCCCACTGCCACAATCAAGGCAGATGCCACCATACCGGGTCTTGCTAACGGCAACATCACAGAAAATACCCGTAGAGGACTTGCACCTTCCACCACTGCGGCTTCCTCCAATTCGCTAGGCAAAGAACGAAAGAACCCGGTCATCAAAAATACAGCAAACGGCATCGAAACGCCCATATAAGTAAGAGTCAAACCCCAGAGGCTGTTGGTTAGGTTCACTTCAGACAAACCCACAAACAAAGGAATAATAATGGCGTGAACAGGTACGCCTATGCCAAGCGCAAAAAAGCTTACCATAGGGCTAGCACCCCGAAACCGCATCCTTGTCAGCGCATACGCAGCAGGCGCTGCAACTGCCATCGTCAGAGCTGTGCCACCACCAACGGTCAGCAAGCTGTTAAGGGTAGTTTGTGCCAGATTAAGCAGGTCCCAAGCATCTGAGAAGTTTTGCAGTTCGTTGCTATCGGGCAGAGCCCATAAATCCCTAAATACGGTGTTGTTGCGTTTGAAAGCTGCCAGTATCAGCCACGCCAACATTGCCAAGCTAAACAACACCCAGACCCACACAAATAAGCGACCAAAGCCTTTGCTAGCTAACCGCGCTCCACGTTTTGCTGCACCAAGTTCCAATACCGATTCCATTAGAACTCCACAACCCTGCGATGCATTATTCGCCGGATAAGCACCACCAAAAAGCCTACAAGCACAACCATCACCACAGCTATGGCGCTACCTTGCCCCAGAGCAAAAATGGGACTTCGATTACCCAAAGCCACAGCGTACACCTGCACTGGCAAAGTCCAAGTAGCGATTGATGGGTCTGTTCCAGACCCACCGAATGCATAAATGAACTCAAAGGTCTTAATGGCAGTTATCACCCACAACACAGCTGCCACACTCAGCACATCCCAGGTTAACGGAAGCGTTACCCTGAACAACTTCTGACGAGAACTAGCTCCCTCTAGATCGGCTGCTTCATAAAAGTGCTTGGGAATCCGGTCAACGCCTGCCATCAAGATGGTGACAAAAAAGCCCGTATAAATCCAGACCAATCCGGCAATCACCGAGCGAAAAATAATATCAGGTGCCAGCCATGTTCTGGTAGCAAAATCAAGTCCGATGGCTTCAAGAAAACCATTAAGAAGCCCATTGCGGGGAGCTAACAACACACCCCAAGCAATAGCTAGTGCTACTGGCGGCACTACATTGGGGAAAAACAGAACTGCGCGGAGAAATTTTTTGGCCCGCATCTCACGCAGAAGCATCGTGAACAAAAAGGAAAAGAAAAACACCAAAAGACCGCCCACTGCAAGGATTCCAAGTGTGCGGTTGAAGGAACCCCAAAAGGTATCACTTCTAAAAAGATGGCGGTAGTTGTCTAACCCTACAAACTCAGGGCTATCTCCAATACCACGCCACTCAGTAAAGCTAATCCACACCGTGGCCACCGTAGGGGCCATGATGATAAGCAAATAAATAGTTAATGCAGGAGCGATGAAAGTGGCAGCGCGGCGACCATCATGGCGCAGGTGTGGAGGGGATACACCCTTCGCGCTAGACACCTCCATCGCTTCCTGCATGACTCTAAAGGCTCAGTCCTAAAACCTAGACTTTGCCCTATGCTTACTGGTTTGCCCAGTAATTAGAAGTAGTTTCTGCCATCTCGTCAATAAACTCATCTGCACCAATCTGGCCGAAGAAGAGTTGATCATCAAGTTGCATAAACTCAACCCAGTACTCAGGATAGTCACCCTGAACACCATCGTATGGGCGGTGGCCAGCAGGACTTGCTGCCAACATATCAACCGCATCTTGCAGTTCAGGCGGCACACCAATATCGCTGCGAGGAACCAAGTTCTTCGCAACATCAACCATTCCAGACAACCGCTCGCTGTTCAAAGCATACGCAATGAACTCTTGTGCAGCTGTAGGTGAATCGGCTGCTTCAGGCACAACCCAGCCAATCTGATACACCTCAGCCGACTCATAGCCGCCTTCAGTGGTTGGGAATGGCAAAAGCCGGTATTCAAAACCTTCGCTAGAATAGCTTGCGGTTTCGGATGCTAGCCATGTGCCGTTGATGTTGAAAGTACCATTACCGTTAGCCCATTCTTGCTGAGCAATCGGCCAGTTGCTACCTTCGTAACCATCGGCTAGAGCACCAGATTCAACTAACTCTACAAGATCTTCAACGGCTGCTCTGATGTAATCCGAGCGCCACAGATCACCTGTGGGATCAGCAGCTGCAGCGTTGAACGAACCCGGTCCACCGTGACGGAGAATCAACCAGTACAACCAGTAAGCATTGTAGAAGTTGATCAAACCATCATGCTGCACAGCGTTATCGCCTGCTGCAAGAGCTGTCTCAATGAACTCATCCCAAGTTTCGGGACGCTCCAAGCCAAACTCAGCCAACCGACGGGCATCATAGTGAATGCCAGAAGAGTTGACGATGTAAGGAATGATGTGCGGTTCGCCATCAACAGCATAAATATCTAAGAAGGATTCTGGAATGACTTCGCCAACGGTGACATCCTCGCCGGGAATCTCATGGTCTAGCAAAGAACCAAGCGGATGGGTCTCTCCTGTATTAACCAAAGCACCAGCCAAAGGCTCAGCTTCAAAACCAATCAAGTCCACAGCGTCTCCCGCAGAAAGAGCAGCTCTCACGCTCGTGAGTACTTCTCGGCCTGCCCAGAGCACATCCACATCAACGCCAGTGTCTTCCTCATAGGAATCAATGATCCCCTGAAGCACCTCTTGCTGTGGTTCACCTTCGTTCCACATAGAGAAGTAACGCAAGGTGTTGTCCTCATCAGGTTCCATATCGTCGCGTGGTTCCTCAGTTGGTTCCATTGGCTCTTCCATGTCATCGCCTGGTTCCTCAGTTGGTTCCATTGGCTCTTCCATGGCGTCTGAAGTTGGCGCTTCAGTGGCCTCTGGAACAGAAGCCGTACCGGAATCTGAGTCATCATCATTGCCGCATCCAGCAGCAACAAGCGCTAGCGTTAGCAAAGCGGCGACGAAAATCAGCCAAAGCGGACGCCTTCCGTCTCTTTTATTAATCATATTTTCTCCTTATTTTGGTTGGATATCTATGAATGTGCGAAAAATCATCGGTTGCATTGCCTCATGAAGCACTTGGCTGGTTGAGGCCATTCAAAATCACTGAGCGTGTCAAATTTCTCGGCGAATCAGGGTTCCAGCCATTCTTTTCAGCCAAAACCAACCCCAAACGCTGCACTGCAACCAACGAGGCAAGCGGATCACAATCGGGCCAATAAACCTGTGCCCCAGCAGCTTTAACCTGCTCAATCAAAGCTTCGTCTCTAGGCCCAAATCCCCACAGTAAAGTGGCTTCATCAGCCACTGAAATAGGTCCATGTCGATATTCCATGGCCGGGTACGACTCGCTCCACGCACCAGCCATCTCTCGCAATTTGAGGGCTGCCTCATTAGCAATACCGTAAGTCCAACCTATTCCCACAAAAACAAACTGACGCGCTTTATGCCATTTCTGGATTTCAAGGTCTGTTGCAAAGCTAGATCGGGTATCGTCTA
Source organism: bacterium (assembly GCA_026709025.1). Lineage (GTDB taxonomy): Bacteria > Actinomycetota > Acidimicrobiia > Acidimicrobiales > Bin134 > Poriferisocius. Next base: position 105,964 of record JAPOTT010000005.1, read on the forward strand.
GGGAAGTCTGAACGCTATAGCCAACGCTTGTCAGCAACGTCACCAGCGCTGTGGTGGCAAATCTTGTTTGCACCACAGATTCCTCGTCTGCAAAGGACATCACCAAAAGCTCATCGGCTAGGTCTGCGATTGGGCCATCTGCGTTAGCCGTCAAAACAATTTTAGTCTTGGCTTTAGCATGACCAAGCACATCTAATACCTCTGTGGTGGTACCAGATCGAGAGATACCCAACAGACAATCCCATTCACGCCGTGGTGCCAAAGAAGCAGGGAACGCATCGGTTCGGCCAAAACCTTGATCTTCTCTGAATGCAGCGTAGCTCTGGGCTATGTATAGCGATGTGCCACACCCAACAACCCCAACCCATGCACCATGCTTGGGCAGCCTCAGCGACTGCTCCAAAACCCGAGGATCGGCCCACACATCGGGTTGGGTAGCGATCTCTCGCGTGACATGACTAGTTGGCATCGTGTTCATTGTACGCGTATCTGTAAGTTAATTCAAGCTCAAATGAACATAATCGAACATCAAGATGAACTTTAGCAGCGAGTTAGCTGGTGGTCTCGTCTGCTGCGCTGCTGTTGGCCTCTAAGGCTTTGAGGGCTTCGAGCACCGGCACCCACCGCTCCCAACCCCTATCCACATAGCCCTGCGCCTCAGCCACGGTCATAGGCGTACCAGTAAACCCAGGCACCTCAACCCCAAAAGCCAACAAAACCCTATTCCACCGCGTCACATGCTCTTCACCACTGTCGACTTCAGCCGCAAACCTCCGCACATCGGCCACCAACCTCAACGGCACCACATAAACCGACGGCACAGAATCATCATCATCTGCAGCCTCGCTATCATCATCATCTGCAGCGGTGCTGTTGGCCTCTAAGGCTTTGAGGGCTTCAAGCACCGGCACCCACCGCTCCCAACCCCTATCCACATAGCCCTGCGCCTCAGCCACGGTCATAGGCGTACCAGTAAACCCAGGCACCTCAACCCCAAAAGCCAACAAAACCCTATTCCACCGCGTCACATGCTCTTCACCACTGTCGGCTTCAGCCGCATAGCCCTGCACAGTAGCCACTAGAACTGGGTCTGCAACATACGGATCTGCAACATCTGGCTCCACTCCAACAGCCGCATCAGCAGATAGGGCATCTAGCTCAGAAGAACCAGAATCGGTTGTATTGTAAGTGTTGTACAGGGCAGTGATTTGGGTGCCCGAGAGAGAGCTTGCGTATATTTGAATGTCGTCTATGTCGGCATGTATGGGAGCCGATCCGTCGGCATCGGCACCAATTGTGTGAAGTGGCAGATCAAAGCTGCGTGCGATCTGGTTGCGTTGCTGACCGTTCACATACAGGTAAGTCTGCGAGGCTGTACCCACAATAGCGATGTGTGTCCAAGTTGTGAGCGGGGGGCTGAAATTTAACCTGAAATCACCTACACCGCGTTTGGAGAAACCTATTTGATATAGTTTTTCAATGTCTGAAAGTTGATTTGCCTCCACATATTGCTGTAGCTTCACACGCCAATCAGCCGTACTGTTGGTAGATAACAGCACCGCATCTCGAGACACGCGCTGGAGGTTGACCCACATCGCTACTGTCCACCCACATCGACTCACATTTACTGAAGGCTGATCAACCACCAAACGGCCTGGCCCGGTAGGTGGTTGAGCCCCCGAAGCAGTGGGATCAAAGCGCAGCCCACGAGAATTATAGCCATAAGTTGCACCTGTAGTGGTGTAGCCAACGAACTTTGCTGTGGTGTTTGATGTACCCGAATTTTTACCAACATCGTTCTCATCGTCAAATGTCCAGTGATGGCGAACCTCTGCGGCCTCTGCAGTACAGTGCGAGCTGTACAGGTCGGTAACTTGAGCGGCAGAAAGCGCTTCATCAAACACCTTTAGCTCATCGAGCTTGGCGCGAGGTGAGTTGATGCTACCTGAGCGACCTAAGTAGCCTTGCCGCCAATCCATGTAACCGATGCTCATAAGAGGCAAAGGCATAGACGTATCCACTTTGCTGTTGTAAGTGCCGTTCACATATAGCATTATCTCCGCTGTACCAGCTACAAAAGTAAGGTGCGTCCATTGGTTCATAGGCACCACATAGTCAAAGTAGTAGTGATTTGTAGTTACAGTGCCATCTCTGTTAGTTACATTGTTGGTAACCGCAACTTTGCGGGAGCCGTGCAGTTCTAGGTGTATGAAAGAGTAGTAGTGTGTGTATGGGTCTAGCGTGGCTAAAAGCACTGCGTTTGCACGTGCGGCATGGGGGTTAACCCAGATACCCGCGGTCCATGGAGGTTCTATATCGGTGTTGCCTAAGTTTACGCCGGTGGTACCATCATCTATTACCCAAGACTCACGGGCAATAGCATCGTCGCTTACATCATCGTGGAACGACCCTCGGTGACCATGTATAGACTGTATCTTTTCTTCTAGCATCGTGGTGAACGGTTCGCCCCCTTGAGGCCAGTGCATTCCTGAAGGCCAGGTGCTGTGATCGAAGTTGTAGTGGTAAGACGGCTTCTGATCATTAACCCGCGCAGGCTTAACAAAACCCACATAACCGGGCGCGTGACCAATATTGTCGAGACGCTGATAAAAATCATTAATCGTGTCTTGGGGTTCGGTATGGTTCCACCACCGATCAGCCACAGCTGCACGGCCCGGGTACATGTGCTTTTCAAAGAACTCATCGCGCGACCAGAACATCTGATCAGGCCACACCGCCAAGCTAAACCCTAGCTGCTTGGGATGCCTAATATCCGAAGAGGCTGGGTTGTAAGAAGAAGGCGCGCCACCACCGCCTGTGTAGTATCCTCCAAAGTTGGTAGCATCAGAGCCGTTGTACAAGAACTTAGGCTCCAAGAACAAGGCACCTTCCCCAAGACTCGGTGTCAAATAATTGCCGTGCGTAAAAACACTGTTGATCGTTTCGTAGGGCTTATAGCCTTGTCTAGAAAAAGCTGAGCCCTCCCAGGGCATCATGATCACATCCCTGTCCAAAGTCAACGAACCTGGGGCCAAGTTCTCAACTCCGTTCCAGATTATCGACTGCTTGTTATGCGTCTTAACCGTTGCGTTCATCATGTTAATGAACTCCAGCATCAAGTCTCCGGAGCGCAAAAGATGGGAATTGTTGTTCACATAGTTATAAATCCGCGGACAAGCTCCAATCGTGGAAGGTACTTCATCTGCGCCTAGATGCACAAACGGGCTTGTAAACCATGGGATAAACCTGTTCAAAATCTCGTTCACCCTAGTTCTAGCCTCAGTCGAGGTCATATCAATTATGTAACTTGGCTCCTTTTTGATGTTGCTCTGAACACACGGATCTTCATTTCGTTCATTAGGACTAGCCAAGCCGATCTCAAAGAAATTAGACAAAGCAGTGGCATGGCCCGGGAAGTTAAAGCCAGGCACCAACGTCAAGTGATGTTCTTGTGCCAACGCGTCTAATGCTTTAATCTCTGCTTCCGAGTAAGCCACATCATCATCTGCTAAACCAACATACTCAGCATCAGGTGAATACAAGCGAAACGCTTCACGTTCTGAGAAATGCAGCACGAACGCGTTCATCTTCATCCACGCCATCTCACGAATCAGGTCCTCTAAATACTCAATGCTAAAGTACTTACGCCCTGCATCCACTAAAACCATACGAAGATGATCGCCGGGCCAGTCGCGTATAGAGCCTGAAGGCACCGATTTCTGCCCGTCATATTGCTTCAATATCTGCAGCAACGTCCGCGTACCGTAAAACAGCCCAGTAGACGTGTTGGCCGTAATCACCACACCACCTGCAACCGAAGAATTCAAAGAGTACCCCTCAGCACCCAACTCTGAATCATAAGTATCTAAGTAAGACAAAAAGATATTTCCAGCACTCCCGGAAGCACCAGCTACCACCGCTAAGTCTAAACCCGCAACTTCCTTCAAATCCTTTTTAAGTTTGTCAGCTACATCTTTTAACCCTTTACGCGACAACCATTTCGCAGTAACCTCACTGCCACTTCTCCTATAAGCACCACCAGAGATGCTAGAATCTCCCACAATCTGCGAGGAAGCACTCAAGGTTACCAAAACAGACCCACCAGACTCCCAAGACCGCAACCGAGGCACAACCTCTGGCTCACCTACGCCCACATGTAGTGCTTTTACTTGCTCGGCGTTTAGGGCTTCGTCAAACACTTTGAACTCATCAAGTTGAGCGCGCGGTGAGTTCACGCTGCCTGTTCGGTTTACAAAGCCTTGGTGCCAGTCTGCATAACCGATGCTCATAAGAGGCAACGGCATGGATGTAGCTATTGTGCTGTTATGTACGCCGTTCACGTACAGCAGGATCTCCGATGTGCCAGCTACAAAAGTAAGGTGTGTCCACTGATTCATGGGCACCACATAGTCGAAGTAGTAATGCTGCGAGGTACTGCCCTTGTTAGCATACTTAGTTATCGCAACCTTGCGGGAGCCGTGCAACTCTAAGTGGATAAAGAAATAGTCGTGCGTGTATGGATCTAAGGTAGATAAAAGCACCGCGTTGTCGCGCGCTTTGTTGGGCTTAACCCAAATACTCGCGGTCCACGGGGGTTCAATATCATTGTTACCCAGGTTTATACCGCCTTCATCGTTATCTATTACCCACGACTCACCCACCACACCGTCGCTGCTCACATAGGTTTTCTCAAAAGTAGCAGCATGACCGTGTACGCCTTGTATCTCCTCTTCTAGCATCGTAGTGCGTACTGGGGCTTTGGGATAATGAATCCCAGACGGCCAAGTACTGTGATCGAAGTTATAGTAATAAGACGGATATTGGTTGTTTACTCGCGGAGGTTTGGGGAAGCCTACGTGACCGGGAGCTTTACCGATGTTATCGAGACGCTGATAGAAATCGGTAATCGTATCTTGAGGTTCAGACTCATTCCACCAGCGATCAGCAGCAGCTGCGCGCCCCGGATACATGTGCTTTTCAAAGAACTCGTCTTGCGACCAGAACATCTGATCAGGCCAAACCGCTAAGCTCAACCCAAGTTGTTTAGGATGCCCAGCAATGTTCGGATGATACGGTTGCCCACCACCCCCGCTACCAGCGTAGTAGCCTCCAAAATTAGTAGCATCAGAACCATTGTAAAGGTATTTAGGTTCCCAATAATAAGCACCAGTAAGCGTTGGAGTGAGATAGTAGCCATCTTCAAAAACACTGCTGATCACATCATAAGGTTTATATCCCGCTCTATCTATCGCTGAACCTTCCCACGGCATCACAATAACATCACGGTCTAGAGATATTGAACCTGGTCTTAGGGTCTCAACTCCATTCCAAATTATCGATTGCTTACTGTGCGACTTAACAGTCGCATTCATATCATTCAAGAACTCCATCATCATGTCACCTGAGCGCAAAAGATGGGAATTATTGTTCACATAGTTATTAACCCGCGGGCAGGCACCTATCGTATCAACAACCTCATCCGCCCCTAAATGTACAAATGGGCTTGATGAGAACCACGGAATAAAATCATTCAAAATTTGTGTAACGATAGTTTTTGCTTCTGTAGAAGTCATATCAATGATGTAACTTGGGTTCTTCTTGATCTGACTCTCAGTACATGGGGCTTCGTTACGTTCATTAGGACTACCCAAACCGATCTCAAAGAAATTAGACAAAGCATTAGCATGCCCTGGGAAATTAAAACCAGGGATCAACATCACATGATGCTCGCGTGCCAGCTTATCTAGTGCCTTAATCTCTGCTTCCGAGTAAGCCACATCATCATCAGCCAAACCGTTATACATAGCTTTAGGTGAATACAACCGAAACGCCTCACGCTCTGAGAAATGCAGCACAAACGCGTTCATCTTCATCCACGCCATCTCCCGAATCATGTCCTCTAAGTACTCAATACTAAAGTACTTACGCCCTGCATCCACTAAAACCATGCGAAGATCCTCGCCCGGCCAGTCGACTATAGAACCGTGCTGCACCGATCTTTGCCCATCAGATTGCTTTAACATCTGCAACAACGTCCGGGTACCATAAAACACCCCGGTAGACGTGTTAGCGCTAATTGCCACACGGCCTAAATCTGAAGCATTCAAAGAATAACCCTCAGTACCCCAATCAAGCCTTATAGTATCCGATAAAGATAAAAACACATCTCCAATAGCTCCAGAACTAGCCTTCACCACCGGTAGATCTAAACCAACAGCTTGCTTCAAATCCTTTTTAAACTGATTTGCCACATCCTCTAACGACCTATTGAACAACCATGGCTCAGTAGTTGAGTCAAGAACTACACCATCAAGATCGTGATGGAGATCAGCATCCCCAGAATCCACCACAATTCGCGACGACGCGCTCAAAGTTACCGAACCCGTCGCGCCAGCAGTCCAAGAACGCACCCTCGGCACAACCTCTGGTGCGCCTGCAGTAGTAACCCCACCTACATCATCATCTGTTACAGACACAGGTACCTGTGCATCGCTCAGTGCTGAATAAACTGAGTCTGCAGAACTTGAAAAATCAAAGCTAACCTGCACAACGCGTTCGTTGCCAGGATTATCTATATCATCATCTTGCCCAATAACTTGTACATACTTTAACCGATTCCAATCCAACGTATTGAAGTTCAGCACCGCAGGTGAAATCTGTAAAGCCGACGAATCCTCAGAAGAAACTTCAACGGTCACATCGCTCACCGGCTTAGTAGATAACCTCACACCAAAACGACCTACCCCAGCTTGCTCTGCTACTCTTGTAGCCCCTCCACTTGAGTGCGCCGCTACCAAACCAGCAGCATCATCATCAGCTATCGAAACCGAAAAGCTGTTGGTAGATGTGTGTGCTAAGACACCACCAGAAATGTTGGTACCCAAAGTAGAGCTGCTGAGGTTACCAAAGGCAAAGTTGAGTGTTTCAGACGATCCCTCATCTATTTCATCCTGCAAAGCTGCTAGCACCAGAACGGCTGTACGAGCGCCACGACCAGATAGGCGCACAATAGGTGTTAGGGTATCGGCATTTATCAGCTCAACTCCTACATTGACACCGAAGCTAGTTAGCAGACTCAGGGTGTAATCTTCTGCTGTTACGCCCGAACCTGAGATAGCCAAGGGCACGTCCACCTGCTCTCCCTGCATCAGATTCCTAGCTAGCGTTACCGCCAACTGAGTTGTGCCTGTAGATTCTGACAGAGCAGTAGTGTCTCTCCTAGCCAAACTGACTTCTGTAGAATCGTCATCAGCCACTATGGTTGAAGCCACAAAGGGGTCGGGTATGTACCCGGTTCCTGCAGAAGCAAACACAAGCACCGTACTGTCAGCCTCATCAATGTTATCGTCAGTGGTGGCAAGGCTTATCTCTAACGAACCACTTGCAGGCAGCGTTACCGTCTGCGCCCCCTGTTGGACACCAAAGGTGGGTCCACCTAGCACAAACACGTTCACGTCTAGCGATCCAGAAAGCGCTTTGTTTGCCATCAAGGTGAACACTGCGGGGTCTCCCTCATCTACCTCAACAGACGACGCGGTAAGCACTATTGTTGGCAGCGCGTCTGCTGCAGCTTTCGGGGTTTGCTCCACCTCCTGCGACCATAAACCTGCCCCTGCAGCATTCCTAGCCCTTACCCTAAACACATAAGTAGCCCCACCAATGAGCCCACTTACTGTAGCTGTTGTGGCGGTGCTGCTATGTGTATGATCTGTCCAATTTGTAACCGACTTACGGCGATACTGAACGTCATAGCCAGCAATAGCGCCACCAGCGCTCACAGGAGCACTCCAACTGATACCCACACCAGTAACAGCCGATTCCGCCAACACCTGCAATGGCGCGGGCAACACTTCGTCGTCGGTAACCTTCACCGAAACCGAAGGAATAGTTATCCCCCGATAAGCCGTGTCTGATGAGCTAGCAACATGGGTGATCTGCACCGTTCGAGTGGGCGGCTGATCTACAGCATCGTCTACGCCGGTCACTGTAACCGTTTGGGCGACATTCCAATTACTTGGGGTAAACAACAACGTTTCAGTGGAAGACCCAGTACCCAGCAGAACCCCAGCCGACGCAGTTACCGTGATACTAACATCAGCAGTTGGTTCACTGCCCAAAACCACCTGATAACTATCGGTGTTACTGGTGCCCTGTGCCTCGGTAACCTCAGTACTATCACTGGTTTCGCTAATTAGTACAGCAGCTGAATCTTCATCGGTAATTGTCACGGTTACGTTACCAGCAGCGCCTAGGTTGTAGCGATCATCTTCTGAAGCAGCAGCATGGGTGATCTGCACCGTTCGGGTAGCTGGCTGATCTAAGTCGTTATCCACTGCCATAACCCGAACTTGCTGCTGAGTGTTCCAATTGCTCGGAGTGAAACGCAACATCTCTGTCGTACTCCCAGCAGTACCTGCATCTGGTCCGTCCACCAATATCCCCGCACCCGCACTAACACTCACCGTCACATCAGCAAGCGGTGCAGCAGATAAACCCACAAAATAGTTGTCTTGCAGCGCTAAGAGCGCAGCAGCTACCGGGATCCAGCGCGCCCAGCCTTTGTCGGCATTATCTTGGGCTTCGCTAGCGGTTATAGGAGTACCAGTAAACCCAGGCACATCCTCACCAAAAGCCAAAAGCACCCTATTCCATCGTCTCACATGATCTGCGCCGTTGCTGGTCTCAGCAGCATAACCCCTCACCTGAGCTACCAAAGCTGAACTCACTCCCTCAGACACCTTGGTATCATTAGAACCGCCAGTCTCAGTTATCCGCACCGTTGTACCACTGCTGTATCCATTGTATAGATCTCTTATTTGGTTATTCGAAAGAGAACTAGGGTATATACGGAGTTCATCTATCTCAGCATGTACGGGATTTTCACCTTTAGAATCAGCACCAATGGTGTGCTGAGGTAGGTCAAAACTCTGGTTAATAGAGCTGTGTCTTGCGCCGTTCACATACAAAGTAGTATTGGTGGCTGTGCCCACTAGAGCTATATGCACCCAAGTGCTCCGTGGTGCGCTGTAGTTGAAACTAAAATCACCGACCCCTCTCTTAGAAAAACCAATTCTTCTGGTGTTTTGCCATTGCTCTAGCTTCACGCGCCAATCAGCCGCACTCTTATTTGAAAATAGTACCGACTCCGGATAATCTGCATTACGTTTAATCCACATCGCGGCCGTCCACCCGCAATGGCTCACTGCCAACGGCCGCCGATTAAGCACCAAGCGAGCATTCTGGGGGTTTTCCCCGCGGTTGGTAGTAGGTATCAAACGCAGACTCTGAGTAGACCTACCGTTAATTGTTGGATTGCCATGATAGACAGCACCTCCAGTGCCAACTTGAGCATTGGCTATGCCTGAATCTTTCAACCATGCAGTTCCACCGGTTTGCCCGTCAAATGTCCAGTGATGATAGGCCGTTGAAGTGCAGTGAGAATTGTACACGTCTCTTACTTGGGCTGCGGTGAGGGCTTCGTCGAATATCTTCAACTCATCCAAGTTCCCGTGCATGCTTGAAGCTCCACCTTTAGGGGAGTTCAACGCACCCATAGGTAATGCGATAGATTCAGGTACCCTAGCAACGTACACGCCATTGGCATACAAAAGGGTTGATGATGCTGTGGCTACATAAGTAAGATTAGTCCACTGTTTAAGAGGCACATTATAGGTAAACCAAGCGTTGCGAGTTGCCAAACCTAGCGCGGGACGACGGTTTCCACCCGCATACAAGTGAATGTGGCGATAGGTGCCATCGGGTTGGCGCGCTGTCAACAAAGTACCAGCATAATCGTTGGGGTCCTCACGGTAAACCCAAACAGACACTGTCCACGGTGGATCAATTTCTGCACCACCAATGCCCACAGCATGGTTAGCAGCTGAATTGAACGAAAACGACGAACCTAAGACCCCCCTTGAATCATCTATACCCGGGTTAGATTGTATTTGAGAACTACCGTGCAGCCCACCCACTGCGTCATGTAACAGGATTGTATGAGGCGAGCGGCTAGCATAGGTATGAGTAGGCGGATAGTTTCGCCTTTCAAAGGTGTAGTAATGCGATGGCTTTTGATCATTAACACGTACCCGTTTGAAACCGATTAGAGATGGAGGATCTCCCACGGTATTGAGACGGTTGTAGAAAGAAGTGAGCGTGTCAGGTACATTTGTGCCATTCCAAATACGATCGGCCATAATTGCGCGGGGCCGACGCAACAAACGCTCAAAGTATTCATCGTCTCCCCAAAATTGGTAATCTGCCCAAACAGAAATAGCATAGCCAATGTACTCTGAATTCGAAGGATGCTCAACATTCGGCCACGTATACAAGGTATTTGGATCAGGATGGAGATGGTGGAAATGGTTAGGAGTCAAATAAAAGCGATTAGTATTAGCTACCATATACAGCAATTCATAGTTACCAGTTGAGCAACCGCAACTCCACCGATATTCCCGCCGCAGTGCATCTTGGTGGGCTTCCCATAAATTAATCACTATGTTTGTGTCTAGCTTCTGCTTGGAAGGAGCTATGTCCGAATCTGTACTACGGCGCATGTTCTCGAATCCGTTGTAAATCATCATCTGTTTATTATGAGCCCGCACAGTATCGTTCATCTCGTTGATGAAATCCACCAGCACATCTCCCACGTGCGCGAACCTACTTGAATTGCTGCTCACAAACCTGCTAACTCTTCCGCAACTAGCTAGCTGCTTAGCCACCTCATCTGCGCCGGTATGCACATACGGACTGTTGAACCAAGGAATAAAGTGATCCATCACTTCCTTCACCTTGTTTCGGGCCGCAGTTGAAGTCATATCTATAACAAAGTTTGGCGTTAAATGGCTTTGAATATGAGAAGTGGTACATGGAGCCACACCATCTGATCTGTTGCTCCCAAAGCCAATTCCAAAGTGATTTGAGACAGCAGTAGCGTGCCCTGGGAAATCAAACCCAGGCATAATGTCTACAAAATACTCATCCCCAAGTAGTTCTAACTCTTGAATATCTGCTCTGGAATAAGAAGCATCAGGATGAGCTAAACCAGGATACTTAACTGGATCATTCAAGCGGAACCCCTCACCCTCTGAAAAGTGCAGTTGGAAGGAGTTCAACTTGTACCACGACATCAAGCGGAAAAGATCCTTAAGATAATCTACCTCAAAGAATTTACGACCTGCATCCACCATTATGTGACGCATCTCCACTGTAGGCCAGTCTCTAGCAGTGCCCTTTTGCACAGAAGCACTACCATCAACCTGCGCCAACATTTGCAGGAGAGTCCTTGAACCCCAAAAAACACCCATAGAGGTATTAGCCCGAATCGTAATATAATCGCCTACTATAAGCTCATAACCCTCATAACCTAGTTGGGTATCTACCGCATCTGCCAGATCTAATACGATATCTCCGGCCTGAACTGATGTACGCTGAGAGGGTACGTCGAAATCCCAAAGCGTAACTGCCTCAAGATCTTCCTTGATCGTCTCAGCTACGTCTTTCAACTTTCGTTGCGCTAAGAGCTTTCCGTTTACAGAGTTACTATTTCGCCACCGTTCGGCATCTCTCCCGGTTGACACCCACACGGCAGATTCAGGTGCCAAGCGAAAAACCCCCGACTGAGCAGTCCAACTACGCAGACGCGGGATTACGTTGCGCGGCGCAGCAGCCACACCTACAGAACCAATCGCACCGTCATCGTCTGTAACAAACACGCGCACTGATTGAGTATCCAAATCTCTATATACCGTGTCTACAGAACCTGACGGGTTTAAGCTTACCGACACAGCACGCCCGTTATTAGGATTATCAACATTATCATTTTGTCCGGTTACCGTTACTTGACGCGCTGTGTTCCAGTTGGATGAATCGTATACTAAAGAAGAGGGTGACACCGTTAAAGCCGACACATCCCCAGATGACACCCCAATCCTAACTCTTGCCGCGGGAGAAGAAGACAATTTCACAGTAAAAGAACCCGTCCCATTGAGTTCCGCAACAGTTGTGGATCCTCCGCTAGAGTGTGCAACTATAAAATCAGCAGTATCATTATCAACCACTGTAACCGAAAGACGCTTTGTAGTACCGCTGTAGTTTGTATCCCTAGATGTTAGGGTGTGGGTTATTACCTTTGTTGGGTTAACACTATTGTCAACTGCATTATCCACAGCGCGTACATTTATTGTCTGCTTAGTCTGATAGCTGGTTCGGGTAAATGTAACGGTACCACCAGCTCCAAAGCTCCCACCCGGTAATTGCACTTGTATTCCAGATTCAGCAGCAATAGCAACAGAAACATTGTGAGTTGGCTGAGCATTCAATGCAATCATATATGTATCTGAATTGCCAGCGCCGGAAGCTTCAGTTACTTGTGTACTACCAGATGATTCGGTGATAATGAGATCATAACTGTCGTCATCCACAATAGATACAGGTATGCTTTGCGATGAGCCATGGTAATTTGCGTCAGCTGAAGTAGCAACGTGGGTGATGGTGGAAGAATAAGTTGGTTGTTGCACTGCCGCGTCATCTTGGCCAACTACGGTGATAGTACGAAGAGTATCCCAACCATTAACAGGGATAGTTATATCTAGTGCGGTTTGTGACTGTGAGCTCCCAGGAGCCCGCAATTTGATTCCAGTTCCTGCAGTAATTTTGAAACTTACATCATGAGTAGGCTTGCTTGTTAAACTTAACGTGTATGTATCGGTATTACTAGAGCCCGCGACTTCTGTAACCCTAGTACTACCCCCACTTTGTACAATCTTAATTCCTGCTGCTTCATCATCAACAATCTTTACCTTGGTTATGAAATTACTACTACTGCTAAAACCGCCGCCTGATAAACGGTGCTGGATCGAATGCTTAAGATCTGCTTCTAAATTAGCAACATCATTATCTCGGGCAGTAACAGATATATTTTTGCTACTCCAATCAGAAGTAGTGAAGGGTACGGTTACTGTAGCTCCGCTTGTACCATCGTAAGCAATCTCTAAAATTGCAGTATCTGGATTGGTAACTGTCATCGTGACATTACTTTGCGGACGTTGCGCTAGCCCTACTGAATATGTTGTTCTCGCGCCCTCATTCACTGTCAAAGATTTAGAAGCAGGTACTACAACAAGAGCGTTGTCATCATCATCAACAATGGTAACTTCAACATTGTCAACTGTTATTCCGGAGTAACCACTGTCGCTGGATGTAACCGTATGGGTAATATTAGCTGTACGTTTATTGCCAGGGTTATCTATAATATCGTCCACTCCAGTGACGGTGATTTCCTGCGGCACATTCCACGCCTTAGCACCCGATACATTAAAGGTGATTGAAGCTGGGCTTACAGTTGCAGCAGAGATGGTATCTGATGCAAGAGCCACAACCACATCATGAGTTGGCCGGATTGCTAAAACAAGTTCGTATGTAACAGTATCACCATTCTCACCAACCTCAACACTAGTCTGTGATGGCCTCACCCCAGGAGCATCTAGAATGGTAAGTGAAGCCGGGTGAGGGCCTATCCCTGCAGCACCACCACCAAGATACTGAGAGATAACGCTACCGATCGTGATATCAACAGATTCACCAGCAGGCTCACTTATATCATCTACTATAGCGCTCAAAGTAATCTGAGCTGTGCTGGTTTCGCTTGCACCGGTTATTGTGATGCTTCCTAATTCACTATTAGTTGAACCCTGATTCTCTGTGCAAGCAATAGTTGTTTGCCCGCTAGAACACCTAAGCGTGTAATCGGTGCCTAAGGTAGCCGCACCTGCACCAGTAGCGACACTCAATGGCACCACTACTGTTTCATTACTAACTAGCTGGCGGCTCAATTCTACTGTGTAAGTTAGCGTGTCACCCTCAGCTATGGATGCCCCAGCTGCCCGCGACAAGGTAACTGTTGTGATGTCATTATCTATGATGGTAATCGTGGTAGGTGTGAATGTTATACCCGCAAGCTCACCTGTAACAGTGATAGCTTCAGCTGGTTCGTCGTCAGTATCGTTTTCGGGCGTCAGCGTAAAGTCTACATGGCCACTAACAGCACCAGCAGCAAGCGTTATGGTCTGGTTGGGTACCGTAGCGTAGTCTGCTTCAGTGCTTGGTTGACCGTCGTCTTCAGTAGCACTGTCACTTGCAGCACCCACAACTATGGTAATCGTCTGTTCGCTAGCAAATCTTGTAGTGCCGTTCAAACTTGCTGTGACCCGCACCGTCTTCGCACTGCCATTCTCAGCTATGCTGTCCTGGGTTCCCTGAGTGCTAATATCAGCATCCACGCTCAGCGTGATTGCCGATGGTGCTGCATCGTTATCAGTTACAGTAACTGTGATTTCTTGATCAGCTAACGCGTTGTACTTCAGATCTGTGGAAGAGATTTCGTGTGTGATCGTGGCAGTGCGTTTATCTCCAGGGTTGTCCAGCAAATCCTCTGTACCCGTAACAGTGATAGTTTGTGCAGTATTCCAGTTACCTGAGGTAAAGGTAATCTTAGCTGGGGTTACCCGCGCTATAGCAGTATCATCCGACTCAAGGTCTACCACCACATCATTGCTTGGCTTTGTATCTAGTACCACCTCATAAGTATCAGAACCGCCTTCTGCTACTTCAAAAGTATCTGTAGATTCATTTATCGTTACTGCTGAAGTATCATCATCGATGATTGTTATATTAAAGGTGCCCCAGTTAGTGCTGTCATCTCCATCATCTTCAATTCCTAGATCAACACTATCTGGAAGATTAGTGTTAAGGTTTTCATCGTCTAAGTCGCCCACAGTTATAGTTATAGTCTCCTGACCCTCATCTACATCATCATCTTGAGCTGTCACCAATAACCATGCATTCGTATTTAGATACTCAGTTGGGCCTGTAAACCTAACTATAGGCGTTAAAGTATCCCCCGAAACTAAACTTACACCCCTATTTGTCTCATTTGTTTTGAGTGCAATCATATAATCAGTAGTGTCGATACCATCACCTGATATCACCAAAGGTACATCTACGATCTCAGGTGAGATTAAATTGCGCGCTAGTCCTACACGCCACTGCTGCATGCGCTCCCTATCTGGGACGCTAACATCCTCTTTTATAGTATTCCCTAAGGTTTGTATCTGAACGTCTAGTTGATCGTCATCGTTTATCGTAATAGCTGTGGGAGAAACTGTTACACCAGTAAGGTTACCTGTGATCGAAATAGTTTTTAACGGTTCAGACCGAAAATCATCCGTTGGGGTAAGCGTGAAATCCGTATAGGCACTGACAGCGCCTGCTGGAATGGTTATCGTCTGATTAGCTACTGCTTCATAATCCTCATCATCATCAGGCCCTTCGATAGCAGAATCGGTACTAGCACCTACCACCACAGTGATATCTTGAGATGAACCAAACCGCGTAGCGCTCGTAATGGTAGCGGTTACACGTACTGTTGTGGCGGAATCATCCTCTGTAATACTGTCTTGATTGCCCTCAGCAGTAGTATCCGTGTCTACGCTCAGGGTGACAGCTGTAGGCGAAGCATCATCGTCGGTCAACGATAACGTGGTTGAGGTTATGACAGCTACAGGCGGGCCAGCAGATGTGCCCGACACAGTTATTGTCTCATTGTTTTCATCAACACTGTCAGTTTCTGGGGTCAGAGTAAAGCTTGCGTTGCCCGATACTGCGCCTGATGCGATAATCACATCAAAATCAGCGACTGCAGAGAACCCGACCACCCCCGATGCGCCAGACCCATCCACACTTACCACCACAGTGCGTGCCGCATCAAAACGCACAGTGCCCTGAACCGTAGCGGTGACCGTCACCGAGGTAGCACCCGCACTTTCAGCCACTGATGTGGGGTTTACACTCAAATCAATGGCTGGGGTTGCTTCGTCATCGATAACATCTATAGGAATAGGATCGAAAGTAATAGAACTATACCTAGTATCAGAAGACGAAACGCTGAAACTCACCGACGCAGTGCGTTTATCACCAGAATTGTCTAAATCATCGTCCACACCAATAACCGTAAAGACCTGCCCTGTATCCCAATTGCTCGCAGTAAGCACCACAGTTTCAGACCTAGAACCCGTAGTATCGCTATCCGAGCCATCCACTAGAACTTTGGTTATATCGCTGGAAGTAATAGTAACCGTTACATCTTCAACCGGTTCTGACCCCAATCCAAGTGTAATCTCAAGCTCACCACCATCTTCTTCCACATCTCTGCTTAGAAGTTGAATACTGGAACTTGCACTATCCTCATCAGTGACCGTCACCGTGACATCAGCGATATCCACATTATTACCGTTATATTTCCCGTCAGTAGAAGCCGCGGAATGCGTGACCGTCACCGTGCGTTCATCGCTGGGATTAT
>JAPOTT010000055.1:0-21126 GCA_026709025.1 bacterium
CCAAGCGGGTACGATTAGCGGGCGATGACATCTCGGAATGTTCCTGATAAACCCTCTTTGGAGGGGCTTGAAGCCAAGTGGGACGGGATATGGGAAGCCAACCACACCTATCGGTTTGATCGTTCTGCCACCCGCGAGCAGGTTTACTCCATAGACACGCCTCCGCCCACCGTGAGCGGCAGCCTGCACGTGGGCCACATCTTCAGCTACACCCACACCGACATCTTGGCGCGCTACCAGCGGATGCAGAACAAAGCCGTGTATTACCCCATGGGCTGGGATGATAACGGCCTGCCCACCGAGCGGCGTGTGCAGAACTACTTCGGCGTACGCTGCGACCCCTCTTTGCCCTACAACCCCAACTATGAGCCCCCCGAAAAGCCCGGCAAAGAGCAGCTACCCATTTCCCGGCGCAACTTTGTGGAATTGTGCGAGCAGCTCACCGCCACCGATGAACAGGCCTTTGAGCAGCTCTGGCGACACCTCGGCCTGTCAATCGACTGGAACCTCACCTACGCCACCATCGACGAGCGCAGCCGCCGAGCTTCGCAGCGAGCCTTCCTACGCAACTTGGCACGAGACGAGGCTTACCAACAAGAAGCCCCCAGCTTGTGGGATGTCACCTTCCGCACCGCAGTAGCCCAAGCCGAACTAGAAGACAGAGAACGCCCAGGTGCTTACCATCGCTTGGCCTTTCGCCAACCCGACGGTAGCAACCTTTTGATAGACACAACCCGTCCTGAGCTGTTGGCTGCCTGCGTGGCGGTGGTGGCCCATCCCGATGACCAACGCTACAAGCCCCTGTTCGGCCAAACCATCACCACACCCCTATTTGGAGCAGCCGTGCCCATGGTTGCCCACACACTTGCCGACCCCGAAAAGGGCACCGGCGCGGCCATGATCTGCACCTTCGGCGACACCACAGACGTAATCTGGTGGCGAGAGCTAAACCTGCCAGTAAGAGCCATCGTAGGTCGCGACGGGCGCCTCGCTGCCGAAGCCCCAGAAGGTATCAACCCTAAGCCCTATACCGAAATAGCCGGGCGCACCATCAACGGAGCCCAACAACGCATGGTTGAGCTGCTCAAAGAGTCGGGTGAGCTAATCGGCAACCCTCGCCCCATTACCCACCCGGTGAAGTTCTTCGAGAAAGGCCAGCGCCCTCTTGAGATCGTCACCTCTCGGCAGTGGTACATCCGCAATGGCGGGCGCGACCACAAACTGCGAGAGGCCCTTATCCAAAGAGGCAGAGAAATCAACTGGATACCTGAACGCATGCGGGTGCGCTATGAGAACTGGGTGGGCGGGTTGAACGGCGACTGGCTCATCAGCCGCCAACGCTTCTTTGGCGTGCCCTTCCCCATCTGGTATCCGCTAAACGCTAACGGCCAACCCGACTACAACCACCCCATCGCTGCCGATGAAGCCAGCCTGCCGGTAGATCCCACCTCAGAAACACCCCCCGGCTACACCGAAGCCCAAAGAGACCAGCCAGGCGGCTTCACAGCCGACCCCGATGTGATGGACACGTGGGCCACATCTTCGCTAACCCCACAAATTGCCTGCTATTGGGAAGACGACCCAGACCTATTCCAACGCACCTTCCCGATGGACTTGCGCCCCCAAGCCCACGAAATTATCCGCACATGGCTCTTTTCCACCCTCACCAGATCGCACTATGAGCACAACACCCTGCCATGGACAACGGCTTCTATATCAGGCTGGGTGCTAGACCCCGATCGCAAAAAGATGGCCAAATCCAAAGGCAACGTTGTTACCCCCACCGATACGCTGAAAACTTTCGGGGCTGATGCCATGCGCTACTGGGCCGCCTCTGGTCGCCCCGGCACCGATACCGCCTTTGAACAAGACCAAATGAAGGTGGGCCGACGCTTAGCTGTGAAGCTCCTCAACGCCAGCCGCTTCGTTCTGCAACTAGAACCCGCAGCCCATAACTCAGATCCAACCCAAACCCTAGATCGAGCTCTGCTAGCGCACCTAGCCACTCTGGTAGACGAAGCCACAAACTCTCTCAACAACGGCGATTACACCCGCGCACTAGAAGCCACTGAAACCTCCTTTTGGTCGTTCACCGATAACTACCTAGAGTTGGTAAAGAACCGGGCTTACGGGGGCAGAGGGGCTGTAGCTAGTGAATCGGCACGGGCTGCATTGCAAACAGCATTGGTCACCTACCTTAAGCTCTTTGCTCCCTTCTTGCCGTTTGTTACAGAAGAAGTATGGTCTTGGTGGCAACAAGGGTCGCTACACCGCTCAAGCTGGCCCAGCGCTGCTGTGCTGAGACAAACCGCAGGAGATGTGAACCCTCTGGTTACAGAGATAGCTGCCGATGCGCTGCGAGAAATCCGCCGCATCAAGAGCGACGCCAAGGCGCGTCTATCTATGCCTGTTGCTACTGCCACAGTCCACGACACCGCAGAACGAATAGCTCTGCTAACCCCAGTGGCCGAAGACTTGGCTGATGCTGGACGCTGTCGGGATTTGGTTTTGGCTGTGGCATCGGAACTGATGGTAACCGCCGAATTGGAAACCGAAACTGCGGCCTAAACAACTGCAAGCTGGATTACCTGTAAATCCAGAGAAACCCAATACAGATTGGGCAAGGATCATGATACCCAGAGGTCTGCTAGCAGCATCGGTGGCTCTAAGCATGGCAATGTTGAGCGGATGCAACACCAACGCAAACAACGAGAACACGGTGACGGTATATGCAGCGGCATCGTTGGCAGAGGTATTCAGCGACATTGCCAACCAATACGAACAAGCTAACCCCAACATCACCATAGAACTCAGCTTTGCTGGAAGCGCCAGGCTAGCCGCACAGATCATCGCAGGTGCGCGCACCGATGTTTTTGCCTCAGCCGATCAAGCCAACATGGCCCGCGTGTTAGATGCTGGCTACACAACCGCACCACCAAAAACCTTTGCCCGCAATCAACTAGCATTGGTTGTGCCCAAAGCCAACCCAGGCCACATCAACAAGCTAGCCGACCTAGCAAACAACCGCTTGGTGCTAGCTGCGTGTGCTCCCGAGGTGCCCTGCGGCGCTTTGGCCAAACAAGTACTCCAAGATGCCGGTGTCCAAGCAAACCCCGACACCTATGAAACCAGCGTGCGAGCTGTGCTAACCAAAGTCACCCTCGGCGAGGCCGATGCTGGCCTGGTGTATGCCACCGATGTGGTTGCGGGCGGCAACAAGGTTATGCAAATCCCGATAGACCCCGGCGATCTAAACAACTCTGGCCCCCCCAATAAGCCGAGCCAGCCCAATACGCCCAACAACCCGAGCCAACCACGGTTTACCGAGTATCCGCTAGCCACCATCACCAATAAAGCCACAGCCGCAGACTTTGCCAACTACGTACTCAGCCCACAAGCGCAGCACACGTTAGCGCTTTACGGATTCAAAGCCCCATGAGACAAAGCCCATGAGACAAAGCCTATGAGACAAAAACAGCCGCCGACAACGCTGCTCGCAGCAGCCGCTCTAGCAACCGCAGTGCTAGCACTACCCTTAGTGGGCCTGTTGCAGCGCACACCATGGTCTTCACTAGGTGCCATACTGAGCGACACCGCAACCCTGCAAGCCCTGCGGGTGTCTGTGGTGGTTTCGCTTACGGCCACAGCAGTTTCGGTAGCTCTGGGCCTGCCCCTAGCGTGGGTGCTAGCCCGAGTGCCGTTTCGGGGTCGGGCACTAGTGCGAGCCATCGTTTTGTTGCCTATGGTGCTTCCCCCGGTGGTGGGCGGCATTGCTTTGTTCTTCGCTTTGGGCCGCCGCGGGCTCATCGGCAGGGCCTTACACAATGGCTTCGGGGTAGACACCCTCATCGGCACCACCGCAGGCGCTGTTATAGCGGCTGCTTTCGTGTCGATGCCGTTCTTTGTGATCGCCACTGAAGCTGGACTACGCCAACTAGATACCCGCCTAGAGTCGGCAGCTGCCACCCTGGGCGCAAGCCGCTTCACGGTGCTCCGCCGCATTACCCTTCCTCTGTTAGCCCCTTCGCTGGCCGCAGGTGCCACCTTGTCGTGGGCCCGAGCCTTAGGCGAGTTTGGGGCCACGATCACCTTCGCAGGCAACCACCCGGGACGCACCCGCACGCTGCCGCTAGCCATCGCCCAAGCCAACGAAGCTGGCCAACCCGAAGCAGCTATCGCCATGTCGGTGCTGCTCATAGCAATGTCGCTGCTTATCCTCATCGGCTTACGCCACCGATGGATCACCCCTAGAGTTGATACCTCTGGAATTGGCCAATCTGCTAACCCGTCACCCACGTCAGCACCACAGCCACCGCAAAAGTGGCTGCCATGAGCATCCAAGCCGAGGTTCAAGCCACAGCCGCCACAACCTCCCCCACGGCTACAGCCGCCGCTGGAGGTTTCGCCATCTGTGCCAACATCAACGCACCCGCTGGGAGTTGCACCGCCATTGTGGGCCCCAACGGAGCGGGCAAAACCACCCTTATCGGTGTATTGGCTGGCTTGGTGCCACTACAGCGCGGCAAGGTGGTGCTGGCTAACCAAGTAGTAGACGAACCAGCCCAACAAATCTGGGTACCGCCCGAACACCGTCCAATCGCCTTACACAATCAACACAACCTGCTGTTTCCTCATCTCAGCGTGGTAGATAATGTGGCCTTTGGCCCACAGAGTGCTGGTATACCCAAGCCTCAGGCCCGCCACACAGCCCTCGAATGGCTAGAACGTGTGGGCCTTAGTGACCTAGCCACCGCACACCCGACGCAGCTATCTGGCGGCCAGGCCCAAAGAGTCGGTCTGGCGCGCGCCGCTGCATGCCAAGCAGCGGTGTTGCTGCTAGATGAATCCCTAGCAGCCCTAGATGCAACCACACGCAGCAACATCCGTCACCTAATCGCCGACATAGATGCCACCAAAGTGCTTGTCACCCACGACCCTGTTGAAGCCCGCATCTTGGCCGATGAAATGCTCATCATGGAAGACGGCCTCATCACACAATCTGGCACGCCCCAAGAAATAGCCACCAACCCCAAAACCCGCTTCACAGCCAGCCTGATGAACCTCAACTTGTTTACCGGCCATTGTGCGGGCACCACAGCCACCTTAGATTGTGGACTCACCCTCACCACCGCCACATCTGCCCACGGCCCAGTGCTGGTTACTTTCTCCCCTACCGCCATCACCTTGTCTGCACAACAACCCCAAAGCAGCGCCCGCAACGTTTGGGAAACCACAGTAAACCGCACCCAACCAGACCAAGACCGGGTGCGGGTGCTGCTAGGGCAACCAGCACCTTGTTGGGCATGGATAACCCCTCAAGCAATGAGCGAGCTGCACATAGCAGATGGATCACGCTGCTGGGCTGCCCTCAAGGCCACAGAATTGACAGTTCAACAGGCATAAGCTGGCGCGACTGTGGGCAATCCAGCGTACAAGGTGATTGCAAAATCCCTGTTCACAGACCTAAAGCACAAAGCTTCTTGCAAAAGTACGTTTCTGTAATTACACTTGCAAGACTTCAGGTTGTCGCCTAAGAATACCGCAACCAGAAGACGGCCAACCAGAAACAGCCTCAAGTCGTATGGGGGAGACTGATGACACTCACACAAGAGCCTCTGACAACCGACGCTCCCGATAACGCCCGCTCCCTCAGCAACAGTGCCTCTATTACAGGCATGCAAGTACGTAAACGCAGCGGAGAACTAGAGCCGGTAGATGTAAACAAGATCGTCAACGCCATCGCTCGCTGCACCGAGGGATTAGTGGGCATCGACCCCATGCGGGTAGCCACACGCACCATCTCTGCTTTAGCTGACGGGTCTACCACAAGAGAACTAGACGAACTGTCCATACGCACTGCAGCCGGGCTAATCGTCACCGAACCCAACTACTCCAAGCTAGCGGCTCGGCTTTTGTCGGTGTGCATCGACAAAGAGGTACGCAACCAAAACATTCCTTGGTTTACAGAGTCCATCAAGGCAGGCCACAACTTAGGTCTCATCGGCGATGAAACCGCTACGTTTGCCCAAAGACACGCTCCCGCCCTCAACGCCTCGATAAGCTCGCTGCGAGACCGCAACTTTGAGTTCTTTGGCCTGCGCACCGTTTACGACCGCTACCTGCTGCGCCATCCCGATTCCCGCCAAGTACTCGAAACCCCGCAATACTTCTTTTTGCGGGTGGCCTGCGGATTAGCAAGCGATGTGGATGAGGCCATTGCGTTTTACGACCTGATCAGCTCGCTGGCCTACCTGCCATCAAGCCCTACTTTGTTCAACTCGGGCACATCGCATCCACAGATGTCGTCTTGTTATCTGCTGGACTCCCCTCCTGACAGCCTTGAAGGCATCTACAAGCGCTATACAGATATCGCCCGGCTCTCCAAGTTCGCTGGTGGCATCGGCGTGGCATGGCATCGTATCCGCTCCAAGGGATCATTAATTAAAGGCACCAACGGTCTCTCCAACGGCATCGTGCCCTGGCTGAAAACCCTAGACAGCTCGGTGGCTGCAGTAAATCAGGGAGGCAAACGCAAAGGAGCAGCCTGCGTTTACCTAGAAACATGGCATGCCGACATTGATGAGTTCCTAGAGCTAAAGGAAAACACCGGCGATCACAACCGCCGCGCCCACAACTTGAACCTGGCCAACTGGATACCAGATCTGTTTATGGAGCGAGTGGAACACGATTGGCAGTGGTCTTTGTTTGACCCTAAAAAAGTGCCCCAACTCACGGATTTGTACGGCGACGAGTTCCGCTCTGCCTACGAAAAGGCCGAAGCCGAAGGACTATACGAAAGGCAAGTTCCCGCTAGGGCACTCTACAGCCGAATGATGCGCTGCTTAGCGCAAACCGGCAACGGTTGGATGACCTTCAAAGATGCCTCCAACCTGCGCTGCAACCAAACCGGTACCAGTGGCCGCACCGTTCATCTATCCAACCTGTGTACCGAGATAATCGAGGTAACCAGCGAATCCGAAACCGCAGTGTGCAACTTGGGTTCCATAAACCTGAGCGCCTTCGTAGACAAACCCACCAAATCAATAAACTTTGAGCAGCTAGGCAACGTAGTGCGAGCAGTGGTGCCGTTTTTGGATCGCGTGATAGACATCAACTTCTATCCCACCGATGAGGCTGCCACCTCCAACGCCAAATGGCGTCCAATAGGGCTAGGGCTAATGGGGCTCCAAGACGTGTTCTTTCAGTTGGGTTTGCCCTTCGATAGCGCCGAAGCCCGCCAGCTCTCCACCCGCATCTCAGAAGAGATCTACTTCAATGCCCTGTGGGCTTCTACCGAGTTAGCCGAAAAGCATGGCCCCCACGAAACCTTCAGTGAAACCCGTGCTGCTACGGGTTCCCTGCAATTTGATCTGTGGGGCACAGAACCCAACAACCCCAACCGTTGGCAAACCTTACGAGACCGCATCGCCCAATATGGCCTGCGAAACTCCCTGCTTATTGCCATTGCGCCAACCGCCACCATTGCTTCTATTGCCGGTTGCTATGAGTGCATCGAACCACAGGTATCTAACCTTTTCAAGCGCGAGACCCTCTCAGGAGAGTTCTTACAGATCAACCGCTACCTAGTGCAAGACTTACAGCAAAGAGGTCTGTGGGATGAACAGATGATCGCGGAGGTTAAAAAAGCCGAAGGTTCCGTGGCCGACATAGAACGCATTCCCGAAGAAATCCGCGCAATTTACCGCACCGCTTGGGAGATCCCACAAAGATCACTAATAGACATGGCCGCAGCCCGAGGGGCGTTCATAGATCAGTCGCAATCGCTCAACCTGTTCATGGAATCACCCACCATTGGCAAGCTCAGCTCAATGTACCTACACGCTTGGCAGTCGGGATTGAAAACCACCTACTACCTCCGCTCTAGGCCAGCTACACGGATAAACCAAACCACCACAAACACATCTGATGCTGCTATATCTGCTCCTATAACCGGCACCCAAACCTCTGATTCCGATGCGATAGCGTGTTCTCTAGAAAACCCCGAAACCTGTGAGGCCTGCGAATAATGGCCTTAGTACAAACACCCCTTGTGGCAGCTCCAGAACAACTAACTCCAGCCCAGCTTGGCAACAGCGCGGCGCGCCACACAAGCCCCACCACCGCACAACCTATC
This sequence comes from bacterium, assembly GCA_026709025.1. Lineage (GTDB taxonomy): Bacteria > Actinomycetota > Acidimicrobiia > Acidimicrobiales > Bin134 > Poriferisocius. The sequence continues at coordinate 8,135 of JAPOTT010000055.1, forward strand.
TCACAACCTAATGGCCAGATATTGGATCCTGGTTTCAAGCTCACCTTGCGTCCAATGCGCTACCCACATTTCTACGACATGTACCGCGATGCCATCAAGAACACATGGACCGTAGATGAGATTGATTTCTCCGACGACCTAGTAGATCTAGACCGCACCCTTTTACCTGCCGAAAAGCACTTGGTAAACCGTTTGGTAGCCTTCTTCGCCACCGGCGACTCCATCGTGGCCAACAATCTGGTGCTCAACTTATACCGCCACATAAACTCCCCCGAAGCCAGGATGTACCTGTCTCGCCAACTCTACGAAGAAGCTCTACACGTCCAGTTCTACCTCACGCTTTTAGACAACTACATCCCAGATTTGGCCGAACGAGAAGCTGCCTTCGCAGCCATAGATAACATACCCTCTATACGCAAAAAGGCTGATTTCTGCTTCCGTTGGATGAACTCCATGGAACATATCGCCCGGTGCGATACCCCAACACAGCGCAAGCAGTTCTTATTGAACCTGATCTGCTTTGCTACTTGCATAGAGGGCTTGTTCTTCTTTGCAGCTTTTGCTTATGTGTACTTTCTTCGCTCCAAAGGGCTGCTGAACGGGCTAGCAGCAGGAACCAACTGGGTGTTTCGTGATGAAAGCTGCCACATGAACTTCGCACTAAGCGTGGTAGACACCGTGCGCTCAGAAGAACCTGAGCTGTTCGATGCCGAACTCACAGAACAAGTACGCACCATGATCTGTGAAGCAGTGGATTGCGAACACCAGTTTGCCGAAGATCTGCTAGGTCAGGGAGTGCCCGGCATGTCTGTGGCCGATACTCGCCGTTACCTAGAGTTTGTGGCCGATCAGCGCCTCATGCAACTAGGTTTGCCTAAGCAGTTCGGCAGCAAAAACCCATTTTCGTTTATGGAACTTCAAGACGTACAAGAACTAACCAACTTCTTTGAACGCACCGTAGCTGCCTACCAAGTAGGCGTGGAAGGCGACGTAGCCTTTGATGAAGACTTCTAAGCCCTAAGTGATTAACCGCGCAGGTTAAGCAGTGTGTGGTACTGCTGAGTTACTCGAATAAATCGCTCTAAGTAACTGGTCGCAATAGCTTCAGCAACACACGGGCCTGTTCGGGTGCCCAATCCGATGCCCGGAGCTGTTCCATGGTTGCCTTCAGATTGGCTGCCTGACTCAACAACTCTGCTTCGGCCGATTCGTTACGCGCTTGGCGCTCTAGATACATCAATTCTCGCTGAGCTGACTCATATAAGAAAATGGCCATTGCCACTCCCCTGCGATGGTTGCTGTTATGCAACTCCTCATCTTCTTCCACCCCCAACTCTCTTATGAGCGTGGCCACCGGTGAATCGGCTTTACGCAGCAGCGTTTCCATATCGGGGTACTCCAACAAAGCCTCAAACACCCCGCGGTAAAGCGAATGGTTAAACATCTCTGGCACGATCTCGGGCCAAACCGCCCCACGATTGTGTATGGCCACCCATAGCACTTGGCGCTCCACGTTATGTGGAGGAGGACTAGATGGGCCCTCCGATGCCTCAAGAGCAGCTACGTTATGGGCATCAGACTCGCCATAGCCACCTGTGCTAACGCCGGGCTCATAGCCAATATCGGCAGGATGAGGAGCATCTTGGTTAGGTGGGCGTTGCGATCTACGCGGACTGCGGCGGCGAGAACCTTCAACCACCTTGCGCAGGTGGGCAGCGCTCACCGAACAGCGATCTGCCACCTGTACTAAGTACTTGTCGCGTACCTCCGAGTTAGGGTGCTCAGCTACCAACCGTGCTGCTCGTTCCGAAGCGCGAACCTGACCTTTGAGGCTGTCTAAATCGGCTTCGCCTAGCACCCTATTAATGCGAAAATCCAGAAAATCCTCTGCCTGTGAAATCCCTGCTGTCAAACGCTCAGGATTGCTCTGAGCCAAATCGCCCGGATCGGTGCCTGCTGGCAAGTCGGCTACAACTACCTCTAGATCAAAGGAATGCTCCCACTGTGAAAAACGCTCGGCTGCACTCTGCCCGGCCGAGTCAGCATCAAAAGCCAACACTATGCGCGCAGCGTAGCGGCGCAGCATCCGTACATGATCCTCGGTAAGCGCCGTGCCACAAGTTGCCACAGCACGAGGTAGGCCAGCTTGGTGGCAGCCAATCACATCGGTGTATCCCTCACACACAATCACCTCGCCAGCATTGACGATATCTTGTTTGGCCCAGTTCAGGCCGTACAGCACCCGCGACTTGCGATACACGGCGTTATCTACCGAGTTCTTATATTTAGGCCCCTCACCACCGGGCAGCACCCGCCCACCAAAACCTACCGGCTTGTTACTAGCATCAAATATTGGAAACAGCAGGCGAGCTCGGAAACTGTCTTGAATGCGCCCACCCTTATTGCGGAACCCCAACCCAGCATCAAAGAAAACCTGGGGATCCATGCCACCTTTGTTTCCTACCTCCAATTCCTGAGCCAACAAATCCCAATCGTCAGGTGCCCATCCCAGCTTGTATTGGCGCACCACAGCACCGTCATAACCCCTTTCGCGTAGATAACGTCTAGCCAAACCAGCATCTGAAGATGTCAACAAACGCTGGTGATACCACTCCACGGCCTGCTGAAGAGCGTCGGTTAGCTTGCCTCGCTTCGCCTTGCCAGCACCTTCGCCGGGATCGGTGTAGCGCAAAGACATTCCTACCTTGGCTGCTAACCTCTCCACAGCCTCAGGAAAATCAGCGTGCTCAATCTCACGCACAAACGTAATGGCATCACCGCTGGCCTTGCAGCCAAAGCAGTGATACACACCCATCTCAGCATTCACAGAAAAAGACGGCGTTTTTTCTGCGTGAAACGGGCAGATTCCTACCCAGCGACGACCTACCCGCTTTAGCTGTACATATTCACCGATGAGCGCAACGATGTCGGTGGTCTCCCGAACCCTGGCCACATCTTCATCGTGGATGCCCATAATATGAGACTACGCCCAATCTATGACAGCTTGGGCATCGGTTAGCTCATCTGTACCCCTACCACTCAACTGGCACGACCCTATCTACCCTGCTACAACTACCGCAACCAACCCCACCCACAGCAACTAACTCGTGGCTCACAAACCTAACTTGGCATCTAGATGTTCCACAAGGCCATCGATAGGTACCCTGTCTTGGTTCATGGTGTCGCGGTCTCGCACGGTAACCGCCTTATCTTCCAGAGTGTCAAAGTCCACAGTCACGCAGAAAGGGGTGCCAATCTCGTCTTGGCGGCGGTAACGGCGACCAATAGATTGAGTGACATCAAAGTCGGTCATCCATCGGGGCTGCAGCAGGCCCAGAACCTGCTCTGACACTGCTTGAAGGTCGGGCTTTTTAGACAAGGGCAACACCGCCGCCTTATAGGGTGCTAGCCGAGGGTGCAACCGCAGCACCGTGCGGGTTTCCCCCCGCACCTGTTCGGTATCAAAGCTGGCCAACAAGAACGCCATCATCGTACGGGTGGCTCCTGCAGCTGGCTCAATCACATGAGGCCGGTAACGCTCATCGGCCTGCTGGTCGTAGTACTCCAAATCTGCTCCAGAGTGATTGGCGTGTTGGGTGAGGTCGTAATCGGTACGGTTGGCTATGCCTTCGAGCTCGCCCCAACCCCAGGGAAACAGATACTCCACATCGGCGGTTCCAGCCGAGTAGTGGCTGAGCTCATCTGCATCGTGGGGCCGCAGCCGCAGCTTGGCGGCAGGAATACCCAAATCGGCGTACCAGCTCATCCGTGTGGCACACCAGTACTCAAACCAGCTTGTTGCCTCATCAGGCGGCACGAAGTACTCCATCTCCATCTGCTCAAACTCCCGTGTGCGAAAGATGAAGTTCCCAGGAGTTATCTCGTTGCGGAACGACTTGCCTATCTGAGCTATCCCAAAAGGCGGCTTCTTGCGGATGGTGTTGAGCACGTTGGCAAAGTTGATGAACATGCCCTGTGCAGTTTCAGGTCGCAGGTACACATCTGCACCGGCCCCAGCCACAGGGCCAGCCTGCGTGCGGAACATTAAGTTGAACTGCTTGGCTTCGGTGAACTGACCGCGCGCCCCGCAGCCAGGACACTGCTCGGGATCTTCAAGCTGATCTTCACGATAGCGCTTACCACAGCTACGACATTCAACCAACGGATCGGTGAAGTTGGTGAGATGCCCCGATGCTTCCCACACCTCAGGAGGCGACAGAATAGAAGCATCCAAACCAACCACATCGCTGCGAAGCTGCACCATCGACCGCCACCAGGCATCCTTCACATTACGCAACAAAAGCACACCCAAAGGGCCGTAATCGTAAGCGCTGCGGAACCCGCCATATATCTCAGCCGACTGGTACACAAACCCCCGCCGCTTGCAAAGGTTCACCACCTTGTCCATCAAATCGGGGTCTAGCAAATCAGGGGCTAGCTGATCCTTATCTGTAATCTTGCTGGCCGTCTTGCCGTCAGGTTTGCTGGCCGTCTTAGTGACCGTCTCAGCGGCAACCTCACCATTCATAGCCCGCAGGCTACCGCCTCTGCGCTAACTAACCGCCCCATCAATACCAAATGCCGCCTCAACGGTAGCGATGGTGCGTTCATCGCGGAGTTTGCAGGCAGTGTGCTGCGAAGCAAACAACCCCTTCTCCCACACGGCCTGATCGAGGTCTCCTATGCAATGCTGCCACTCCACGGGCACCACTCTTTCTGCCAAATCCATGTCGTCAATGGTGAGCGCCCACTGCCAATACCCTTCAGATGCCTCGGGCAAATTCACAAAGGGCACAGCTTGTCCATCCACTGTCACTACAGCGTCGCGCACCAAGGTCATCTCACCCACCACCCGGCCAATCCCCACGTACCCCGCGCCGCTCACATAGGCAAACACCCTGTGCCCGGGCCGCAAATGCTTGAGCGACTGCCAGTAAAACAGTCCACCCCCGCCGTTTAGGAGTCCGTATTTTTGCGCTAACGGCCAGCGATCTTCCCCGCTTTTACCAAGTACAACATAAAAATCGCGACCGTTCCACGGCCTAGTCTTAGAGCGTGGCGACCGAGCAGCCTTAGCCTCGGCTTCCTGCGGGTCGAGCAGCCATATTCGGGCCAGATACTCGCTACCCTCGTCTTTAAAGTGACGGAAGAACACCGCGTTGATGGGTACTCCGTAAGACTCGGCTAGGAACTCCACGATCCGCTCAGAAGTCGGATCCAGCTCAGATGCCACGATTGTGAACTGCTGCTGCTCGTTCACGGTGTCGGGCAGTGGGCAGTCGAACTGCTCGGCGAACGCTTGCTCAAAGCTCTCTGCGTTTTCGGTGGTTCCTGCGCCTGCGGCATAAATATCCGCGAGGTCATCAATGCTCAACCCCGCCGCCCAGGATCCGTAGTCCAATGCCTGAGCCACAACTTCTCTGGGTGTGCGATCTCGCTTCAGTTCAAGAACGTGAACACAACCCTCAGCATCAATGGCTAACAGATCTACGTACCCGCCGTGAGCAGTGCGAACCTGCTGGCCCAGAAGTAAAAGGTCACCTCCGATCACGCTGGGATCGCGCGCCAACATGTCCTCCAAACGTTGCTCAGAGTCAAGCGGCGACAATCCCAAGCGCTGTGGCTCTGCGCCAGTCATCCGCCAAATTGCCATTTCTACAGCCATGGGCTATCAGTCTATCTATACCAAACACTCTCTCAGCACGCTTACCCAACTAGCTCTAGGGGTGTTTGTGGGTGTGACGGTGGCAGGTGGGGCATAGCAGGGTGAAGTTATCGATGTCGGTTGTGCCGCCGTGTTCCCACGGGATGATGTGATGTACGTCGCAGTTGCTGGCGCGTATTCCGCATGAGGTGCAGCGTTGTTACTCGGTGGGATTCAACCCTGAAGCAGTCAAACGCTTAGTTTCCCACTTAGCCAAAGTGGCTTTGAATACATCAGGGCCTTGTTGCACACCAATAGCCAGCAAATCTAACTGCTCATCAGTGTTCATAGGAGCCCGACCATGCGACGCAGCCATCAACTCAGCGTGATCCATAGTGATCCAACCATCCTTAGCGGCCCGCATCACATCAGGCAGCGCCCAATCTTCTGTGAAACCAATCGTGTAGGTCGATGCGTGTAAATTAGGATTGGTATACTCAGACAATTAGTACTAAAAAGCTGTGAAAATTAGTACTCTAGCCTTGTGCAACATGGTATCATGTTGTCCATGCCCTCGGTTGGGGACTACCGCCCCCGCTTAATCGACCCCCTGCTTGAAGAAATCTTGAGCGGGTTTCCAGCAGTGATGCTGGTAGGCCCAAGAGCAGTGGGCAAGTCCACAACCGCAGAGAGGCACGCCGCCACAGTGGTGCGCTTAGACAAACCTAATGAGGCTGCCATCTTTAGGGCTGATCCTGATGCTGCACTACGAAACCTGCCTGAGCCGATACTGCTAGACGAGTGGCAGGAAGTGCCCGACGTACTCGGAGCAGTAAAACGGGCGGTAGACACCAATCGCAGGCCAGGCAGATTCTTGATTACCGGGTCTGTATATGCAGATATGCAAAGCAAAACTTGGCCAGGAACCGGGCGGGTAATACGGCTCACGATGAATCCGCTCACTGTTGCCGAACAACTTGGCGTAAGCCCGAAGCCGTTCTTGGATCGAATAGCAGACGGCGACGACTTGCTTGTACCACCCAATCCACCCGACATCTTGGGCTACGCCGCACTTGCGCTACAAGGTGGTTTCCCCGAAGCAGTGTTTGCAAGATCACCCAAACTCCGCGCCTTATGGATGCAGAGCTATCTGAACCAAATGTGTACTCGTGATCCTGAAACCTTTGGGAAAAGTCGCGACCCCATGCGCTTGCGTAGGTTCTTTGAGGCTTACGCCTTGAACGCTGGCGGCATTGCTACCGACAAAACAATCTACGATGCTGCTGGTGTCAATTCTAAAACAGCCGCTAGCTACAAGCGTCTTTTTGAGAATCTGACGATTATCGATGAACTACCGGCATGGGCATCCAACAGACTCAAGCGACTAACGCGAGCACCAAAGCGAAGCATGGTGGATTCAGGGCTATGGGCAGCAACACTTCAGCTCGATCAATCAGCAATAAGAAGCGATGGCGGTTTGCTTGGGCGACTACTGGACATCTTTGTCACTGCTCAACTCCGTGCTGAGGTTGAACTTGCCGAGAGCAGCCCGCGTCTTTATCACCTACGCCAAGAGAATGGGCAACGTGAAGTTGACGTAATCGCCGAACTCGGAGCTAGAAGGATAATCGGCATTGAGATCAAGGCTACTAGCGCTCCGCACCCCAAAGATGCTCGCCACCTCGCCTGGTTACGAGACCAACTCGGTGAGCGATTCGTGGCTGGAGTAGTGCTGCACACAGGCCCACAGACATTCAAACTAGATACCCGCATCACCGCTGCGCCAATCTGCACCCTCTGGACTCAATGAATTGATTGAGCAAAAGGGTCAAGCGGTCGCAGCTTCGGCAACAACTACAACCTTCGGATCAACGCCTACCAATTCTCCAGCTTCTCTTATCAGTGCCTGTAGTTCTCCTAGTGTGGCAGCATTGGCGTAATAAGCAGATTCGCCAATTTCGCCTTCAGCTAGCCAATCCCCACTGCCGTCGGTGTCTCTAGTGATTGTGACCTTTGCCATTACTTTTCCTCCCTAGCGGTAGTCTCATTAATGCCTTAATTTCTTCATCCGTAAGCCCTACTCTATCAACCAATATTGCTCGTAAATGCTTGGGCTTCACGGTACTACCCTTATGCACCGAGAGCAATAGCGGTTGTCTCCCCTCAGCCCGCAAGAGCACGTGAGAGCCTCTTTGACGCACTTTCTCATAACCAAGCCCACGAAGCAGTCGAAGCACTTGATCAGGCTTGAGAGCGGGAAAAAGTGAGACTGGAAGCGCCATATCTAGGACTATACAGTATATTCTAGTATTTTCAGTTAATTTTTAGTTTCTATTAGACGTAAGCATCCGTGGTGCGTAGACGGCGTTCTAGGTGGTGTTCCATTGCGATGGTGGCTAGGTGTTCAAGCTCTCTGATAGCTGGCGATAAAGGCAACTTGAGAGCAGCGCCAAGCCCTCCTCCTAGCACCTTACGCATCAGCTCTAGCGCGTCAGACGATAGCGGCAATCCACGACGGCAACTCCGACACAGCACCCCGCCGCTTGCGTAGTCGAAGGCCTCCAAGTTGCTTGCTGTGCTACAGGATGTACACACACGCACCTCAGGGCTCACTCCGTCATGGGCTAAGAGCTTAAGGTAGAAGGCAGGCACTATCAGCGCTGAATCTGTGGCATCCAACGAGCGCAAAGCTCCCAGCAGCATCCGATACAGCGCTGCGTCTGCGGCACGATCTGCTCCAACTTTGTCTACAGCTTCGAGCATTGCCAAACCCTTGCCCAAACGACTTAGATCCTCGCGCAGCGCCCTGAAGTGATCCACGGTTTCCACCTGCGTAACGGTGTCTAGCTCACTACGACCACGATACATCTGTAGTTGCACATGGCTAGTGGGCTCAAGGCGACCCCCAAAACGGCTGCGGGTTTTACGCACCCCTTTTGCAACCCCCCGCACCTTGCCATGAGCCTCAGTGCAAAACACCACAATACGGTCGGCCTCACCCAGTTTGTAGGTGCGAAGCACAATCCCCTGATCCCGATACAAGCTCACTGCACCTGCCCAAAACGCCGATGCCGATGCTGGTACTCCGCTATGGCAGCAAAAAGGTGGCTCCTGTCGAAATCGGGCCACAACACATCGGTAAACACCAACTCGCTATAGGCCATCTCCCATAACAAAAAGTTAGAGATGCGATACTCACCAGAGGTGCGGATGATCAGATCCGGCTCAGGCATCTCTTGGTCGTACAGGTAGCTGGCAATAGTGCGTTCGGTGATACGGCGGGCTGGAATACGCCGGGCAGCAATCTTGCGCACCGCATCCACAATCTCCGCCCGACCGCCATAGTTAAACGCCACCACCAAGCTTAAACGCTTGTTTTTGCGGGTTAGCTCAATGGCCTCGTCCATCTCCTTCATCACACCGGTGGGTACTCGCCAATCGCGCCTGCCAACAAAGCGAATCCGCACGCCCAGTTCATTAAGCTGCTCGCAGCGCCGCCGCAAAATAGTGCGGTTGAAGTTCATCAAGAACCGCACCTCGTCTTCAGGACGGTTCCAGTTCTCAGTAGAAAAGGCATACACCGAGAGCCACTCAATGCCTATCTCAAGCGCCCCCTGAATCACATCCAACAAAGCGTGCTCGCCTTGAGCATGACCCTCGGTGCGAGCCATGCCGCGCTGTTCGGCCCAGCGGCCGTTGCCATCCATCACACACCCCACATGACGAGGAATGCGATCCATGTCCAAAGATTCTGCTCCAACCGAGCTTTCGGGCAAGCCCATACCTGCACGGTACTCCCCCAAACACCCAAGCTGGCAGAATTAGACCACCAACAATCGCCCAACCGTCACCCCTAGCACCCCTAGTGTTTTGTGCTCGCCACACTGCTACCACAACAACTGCCTATAGCGTCATGGTAATGACCAGTGCGAATGATGCTCTACAGACCCTAAGCGCTGCTGTTAAAGCGCTTGGCGAAGCTGGCGAGCAACGCACAGGGCAACAACAGATGTGCGAGGCAGTGGCCAACGCAATGGCCTCAAAAAGGCATCTAGTGGTTGCAGCAGGTACCGGCACCGGCAAATCTTTGGCCTATCTTGTGCCACTTGCGCTAAGTGACGGCCCCTGCGTGGTAGCCACCGCCACCAAAACCCTCCAAGACCAACTCACTCAAAAGGATTTACCGCAACTATCCAAAGCACTGAACCGGCCCATCAACTTCGCCGTGCTAAAAGGACGCTCCAACTACCTGTGCATGCAACGGCTAAGCGAGCTGGCCAACGATAAGCAGCTGAGCTTGGATACAGATGACGGGCCGCGCGCAGATATAGCCAAGCTCACCCAATGGGCACAACGCACCAAAACAGGAGACCGAGACGAACTGCACTTTGCGCCGTCGGCCCGGGCTTGGAATGCCCTCAGCGTTTCGGGCAGGGAATGTCCTGGGGCACAGCGCTGTCCATCGGGTATGTCGTGTTTTGCAGAAAAAGCCCGTGATACCGCAGCCGCAGCCGACATAGTGGTGGTTAACATCCACCTTTATTGTCTGCACGTGTTTGGCGAAAACCCACTTTTGCCCGAACACGAAACAGTGGTGATAGACGAGGCCCACGTTCTAGAAGACATCGTTTCAGACACCGCCGGGGTCACAATTGCCAGCACCCGCTTTGACGATCTGAGTCGCCGCTTACAAGGCGTGGTAGCCGAATCTACTGCCGCCAAAGACATTGGCGATGTGGGCCAACGATTGCACGATGCGCTAGAAGGCTGGCTAGATAAGTCGCTGCCCACCCCTTTGCCCAAAGAGCTGCAACAAATTGTGGTGTTAGCTAGGGGTCGTACAGATAGTGCGCTAGCAGAACTACGAGCCATACCAAACGATGCGCCTGAAGAACTCCTCACCAAAAAGACCCGCGCCACCAAGCTGGCCTCTGCCCTTGCAGACGACCTGAACCGTGCCATGCAAACCACCAAATCTGAGGTTGCGTGGGTTGAGGCCAACCAATCTGTTCCTACTTGGAAGATAGCCCCAATACAGCTAGGCACCCTGCTTACCGAAAAGCTGTGGCAGAAAACCACCGCCGTGCTTACCAGCGCCACCATCCCGATGAACTTGGGCGAGAACTTAGGCTTGCATACCAAAGACCACGATGCCATAGACGTGGGCAGCCCGTTTGACTATGCAAACAACGCTTTGTTGTACTGCGCCAAACACCTGCCCGACCCCCGCAAAGATGGTTACCAACAGGCCCTGCACACCGAGCTGGCTGCGCTGATTGATGCTGCCGCAGGCCGCACCTTAGGCTTGTTCACCAGCTACAGGGCCATGGAACAAGCAGCAGAAGCTCTGCGCCCTAAACTAGATGTGCATATCTATACGCAGCGGGATCTGCCCAAAGCAGAGTTGCTGCGGCGCTTTGCAAACGAGGTGGAAAGCTGCTTGTTTGCCACGATGAGCTTCTGGCAAGGGGTGGACGTGCCCGGCGAGTCTTTGTCTTTGGTGACGATAGACCGCCTGCCGTTCCCCCGCCCCGATGATCCGCTGCTGAATGCCCGCCGGGAACTGCACGACAAAGCAGCCTTCATGCGGGTGGATGTGCCGCTAACTGCAACCCGACTGGCTCAGGGAGCTGGCCGTCTCATCCGCCGTAGCACAGATCGGGGTGTTGTAGCGGTGTTGGACTCCCGCTTGGCATCGGCCAGATACCGATGGAATCTGATTGAGCAGCTTCCACCCTTCAAGCGCACTGCGGAGCGCTCTGAAGCTGTTGCGTTGTTACAATCAATACGCCAACCCGCCTGAGTGCCTCTGAGCCGAGGCTACAACACGCCAACCCATCAATATCCAAAACGATCTAGCATCTCCGGGCGACGCTGCCAATTCTTAACCACCTTCACCCGTAACTCCAGATATGCACCATCGGGCAGTTGCGCCCGGGCCGATGTGCCCACCTGTTTGAGCACAGACCCCCCCTTGCCAATCACCATAGGCTTTTGCGACTCCCGCTCCACTGAAATATCTACCTTAATGTGAGGCCATTCCCATTCCACCACCTCCACGCTGATGGCATGAGGCAGCTCTTGGCGGGTGGCTGCCAACAGTTGCTCTCGCACCAACTCCGCAACCCACTGGGCCTCGGGCATGTCCCGCACCACATCGGGGGGATAAAGCGGCGGACCAGCAGGCATCAGCTCACACAACTTGTCCACCAGCGCAGCCACGCCTTTGCCGGTGCGTGCTGAGGTAGGAAAGTACTCCGCAAAGCCCAACTCACCCGCAACGCCAAGCTGAGACAGCACCTGTGTACGAGATGCCACATCAATCTTGGTCACCACCACAATAGAACTCTTAGGTAGTTGGCTGGCTATGAACCTGTCTCCTTTACCCAAACGCCGGGTGGCATCAATGCACAAGCACACCACATCTGCATCGCCCGCGGTACCGCTAGCAGTGGCATTAAGCCGCTCCCCTAATGCTGTTTTAGGTTTATGAATGCCGGGGGTGTCCACAAACACCACCTGGGCTCCATCTCTGTGCAGCACTCCCCGAATTGCGTGACGGGTTGTTTGGGCTTTGTTGGACACGATGGCAACCTTGGTGCCCAAAATGGCATTCAACAAGGTGGATTTTCCCGAATTAGGCCGCCCTAGCAAACCTACAAACCCAGACCGATAGCCATCTAAGTTGGCTTGGGGCTGACCCACATCTGCTGGGGGTGCGTCTGGTTGGGTTTGATCTAGCGCTTGGATGATGCTTAGTTGTTTGCCCACAACCTCACAGCCTAGTAGCGCATTACACAAAACTTCACCTGCATAAACGCCGCTATGGCGCTACCGTGAAGCTCATGGCCAAATCGCACACCAAACCTGCTCAAGGTGCAAACAACAACACTGTGGCCACCAAGCACGTGGCTACCAACCGCCGCGCCCGCCATGACTATGAAATCCTAGATACCTATGAAGCTGGCCTAGTGCTCAAGGGCTCGGAGGTGAAGTCGCTGCGCGAATCCAATACAACGCTCACGGAGTCCTACGCACGGATATCCAACGGTGAGTTGTGGCTTTTGTCATTGCACATCGCCCCCTACGCTCGGGCCTCTGCTGTGGGCAGCCACGACCCAGATAGGGCCAAGAAACTGCTCATGCATCGAAGCGAGCTAACCCGCCTTAAAGCTCGCCTAGACCAAGAACGCCTCACGCTGGTACCGCTGTCGCTGTACTTCAAAGGTGGCAATGCCAAGGTACTACTAGGTTTGGCTAAGGGTCGGCGCCGTGCCGACAAGCGCCAAGCAATAGCTGAAAAAGATGCCCGCCATGAGGCCCGCCAAGCCATAGGCCGCACAACAAA
>JAPOTT010000055.1:21171-23493 GCA_026709025.1 bacterium
CCTAACCCCCCACCCACGCCGCTAGAGGCTCCTTTGTAATTAGGTTATGTGGTTAAGTGCCCACTAAATCGATGATTCCGATAGATGGACGAACTCCAAAACGAAGTTGCGGGGCGTTGCCACGCTCTCGCCCCACACCAGTGGACACGTACACTTGGGTGCTGTGGAGTTTGTGCAATCCGCCAGCTGCTACATATCTAGGCACGCTAGATGCAGTGATGGGAGGGCCGAAAAATGGAATCGACACCTGCCCACCATGAGTATGTCCTGAGATAAGCAGATCTACCGTTTCTCCCTCAAGCAAACTGATGGCATCTGGTTTATGAGCAAGCAAAATTCTCGTCCCTAAGAATTGACTACTACCAATATGACTAGCAACTTCTCGTGCTGCAGACCCGTATTCGTGCCCATCCAACGATACGCCACCAATGTGAATCAGATTTCCGTTGAGCTCAAAAGTATCAATTTCGTTGTCGAGAACTCTGGCCCCGGTACCACGGGTGATCCACCGCAGGTCGTCAACAGTGTCGGTATTGCCGTTCACTAAGTAAACGACGGGCACGACATCAACCACTCGCTCAATAAGGCGAGTGAACTCGGGGGCCCGCTCGGCGAACCGTCCAGTTTGGATCTGATGCAAATCCCCTGGAAACACCACTATGTCAGGCTTTAGGGAGATCATGCGATCTATAGCCTCATTCTCATAACTACCTATGGAAGTGGTTTGCAGGTCGGCCACAACACCGATTCGGATGCCCTCGCTTATTGCGTCAACCGTCAGTTCCACCGCATCCACCCGCAGCCAAAACGGTTCTATGTGAGTGGCATATATACCAATCGGTACAGACAAAAAAGAAGCGACACACAAAGCGATAACGGCTAGCGATATTGGTCTGCCAAAAATCAGCACCACCGCCCCAGCCAGCGGCAGGCCCACCACAAGCACCAGATAGACAACATGGACAACCATGAACCCATCTACTTCAGCCAATAGCCGCGCAAACACGGTGAATCCAATGGTGCAGCCAACACCCACGCCTAGCGTTCTGAGAACCACCCAACCGGTATGAAGTCCAGCCCGAATCCAATAAACCGCAATCGCGCCAGATGCCAGCCCGGTGATTACGGCGGCAACAATAACGTAGTAGTTCACTTTGTGTTCCTAAAGAGTTGTACCTCCACCCAACCCACACTTTCGCGCAGGGCAATCATTTTGCAATAATCCTTCTATTGGCGTTGCGGTAAGCCGCTATCATGGCTAAGCACCTTGAAAACAGTGCATACGGGGCTGATCGGTTTCGACGTTGGGACTGGCAGCTGCGCTGTGCGACCCGAGTTGCTCAGACTCGCAAAACGGGGCAAAAAAATAACCGACACTGATAGTGTCCCTCTTGCAGCCTGATCCATCAGGAATCAAGAGCCATCGCGACCGGTAACGGCACGCGGGGCCAGTCCATCGCAGCCCGGCAACAGAAGCGTTGGAGACAGTAGGCACAGACCACTGACGGCGGGAAAGACCGCTGACTCCAGGAAACAGACCCGGTGGCAAGCTCCTAATTGGGGCTAACCCGACCCGGCGGTGTGGCTGCCATTAATGCCGCAAACAGGGAATGGTCGTATCGCAGGTAGATACCGCCTAGCGGACGGGGGTTCGATTCCCCCCAGCTCCACTTCAACCTATGAGAAGAACCTGCGCTGTTGTTCGCCATAGCGGGCCCTAATCTCGGGCCCGTCTACCCCATCTAACCTATTAACAGGCTCCACAAGCAAGCCATTGCCTAAAGGCCAATCGGCAACAACTTCGGCCAGTTGGCGAGCGCTATAGATTGCGGCAGCTTGTACGCAAGCGCCCAGAGCCACCGTTTCATCATCATGTGGCACCAGGATTGGTGCGCCATGCAGCACAGCTGCTCTAAGCTGATAAGCCTCCAAGCGAGCACCACCCCCAATGAGGTGCAACTGCCCGCTTGTATCCACACCAGCGCTAACTAGCGCATCAAGGCCATCCAACAGGCCACAGAGCACCCCGTCGTGGGCGGCCAGAGCTAGATCTTCACGGGTGGTGTCATTACGCAACCCAGCAAACACCCCAGAAGAATCGGGCAAATCAGGAGTCCGCTCCCCGTCAAAGTAAGGCACCAGCACCGGTGAGGCGGAACTAGCAACCCCAGCTAACGCCAGCTCAGATAAGCCAGCCGCATCTGTTCTGAGCCACCCCGCCAGCGTGTTGGTAACTCGGGTGGCATTAAGGGTGCAAACCAGGGGCAAATACCTGCCGCTAGCATCGGCAAAACCAGCCACTGCACCCGAAGGGTCGTTGGT
>JAPOTT010000055.1:23739-25112 GCA_026709025.1 bacterium
GCCAAGCAAATCCATAGCAGGCTCGTTGTTGGTGGGGTTGAACCAGCCAGTACCCGAGGCATCGCCCCGGTCTGTTACGTGTTTGCCCGAAAGCCGCCAAGTTAGCCAGTCATGGGGCAACATGATTTTGGCAATACGGCTAGCTAGCTCTGGCTCGTGTTCCAGCACCCAAGCCAGCTTGGTGATGCTAAAAGAGGCCACAGGCACCGATCCGCAACCCTGCGCCCACATCTTTGGCGTACAACGAGCCACAAGCTGACGGGCTTGAGGTGCTGAAGTGGTGTCGTTCCACAGCTTTGCTGGACGCAACACATCGCCTTGTTCAGATACCAACACCAACCCGTGCTGTTGAGCAGCCACGCTCAGCGCCACCACATCTGCCTTGTCGGCTGTACTGAACTGCTCAAAACAGCCCACCAGCGCCTGCCACCACATTTCGGGCTCTTGCTCGCTCACCGGCGGGTTCCACACAAGGTGAGTGTGCGGAGTGCTAGCACGCGCCACCAATGCCCCTGAATGTCGCTCGCGTAACTCAACCTTGGTGGATTGCGTGGAGGAGTCTACCCCGGCCACCAACTCACGCCCGGCCATCAGCTGTGTGTAGACCAGATGATGCGGTTCACCTCGTTTTCTAAGCGTTCTTGTCGACCCGACACTGGCTGTGGGTTCAACTGTTCTGCAATGGCTTTGTCGGTTAATGCTTCAAGATCTAGCTCGCCAGCCATGATCTCACGCCCGAAACCCGAATCCCAGCCAGCGTAACGGGTAGCACGAGCCTTCTCTATGGTTCCTTTAACCAGCATCGCTTCGGCCACCAACAAAGACCTTGCCAAGGTATCTATGCCACCAATGTGACCCCAAAACAGATCGTCTCTAGCTAGGCTCTGGCGCCGTAGCTTGGTGTCAAAGTTGAAACCACCGGTAGTAAACCCTCCGCTTCGCACGATCTCATATAGAGCTAAAGACAGTTCATCCACCGAGTTAGGGAACTGGTCGGTGTCCCACCCATTTTGCGGATCACCCCGATTGGCATCCACGCTGCCAAAGATGCCGTTATCTATAGCGTAGGCAACTTCGTGATGAAAGGAGTGGCCAGACAAGGTGGCATGGTTCACCTCAATGTTCACTTTAAACTCGTCTTCAAGATCGTAACGCTGCAAAAAGCCGTGTACCGAGGCACAATCGTAGTCGTATTGGTGTTTGGTTGGCTCCTGCGGCTTAGGCTCAATCAGCAAGGTACCGCCAAAGCCGATCTTGTGTTTGTGCTCGGCCACCATCGTCAAAAAACGAGCGAGTTGGTCGGCTTCTTGGCGCATCTGGGTGTTGAGCAGCGTCTCATAGCCCTCACGCCCACCCCACAGCACATAGTTGGC
>JAPOTT010000055.1:25711-34654 GCA_026709025.1 bacterium
CAATTCTAAAGAACAACCCCTCAGCCTGCTTGCTTGCACACGGTCAAGCGCTGCCAAAGCCCTTGCAATCAAGCTGCTAAGCGGTCTGTTCCACAAGGGCTAGCCATGTGATTAGGTGAACATCATCGGGGGTGATTTCGGGCAGAGGATCGGGTGGCACGTAAGGCTCAAGGCCAAGATCAGCTATCACCTCAAGCACCTTCTGGGCCTGTTCAGTGGGATCGTCGGTTTCTTTGATTGCAGCTTGGAAGGTGCGAATGGTGCGTTCGGGAAAAGGAGCACTAATGGTATCAATAGCGCGGTCGATCTCTTCTTGGGTGAGGTTCACAGGCGAGTGCTCGCGCAAGATGTTGGCGATGCGGTGCAGCCGCGGAGCTAGCTTGGGCTCCAGATTGGCTTTATCTGCTAGATGGTTCCATTTTTCCACAATGTCGTCTCTGGCCATCTGCCAACTTTGGTAGGCACCTTGCAATGTGTCTGCACCAAACAGGCGCTCAGTGCTAAAGGCCGCCGGGGGGCGAGCTTTGTGGAGGCAGGCCAAAGTGTCGGCGATCACTTCTACGGCATCATCGCTGACATCGGCACCAGCATCTCCAGCAATGCCGGTTTCCACGAAACGGAACACGGGTTTTGAATGATCACCGATTCGCGCACAGAACACGTAACCACATTTGCCGTCGGCGGCGCTTATGGCCATACCAGAACCTGCACCCCAGGGCAGCAACTTGATCTGGGTAGCCAGATCGTTGTCTTCTAGGGCTTGGCGCAACTCTTGGCGGAACTGCTCGCCCGATAAAGTGCCTCGGGCGGTGCCGCCACGCTCAAAGATTTCGGCATCCTCATTGCGAAGGCGCTCAATCTCCTCACGGGTCTCGGTGAAGTTGATCTCGGCTTTCGCCACCTGATCAGGCAACACCTCGCCTACGCCAATGCTGGCAGCCGCCTGAGCGATCTTGGTATGCAAACGCTCTTCAAGACCTAACAGGTCGTCTAAGCGATCATCGGGAAACACACAACGCAAAAATACCTTCAAATGATGCGAGCCAATGCGGTCGATGCGGCCATGGCGTTGCACCAATCGCATGGGATTCCACGGTAGGTCGTAGTTAATGATGTGGCGGGCTTGCTGTAGGTTCACCCCTTCGGCCAAAACGTCTGTGGTCACCACGATGTCATAGCGGTCTTCGGTGACATCGGCTGGGGCATCGGTAGTAAGAGGGGCGAACCCCCAAAGCACCCGTTCTTTGCTACCAGAGCCAGTTGTACCAGCTAACGAAGCTATGCGCCCCCGATACGGGGCTAGCCGCTCATCGGCCTCTGCTATATCCACTAAATGCTCATACACCCAATCAACGGTGTCGGCATAGTAGCTAAAGATCAGCACCTTGCGTCGGTTACAAACATCGCTATCACCAATACCCTCAGCAGCAGCTTCAGCCGCTATGGAGGCCAACTCCTCCACCAAAACAGCTAGGTTGGGGTCGTGCTGGCGGGTAACAGTGCGAGCTTCAGCAGCGAACCCCCTGAGTAAGGCCCGATCTCTGTCTACACACTCCCTCAAGCGCTCCGCGTCATACTGAGCTGCGTCTTCTGAAAGCCCCACAATGCCATCCAAATGTGTGTCTAGGTGCTCTTCGTCAACCTCATCGGAGTCGGTGGCAATCCAATCAGCCAACGCCTCGCCGGTCACTACCCGGCCATTGTTAAGCAACTCTAAGAACGCATCGTGGCTTTTGGCCATCCGCTCACAAGTTTCAGCAAAAGCATGGGGCGAACTCTCAAATCGCTTCAGCATCGCAGAGCGCAACAGGCCAGCCAACTGCTTCTCGTAGGCTTCAGTTGCATTGTCTAAGCGAAAGTGCGATGGAGCGTATCTGGCCATCGTCAACACGTTTGGATCGTCTGCCTGAGTTTCGGAATCCAGGGCGTAAGCAAAGCGGTCGAAAAAGCCAGGCATCACCCCATCCAGGTTGTAGCTCACCTTGCGAACCCGTGGAGTGGGAAAAACAATGGGCTTGTCTTGCCCGCCCACCTTGATGGTGTCATTGGGATAGAAGCGCTTCACAAAGGCCCGTGTGCGTCGCACCGCCACCGTATCCAACACGTCAAACAAATGCTCGGGAGTGAGATCATCGGGGGCTTTAGCCATGGCCGCAGCAAAATGATCGCGCAAGGAACGGATACCCACATCGGCAAACGCAGCATCGTTGTGCAGGAAATAACCCAACAGGTGATACAAATCCCACAGGCTGTTGTTCACTGGAGTAGCAGTAAGCATCACCAACTGCTTGGGCGGCGATCCAGCCAACAGACGGCGCAACGCTTGGGCGCGCTGGGTGCTGGGATTCCGCAGGTTGTGGGCCTCGTCTATCACCACCATGGCGTAGGCATTGATTTCGGCATCCAGCTTGATAGCATCGGTATGCTCTGGGTTGAGCCGCTTGTCGGCCATCAGCTCTTCATAAGACACCAACTCCATCGGCAAGTTGAACGCAGATCGAAACGCCCGCCACGGCCCGTCGCGCAGCGTGGCCGGGGTGATAACCAGAACCCGCTGGCGGCGTTCCAGCGTGGCCTTCCTAATGAGCTCTCCAGCTAGGAAGGTCTTACCCAGCCCAACCTCATCGGCGATAATCACGCCGTTGTACTGCTCGAGAATGCGCCCGGCCCGCCATAGCCCATCTGTTTGGAACGAGGTGAGATGGATATTCGATGTTCCGTCGGATATAGCCTCGGCTTGGAGTTCTTGGCCGTATAGCTCCCACAGCATCCGCAAAAACACAAGCTGAGGAGCATGGGGCTCAAAGCGAGCCTCAAACAAAGCGGCCAAGTCGTAAGGGGCTGCTTCGTCCCACAGCTCGTCAAACCATGCCTGCACTTGGCTCACCACATGGGGCGAGTAGTTGCCTAAGTTCAGCTCCAAGTTGGTGGCCAACCCAGCGTAAGTAAAGTTGGATGATCCCGCCACCACCCCGTGAGCCCGATCCCCCACCAAGAAGGCTTTGCCGTGCAAAAACTGGCCCTCCAAGCGGCGCACCTGCACTTGGCCTGAGCGCAGCCACGCCACGAGACGGCGGGCAGCAGCATCGGCTTCATAGGTGAAGCCGAGATGATCACGCTCTGTGAGCAGGTTCTGCTGGTGGCCTTCTAGGGCCTGAAGTAACCGAGTGCGGGCCGCTCTCTGGGGATTAACCGACTCCACCCCCAAAGCCCGCCGACGGCTCTCTGGTTGTGCAGGCTCGGCCCCCAATAACAGGCGCACACCTGTGGCTTTGTCCAGCGAATCAGCTAGCAGCGAATAGCCGCCCACGTTGAAATAGGCGGTGGCGATGTCCACACCCGCCCCACCCACAAACCCTGTGGCGGCATGGGAGATGAAACCAGATAACGCCTCGGCCACCGTTTGCGATCCCCGGTTAAGGGCAAGTTCAGGCTTTTCCGCGCTGCTCACGCTAGCACTCCAAGCCCGTTGGGGTGAAAAATACCGAAATCAAATAAAGGGGTTGACAATAACGATTGAACGTGTAGTCTAAGGCTCATGCCAGAAACAAGCCCCCCAACCAGCAACGACCCCGCCCTGTTTCGCCAAGCCTTCGAAGGTGCCACAGATTTCGCCGACTTTTTGAACCGACTAGCCGAATTAGGGTACACACACCTAGACATTGCGGAAGCTTGTGTTGCTGAGCAAAACAGTGAACGCTGCGAGCCAGAACGCACTCTCCCTGAGCAATCCGCAGGCGAGCCAGACGACTCCACAAATGTTCCATCCCACCTAAGCCCCCAAGAAACAACAGAGGCTGCGATCCCTGAATACGAAAAGTACTTTGCTGAGTTCACCCCCGACCCAGACGAGACCATGGATCTGTACTTGGAAGAACGAATGGCTCTCAAGCACTTATACCCCAACAGCCTTGTAGACCTGGGACGACAAGGAATCATCAAGGTTTGCGTTTTAGGACCAGACGGCTTGTACGAAATAGAACCTGACCAAGCACAAGAGGCGGATTCCTGAAATCGAAACGCACCCCCGTTGTTCTTGATGCGTGGCCGCTTGTACGCCATGCGTTGGGCGAGCCAGACTACTTTGCTGTGGTTGACGAACTTCTTGGAAGCCCCACCCAAGTGATAGTTAGCAGCATCAACCTTGGTGAAGTCCACTATACAGTTACCCGCCGTAAAGGAACTGCAAGCGCAGACCTTATGTGGGACGACATTTGCGACCGTGCCCAAGTTGAGGCACCTACCTTGGAGTTGACACGCGCTCACTCTGAGAGCCTTTGGAAGTGGGCGAGAACGGCGGCGTAGCGTTCGGTGTAGTCAACGGTTTCGCTGAAGGTTTCGTAGATCACGGCTAGGTCATCCTCGTCGAGGCCGTAGAGGTGGGCAACACAGGCATCTAGTTCGCAGATGAGATCGTGCTTGACAGCCTCGTCGTTCGCCGACCCCACCGGCACGCCTACATCAGCGGCCCAATCAGCAAAACGCTCATCGGTAGCCGCCAACCGCCCAGCAATCTCCACCACCCGATCACGCACAGGGTGACCCTCACCAGGGTCGGGAATAGACAATTGACCGATCTGCTCAAACGTCATGTTCAACTCGACGGTCCGCCGAGCCTGCCAATCACATGGCATCGAGCACAAAACACCAAGAACAAATGCCTCATCAACAGCCGAACTGGCGGTACGCAACAGATATGGGGCGTGATGCACAATCATGCGATAACCGGGCACCAATGCAGTGACTATTGTGCGTGTATTAGTCGGGTTAGTCACATTTCGAAATGCGATACGAGGATGCCGACAGGGCAGTGTTTCTGAATCATCGGTCACCGCTTGGTCTTGCTCAGCAAAAGCTGAGGATCGAGTGCGCCGTTGTGACACCCGCTTCTCTTGCAGATAGGCGATCATGCTCTTGGCATCTGCGCTGTCGTAGTAAACGCCAGTGTCAGGATTCCAGAGGTTGAAAGAAGTGCCCTTGTACACGGGCCAAACTTGGCTCACGGTTTCTGCCTCCGGGCCGAGGCACCATCGTCATTCATGAACTTGTCCCTATCGTGGGTGGCGTCGAACTCGCGGACCGGGCGGAAACGCCATCGTCGTTCACGAACTTGCTCCGGTCGTGGGTGGCGTGGAGTTCCGCGACCGGGCGGAAGCGCCATCGTCGTTGATGAATCGATGTCGATCTGTGGTGGCGTTGAAATCTCCCTGTACTGGGCGGAACCTCCAATTCCTGTAGACTTGGAGGGTTTGTCCTGTCGGCCTGTCGGCCTGTCGGCCTGTCGGCCTGTCGGCCTGTCGGCCTGTCGGCCTTTAGGTCGGCGCCGTCAAAGCGGGGGTGGTGTTTGATTTTTCGCCAGACGCGAAAGGCCGCTCTTGTTGGTATCTGGGGGAAGGCAGCGGTGTTCGACCATCGGGTGAACTCCGACACCGGCACCTTTTCTGGCTTGCCAGCTACCAAAGCTCCAAAGTGAGCCAGTGAGTTGGCCGGGCCGGGGTAGATAGCTACATGCGGCTCATTTAGGTCGCCCTCAAAGCCACCCCCAAGGCTCGGCTCTCGGATTGAGTTTGCAGACTGTAACAAGAGCGACGGTATAGCGTCCGTCGACTCCATCGAAGGCCCACTGCTTAGTGTTGAGGCAGGTGACCACCGAGATGACTTGGTAACTACTACCAACGCCACCGTGTAAGAATTGTGTACCCCCTCGAACACCCAACTTTTGTGATTGATAAGCGTTGCCACCACCAACAAAGGTGGTAGACTTGAAGCTAGAAGTGTGTTCCCGTGTGTTCCCGTGTGTTCCCGTGTGTTCCCGTGTGTTCCCGTGTGTTCCCGTGTGTTCCCGTGTGTTCCCGTGTGTTCCCGTGTGTTCAATAGTTCAGTGCGCCATTTTGCCATTCCAGCATCTGAGACTGCTGTGCGAGGCAGCACCACTCCAATCTTTCCACCCTCCCGACACAGCGAAAGATTGGCCCAAGCAAAGGCCTTGTAGAGGTCTGTTTGACCGCTTCCGAGCTTCGGAAAAGTCGCTCGCAGTACCAGCTTGAGAGCTTCGGCTCGATCTCGTTCGCTTTCAAACTCCTCAGCTAAATCTGGTCGTCTAGATTCCAGCCCGTCTATACGGGCTCTGCGTTTAGCAACCGGCAAAGAGCGCACGCCTGGGAGATGCATCCCCCACCACACCTCTCTATCCACCACTACCTTTTCCCACGGGGGGTTTCCTAGCAGGCAATCGAAGCCGCTGCGATCTGAGCGAGAGAAAACTTCAGGCCACGCAGTGGGGAAGTGAACTGGGTTCAAACGTTGCACCGCATCCCTAACGGCTGGTTCCTCTGCCCTTTCTGCAACCTGTTTGGGGGTGAAATCGACAAACCCATTCTCAATCTTTGTAGCCCCAGCCCTCACTGCTGTCACCAAATCGAACACCGACTCTGCAAAGGCAACCGCCTTACGGGCCTCTAGATGAGCATCACGAGCTTGTTTGATGTCCTCGCCACTGGCATCGTTCAACCTAGCCAGCCTAGCTAAAGGCTCATCGCAACCCTTCAACGAGTCCACTAAACTTCCCACAAACAAAGAGATATCTGGCTTGCTGCTCTTAGGAGTAACAGCGCTGACAGCATCATCAATGGATGCCACTCCGGTGAGGCTGTCGCCCTTAATCAAGTTGTGATCCAAAAACGAGAGCGGCAAGCCCGGCACAAAGGTGTGAATCCATATCGCCAAGCGAGCCAACTCAACCGCCACGCTGTTTTTATCGACCCCATAAATACAGCGGCGAGCAACTAAGCGGCGCAGCAGAGAGCTAGTTTCAACCTCCACACCAGTCGCCAGATCCCCGAGCCCACCGAATGCAGCTTGCCTAAGCGCATCCAGCTCTTGCGCCACTGCAGACACAGGGTGAAGCGACAACCAAGCTGAGAGGCGGGCCTCGATACGATCTACAGCAGCCACCAAAAAGTGTGCCGAACCCATGGCAATGTCGGCACAGCGGAAGTCGAAGAATGCCTCGGCCAAAGCTGCATCGTCGCCTGCCTCCAAAAGCCCGTCTAAGCGGGCAATGTGCTCATCGAGAGCAGGCTCCAGCGCACTGTTTAGCAGGTAGCCAACAGCGAAGGGTTTGGTGAAGTACGAGCCGGTGGACTTTCGCACGCCAGACCGATTGTGGAAATACACCGTGCCCGCCTCCACCACAACCTCATCCCCCGAAGCGGCAGGCACGTACTGCTCGGCTCCCTTTTCCTGCTTGATGGTGAGATCATCTTGGGCCACAGAGAGCTTCGACTCCAACAATCCCTCATAGATGGTGCCGAACTCCCGCACCGACAACGACCGGAAATCCACCGGGCCGTAACCCTCAGGCCCCTCATCTACCAACATGGCTGCTAACGCTGGGGCGAACTCAGCGTTGGTGAGGCTACCAAAAGCAGCAATCGCCGCCCCAGAGGCGCTGACCACAGGATCATCTGAGAACAAGCCACCGTTGTAAAGGGGCACACCCCAATCAGAGTTGCCGTGGTTCACCGCATCCCAAAGCTGTTTCACATCATCCCAATAATCGGTGGCATGATCATCGTAAACCGTCTTGGCGTTGCGCTTATCATCTGCTAGCTCACGAGCCTTACGCGACAACGAGTGACGGGCATAGCGATCATTGCTGCGATAAGGCAACAAATCTTTATCTTCGGCATAGGCCACAAACAGCAAGCGGAACAGAATAACCATCACCTGCTCGTAGGCTGCGCTTAGGTGGCCCTCGCTCAACTCGCCACCCGTGCTGAGACCCCCAGCATCGGCGGTGTCTATGGCAGGGCGAGCAACGCCGAGCCGATCTGCCACCGACCTAGCAAGAGCGGGCACCGTTTCGTTGTACACCCGCTCGCGCAAGCGCACGGCCAACTCAGCCACGAAATCGTTGGATGCCTCCAAAATGTCTTCAAGAGTGCCGTTATCAGCCAAAGCCTCGGCTGAAAACAACAAGTGCAGGTAACCAGCCATATCAGTGGGAACCAAAGCAAGGTTAAGCTCCACAAAAGTTTCCGCTCGACCCGTTCGGCCCACCCCAGTATCAGCACGAGCGGCATAAAGGCGAATCTCCGAAGAGCGAGTGAGCAAAACCCAATCCACCCGTTTCTGGTCGGCCAACGCCAGCGCCCGCGAAACCGGCGAGGTGTTAGCAAACCGAACCGATGGAGCCTCAAAAGGCTCATCCTCATCGCAAAACACCGCCACAGCATGATTGCGACCACCAACAGTAAGCATGGAAGCGTTAGTGGCCAACTGGGTTACCTCGAAACCCAAATCTTCCACCAAACGGCGACCCCTACGGCCTAATATCGGCTGAGCCTTAGCGTTGGCCGCAACCCAATCCTTACGCTGTGGAACACCTGATTTGAGTTCCTGGGAGGCCAACAAACCCAGATTACGCAACCCCGGAAAAGGAGAATCCAACTCTGGCAAATTAGCCAGCAAAAAGCGGGTAGCACAATGGTGATTGG
The DNA here is from genome assembly GCA_026709025.1 of bacterium. GTDB lineage: Bacteria > Actinomycetota > Acidimicrobiia > Acidimicrobiales > Bin134 > Poriferisocius. The sequence continues at coordinate 34,210 of JAPOTT010000055.1, forward strand.
GCTCACCCAACGCAGCCATGGCGATGCGTTCAGCTTGAGACACCTCCACACCGTGATACACAACAGGCTGATCCCCCACCGGCCCACACAACGCCACTTTCTCAGACACCCGCTGACCCTCAGAAGTGGGATAAAACGCCACCAACAACACCGGACTAGCCCGCCCAGCACGCCGCTTCAACCACCCCTCACGCATATCGACAGCACGGGGCTTACCAGATGCCCGTACCAGCGCAACCTCCAACCCGTTAGGCGCATCTTGAGTGAACACCCCCGCCGGTACCAGCGAAGGCGGAAACCCAACCGGTGCCACCCACGTAGTAGGGTCTCGATCTAAAAGAAAATCATCCATTTGTATTGGGGTTGAGGTTTGCAGTAAGTCGGTTGATCTCATTGGATAACTGGTTTTACTATTACACGGGCTATGCGGCGGCCGGTTACTCGT
>JAPOTT010000001.1 GCA_026709025.1 bacterium
CCAAAAACGACATCTGGGAATACCTCTACGGCATCATGCACGCCCCCGACTGGCGGGAACGGTACAAGCACGACCTCCAACGCAACCTGCCCCGCATCCCCCTCGCCGAGAACTTCGAGGCCTTCCGAGCAGCCGGTCGAACGCTCATAGACTTGCACATCAACTACGAAACCACCCACGAACACCCAGTGACCTGCCTAGTAGACGGCCAACCCGACGAAGGCCAAGCCGACCCCACCACCTACCGCATCGACGGCAGGATGCGCTGGGCCAAGAACGGCAAGCAAACCGACCGCTCAACCCTGGAGATCAACCACCGCTGCCAACTGGTGGGCATCCCCGACGAGGCCCACCGCTACACCGTCTCAGGCCGCACCCCCCTCGACTGGGCCATCGACAGCCTCCGCCACAAGCACGACAAGCCATCGGGCATCACCGACGACCCCAACAACTGGCACACCTGGGCCGACGAACCCTTCAACCTCATCCGCCACCTCCGCCGCCTCACCCACATCTCCATCCAAACCACCCAAATCATCAACAACCTCCCACCCTCACTCCCCCCACCCCCATAAGCCTCCACAGCCGCAAAAAATACCTTACCAGCCCCTGAGACAACCTAAAATCTGCCTCTGTGCTAGCCATTCTTGTGAGTTGATGATCACTGGTCAGTGATAAGTGGCAGATGTCTGATCCTAATGCGACTGTCAGTAACTACTATAATTGCCCCTTTGCTAAGATCTGAAGCTACTTCATCGAGATGCTGAAGAATAACCTCAGCTTGTTGTTCTGCCCGCAGCAAGTAGCGTGCCCTAAAGAGAATTAAAGACGGTGAAGTCGCCTTGCCCATGACGAGCAATGCCCCAAAATCTGTGTCGCCAGAAACAACAACACGGTTTTCCGAATCGGCAAGTGCAAGCAATTCACTATCCTCGGCATGTTCTAGCCCAAGTTCGGCAGTATGCACCGCCTCATGACCGGCATCGTTCAGGAGTTTTGCCAAATATGGTGATCGGTTCTGGTCAATCAGAAACTTCACGCTGTGGATTGGAGTGGGATTTCGCGGTCAGAGATTGTGTCTGCTGCAAACCGAAGCGCTGCTGCCACATCAGATGAATCGAGGGATGGTAATTCAACAATAATCTCCTCGGGGCTCATGCCTTCGGCGATCATGTTCACCACTGTGGCAACCGGGATTCGCAATCCCCGAATACAGGGAACACCACCCATTTGGTTTGGGTTGACTGTGATTCGATTCATACAACTAGCATACTTCGCGCAAACACCAATCTAGGCCAGCACCTCAGTGCGAGCCCTGCAACCTCCTCCGCCGCCTCACCCACACCTCCATCCAAACCGTCCGAGTGGTAGGGTTTTTGCTGGTTAATGTCTGTTTAGTCGTTGTCTTGGATGGTGAGAATGGTTTGACTGTTATTAATGGTTGCTCCTTGAGGATCTGAGATCAGCAGTCGGAGAGTTTCATCTGACTCTTGGTCGTTATCATCCATGATCAGCACCGTGATGCGGTTACGAGTGAGGCCGGGGAGGATGGTAAGCCTGTATGAAAGAGTGGCGAAATCGTGGTTATCTGTGGCATGACCTAGGCCGCTACCAGTGGTTTGGTAGCTAAAGTAAACGCTAACTGGATCATTGACAGGTTTATCAATAGAAATGTAAGCGTAGTAGTAGCTGAAACCTAAAAAAGTGTTAGCACCTTCAGTGACCGTCGCTCTAGTTTGCTCCAACGTCACAACCGGCCTATCCACTGCTGACGTGGGTGTAGGTATAGGCGTAGGCGTAGGTGTTGGCGTTAATGTAGGCGTAAGTGTCGGCGGATCCACGCTTACTTCTTGATTTTCATCCTCCTCATCTGATTGCTGAGCTTCTAACGCCTCAAGAGCAGCCGTCACCGGATCCCAACGACTCCAACCTCGGTTTGCGTAGGTTTGCGCTTCTGTGGCTGTCATCGGCGTGCCGGTGAACCCCTCCACGTCCTCACCAAACGCAAGCAGCACGCGATTCCATCGTTCCACGTGGGCTGAACCGTTATCTACCTCTGCCGCATACAAACGCACATCGGCTATCAACGTCGCTGGCACCACATACTCTGATGGCTTTGGTTGCGTGAGATCGTTGCTATCCTCAACCTCTGTGCTTGTCCTTATCGAAGTAAGCATCTGACGCTCCGCCACTGGTGTCAGCGTCAGCGCCAAGATACCGTGATGATCAGAAGCATATTTATAAGCGCGATACACATATGCATCTCTAGGTTTATCGGGCGAAGCGCCTTCGGCAAGAACCTGAGTTCCCTTGCTAAGTGGAGAAATATAGTGCCACATCAGCTTGCCATCGGGAGCAACCTCGCTGATTCTGGCCTGCTCACCCTCGATGATCAACGTGTTTCCGTTAGGCAGCCTCTGTGCGTTAGATAAAATCCAAGTAGGCTCGGCCAGCCGATGAGTCCATACTAACGTGGGCAGCATAAACCCATTACCTGCCCGCAAATATGTATATCCAGCAGCTGGAAAAGCTAGCTCGTCTACCGATGCATAGGTACGCACAAAACCAGGATGCTCATGGCCGTTGTTGTAAACTAATATGTTGCCGGCACCTTGTAATCCGCTTGATATCCAGTGTGCAGCGTGCGGGAAAAACAGTTGCTGATCACCTTTGTTGCCACCATGATGGGCACGCGGATTTCCAAAACGATACAGCAGATTCCCGCCCATACCACTGTTACCGCCTGCAGATGCAGCAGCTTGTGCGGTGCTTGTACTATGGTCAACCACCCACACTTCACTAAAGTGACGAGATGTGATCAATATTTGTTCCAGCGAAGTGTTGTAATCAATCGAGTTTAGATGCGTCAGATGAGCTGGATCCTTCAACCACTGGTTACGGGCATGCTCACGTATCTGACAAACGCCGTAGTTAATATCGATCAGTTCTGGATGATCGCCAACAACGCCATAATTATCTTTTGTAGGATCGTGATCTTGGATTAGATGATCCCAAACGCTCCACTTCCACACCACCTCGCCGCCGCTTGTGCCGCTGGGTTTTATCTCTACTATCTGGTCTACCTCCAGCCCATTGGGGCCAAGACAATCAGGGTCTGCTCCCGCAGCTATGGACTCATCTCGGGTGTGATACTCCGAGTTGATAAGCAAATAGTTACCGTTTGAAAGCTTGATCACATCATGGTGCTGATCTGTTGTTGCATACTCGTATACCGCATCCCCACTAGGGCTAATCTCATTGATTCCCTGGTTGGTGCTACCGGTTATAAGGTTGCCATTATTCAGGAGTTCCCCAAACCCTCCAGGAGTGTCCCATCGGTAAGCTTCGCGGCCTTCGTTATCCACCAAGTAGAACCGGCTGTGGCTTGTACCGGTAAGCAGCATGTAGCCGTCTAGCGCACCAGACTCGTTTAGATGCAAACCAGCACCACTATCAGCTCCAGCTGTGCCAACAGCAATGGTAGCTTCGCTAACACTGCCCACCGTGTACCCGGTATCGGCAAGAAGACGCACTGAAATTGCTGTGGTTTCGGGGAGATAGTAAATAAGTTCCTGCTCGGATGCTGCTGTACTAACGAAGCGCTGTTCATAGTTCAAGGTTCGATTGCCGCTAGCACCAACTTTATAGCGAATGGTTAACCCACTTCGTTGCGGCGGCGACACAGAAAAGGTGCATTCCGCCGAACCAAGTTCTACCGCGTCATTAGCTACCGCAGCAACCCTGTCGACACACGCAACCGACACCATTGGTACAGACTGTGCCTGTATTGGTATATGAGGCACAACCAAGATTCCTGCCAGCGCTGCCACCAACAAAGCCCGCCAAACAATGCGCAACTTTTGATAACCAGCAGATACCCTCAAGGAAGCTCCCTGAACCATGGAGTGGGGGGGGGGGGGGGGGGGGGGGGGGGGCGGGGGGCGGGGGGCGGGGGGGGGGGG
>JAPOTT010000023.1 GCA_026709025.1 bacterium
CAGAAAGTCTGTATTGATACTCATGCCTTGTCCTCGGGTACCCTCTCCTCGGGGCCGAAGCCCAAGGCTACGAGGTTGGCTTCGATCTGGGTGTCGAGTTTGGCGGCTTCGGCTTGCTGGGAGCGCCACTGGGCGGCCAGGCGACCCATCTTCAGCTCGAAGGGCTCGTCGTCTTCTTCTCGGGGCTTGGTGCCCACGTAGCGGCCGGGGGTGAGGATGTGGTCGTGTTTGCGGACTTCCTCCAGGGCAACGGCCTTACAGAAGCCGGGATCATCGGCATAGTCGTCCGATCTGTTGCACCAGGCATGATAAGTACCAGTAATTCGGGTGATGTCGTCATTGGTTAGCTCGCGGTGGGTGCGGTCTACCATAGTGCCCATCTCGCGGGCATCTATGAAAAGTATCTCGCCTGAGCGCTGGCGGTTGCGGGCCACAAACCACAAGCACACAGGTATCGGGGTGGAATAGAAGAGTTGGCCGGGCATCGCTACCATGCAGTCCACCAGATTGGCCTCCACTAAGTTCTTGCGGATCTCACCCTCCCCAGACTGTAGTGAAGACATCGAGCCGTTGGCCAGCACGAACCCGGCGATTCCAGCCGGGGCTAGGTGATGAACCATGTGCTGTACCCAAGCGAAGTTAGCGTTGCGCTTGGGTGGCACGCCGTATTGCCAGCGCTTGTCGTCGGCTAGGCGGTCGCCTCCCCAGTCGGAGATGTTAAACGGCGGATTGGCAAGGATGAAGTCGGCCCTCAGGTCAAGATGTCGGTCGTTATGGAAACTATCGCCCTGAGCGATCTGGCCCTCGATGCCCCGAATAGCGAGGTTCATCTTGGCCAGCCGCCAAGTGGTGTAGTTGGCCTCTTGGCCATAGATAGAGAGTTCACGGTGCGTGCTAGGGGGCTGGGTTCCACCGTTGCCGTTGCCAGTGGCATGGGCCTTGATGAACTCCACCGACTGCACGAACATCCCCGATGAACCACAGCACGGGTCGTAAACCCGGCCCTCGTAGGGCTCTATCATCTCCACCAGCAACTTCACCACGCAGCGTGGGGTGTAGAACTCACCACCCCTTTTCCCCTCGGCACTGGCAAACTCCGACAAAAAGTACTCATACACCCGGCCCAGCACATCCTTAGAGCGAGCCTCGGCCGTGCCCACCGCAATGTTGCTCACCAAGTCTATGAGCTGTCCCAGTCGCTGCTTGTCCAGCACGGGGCGGGCGTAATCCTTAGGCAGCACATCTTTTAATGCAAGGTTCGTCTGTTCAATAGCTTCCATCGCCTCGTCCACCGTCTCTCCCACATAGGACTGGCGGGCATCGGCCTTCAGTTCCTCCCATCGGGCTTCTGGAGGCACCCAGAACACGTTGTGCGCGCGGTATTCGTCAGGATCTTCGGGATCGGCCCCCTGATCCATCTCTGCATCTAGTTCAGCGCGTCGCTCTTCGAAGGCATCCGACACGTACTTAAGAAAGATTAGCCCCAGCACCACGTGCTTGTACTCGGCGGCATCCATACTGCCTCGCAGCGTGTTGGCTGCCTCCCACAGCTCGGCCTCAAAGCCGGTGGTGGCTCCTTGTGGGCTAGTGGCTTTTTGGCTGTTGGGTTTCTGTTTGTCTTTAGCCATCTAAACCCAACCTCCTGTTTGAGTGTTCCGCTGATGCGGAACTATTGGGTTTGATAGGTGTTGTGGGGATCGCTAACTACCACAGTAGAGACAATTTTGTCCCATAGCGCTTGGTGTTTATCGCTAACCAACAGGGCAATCCCGTTAGCCAACAACCATAAAGAGCCAAGAAAACCAGTGTTACCGGTTGCAATCAGAACTGCATCTATCCCGTAAAACACCGCACCCAGCACAAACTGGCGGATAGCCATTATGCCCCACGGGGCTGCTTGCCTATCGTTCACACGGATCACGCGCATCTTGAGAAGCTGCTTAGCCGGGGTCTGGCCTTGTCCCCAAACGATAAAAGACCAAATCAAGTAGCCAACAACAAGGGTAATAACAAGCAGGAGCATATCTAAGAGAAAAGCACCAAATCGCTGGCCTTTGGATGCAAGCATCGTCATCGGATCGGCTGGGATTGTGTTGGTATCTGCCTGTGGTTCCTCAGCAAAGTCAAGCCCCTCGCTATCGCCAGAAGGTGGCAAGGTGGATGGGGCAGTGCTCATCGGCAGCATCGCTTCAGCAGAACTTATGCTGTCTGTACTCTGCACACCGTCGTCGGCTACCTGATCAGTCCATTGTTCGCTATCCCACCAGCGATACTGATGGCGACCTGTTGGATCTGGCTCCCACGAAGAAATGCTCATTAAACTACTACGATAGCCGTTATTAGGACGGAGCGCAGGCACAATCGAAGAACTTCTGGGTTAGGTTACTTCACCACCACCAGCGTGTTAGACACCTTGTCGTGCCAACCTCGGCGACCATCTCCCCAAGTGAAGGAGCTATAGCAAACAAGCGCGAAGAGCCATCCAACTAGGGGGATCAATACAGGTAGGATTGGTAGAGCCCAGCGCCTAAGCGATGAACCAAAAGATGGCCTCAACCCATCGCTGGTACGTACCACCTCGATACCCATTGCCATCTTGCCTAACGTCTGTCCTCTGCGGGTAACCATCGCAACTTCATACAAAAGCCCTCCAAGCATGAGCGGTACGGCAAGAATCAAAAAGAAGCCTAAAGGTGGAACCTCTCCTTCTTCGGGCCAAAATGAGCTAAGGGCAACCAGCAGGACGACAGCGCCAATAAGCCCGAAGATGCTGAAATCGATTAGCCGCGCACCAAGCCGCGCCCCTGGGGTGGCAAGCAGCACAGCACGAGAATTGTCTGTACACCCCCAACGGGCCTGCTCTGCGGCAGACTGGTCTACACGAACCACTACCGTTCCCGCAAACGAATCGTGCCAGCCTTGGTGGTTGCGGCGCCACGTTAGCGACAGAAAGCACAGGTAGCTGAGCAAAGGACCAACAAACGGGATAAGGGTTGCCAGCCCGGGGATACTCCAGCGGCGAAAGGCCCTTTTTCGCCCTGGTATATTGCCAGATTCGATGTCCAGCACCTTAATTCCAGCCGCCATCTTGCCAAGCGTCTGCCCTTTGGTTGCAATAAAGGTAACCACATAGATCATGGAGATCAGCAAGATGCCTAGTGATATGAGCAGATCCCAACCACTCGGTGGGGATGGCACAAACGAGAGCTGCCAGACTTCCCAGATATCTGAGCTATCTAAAGAATCCGTATCCTGTGAATCTATGGCGAAATCGGCATCTCCCAAAACTGTTGAGACACCTAATGGCGTGGCAATAGTAGAAAGCACAACACCATCTACAATCCACGCGCCGAGACGTGAGCCGGGGCTGGCCAAAGTTTCAGTGCGACCATCGCCTAACTGGGTGGTGCGCCCCGATTGCTGTAAATAGCTTCCAGTCCAATGTGGAGGGCCAGATGGTGTGGGCAAAGCATCTAATCTGGCAAGGGGATCTGCGGTAACCACCCCTGCATCGGCTACATGATGAGTCCAGCGCTGCCCGTCCCACCAGCGATACTGATGGCGACCTGTTGGGTCTGGCTCCCACGAAGAAACGCTCATTTACCGTGCCACTTTAGTCGCATTAAATGTAATCAGCCGTCCTTTGCCCCTGGGTGGGGGTGGGGACGGCTGATTGGGGTTTTGGGTTGGGGTTTGTTTTACATT
>JAPOTT010000043.1:0-15608 GCA_026709025.1 bacterium
TGCTGGTAGCGGACATCGAGATGGTTGGTGGGCTCGTCGAGCAGCATCACCGAACTTTGCTGGGCGATGCATCGGGCGATCATCACCCGCTGGCGTTCCCCGCCGGACAGCTCTTGAAGGCCGCGCTGGGCGAAGCCCGACAGGCTCACCAGCTTGAGCGCGTCGAGCGCGATGCGGCGGTCTTCTTCGGTGAAGCCTTGATGGTCACCGCGATGAACGTGGCGGCCCAACAGCACGAACTCACCCACGGTGATGCCGATCCCGTCGGCGGAGGCATCCTGAGTCACGACTGCGACCGCACGCGCAACCGTTCGCGGCGACAACGAGTTGATCTCTTCGTCGTCGATGAGCACCGCGCCCCTGTTGGGGCGCAGCATCCCGTACAGGCAGCGCAGCAGCGAAGACTTGCCGCTGCCGTTGGGCCCGATGAGGCCCACTACCTGTCCGGGACGCGTGCAGAGTTGCGCCTTAGACAGGACATCGACTGCGCCGAGCCGCAGATCGATGTCGGTGGCCGCGAGCATGGACCCGCTATTTGGCGATCTGGGCGCTGAGAACTGATAGTCCCTCGACCACGAGTGGGGTGGGTGGCTCGGCATAGTTGAACAGGAGCGGATAAACCGCGCCTTCGGCCACCGCGGTGATGCTGCTAGCGCCTGGGCGATCGGTGACTAAGTTGTTGATTTCCTCGGGGGTGAGACCGGTGTCGTCGTAGAGCAGCACCAGGATCTCGGGGTTGCGCCCGATGACCTCCTCAATCGAGACTTCGGGCACTCGTTCACTGAGCTCGGCGAAGACGTTGGTCATGCCGAGGGCCTCCATCAATGGGTGTACCATGCCGAGCGAGGAGTAGGCGTAGATGGCGCTGCCGTCGGAGGTGACATAAAGAGCGGCGGATGTCTTGCCCGCGGCAATCGGGTCATCGGCTGCGGTGGCCACCGCAGCCTCCAACGCGTCGGCGCTTGCGTTGGCTGTCTCAGTGGTTCCGAAGAGCTTCCCGTAGAAGCGGACTTCGTCCAGGATGCTCTCAAACGACGGCGTCGGCGGGTTGTCGCAGAACGGGGGCATCACATAGAGCTGAATGCCGACGTCGGCCAGCGCGTCGTGGGTGATCGTCGCAGTGTCATAACCGATGACCATGTCGGGCTCGTAGTCGATGATCACTTCGATGGAAACCTCGACACCGCCGGTTGAGGTGGCTTCGGCCTGCAATGCGGGAATGGCGTCGAGCACGGCCATCTGCTCAGCCGTGTAGTACTCCTCGGGAAAGTCCTCGATGCGGGCGATCACGCGGTCCATGGCGCCAGCCGCAAAAAGCAGCGAGGGTGCTGCAGCCTCCATCAACATCACCCGCTTTGGTGGGGATGCCAGGGTGAACTCTTGGCCACAGTTGGTGAACGTCAGCGGGAATCCGTCGTCCTCAGCGGCTGACGACTCGCCAGCCGACTCTGCCTGTATCGGGGTGCTTGGAGTTGATGAGTCGTCGTCGTTTCCGCACGCCGAGGCCACTAGACCGACGACGAGGAGCAACGAGATTGCTCGCAGCTTGAAAAGCGGCAACTTCATGGGTTTCTTCACGGGTTTCCTTTCGAGAGCACTGTCGCACTCAGTTGTGTTCGGGTGTGTTTAGGACCAGTAGTTTCTGGGGCCGGTGGTTCATGGGGCCTGCTTTTTGAGCGCTCCAACGCCTAAGCGTTGTGGGGGAGCTTTCGGACGAGTGCGACGAGGACCGGCGCGCCCAGCACGCCGGTGACCACGCCGATGGGCAGCTCGCGGGGTTGCAGTACCATGCGGGCTGCGACATCAGCCCAGACCAGGATCACGGTGCCAACAGCGGCGGCTGCCGGGATCAGATGGCGGTGGATCGGGCCGACAATTCGTCGGGCTATGTGGGGGGCGGCGAGCCCGACGAATCCGATGCCGCCGGACAGCGAGACCGCGAATCCGACGCACAGCGCGACCACGACCACGAGAACCAAACGGGTCCGCCCGGGATCGACGCCACTCGCCATCGCGGTCTCCTCGCCGAGTGCCAGCAGGTCGAGACGGCGACGCCACCAGAACACCAGCACCATGCCGGAACCCATGCCTGCATAGCCGATGGGCAGCGTCGACCAGTCGGCATTGGCCAGCGAACCGAGGAGCCAGAACATCACTGATCGGGCTCCTTCGGCGCTGTCGGCGAAGAGGATCAGCATGCTAGTGGTGGCGCTCAGCAGGTAACCGACGGCCACCCCTGCCACGATCATCCGCGAGGGCGTGATCCGACCTGTGGAACGGGCCAGCGCCAGCACGAGGCCAAGGGCACCGAGAGCACCCGCGAAGGCCATGAGAGATACCGACTCCGCCCCCAGTCCCGATCCGATCCCGAACAGGATCGCCGCTGCCGCGCCGGTGGAAGCCCCTGAGGTCACACCGATGATGTAAGGCTCGGCCAGCGGGTTGCGTACCAGAGCTTGGAGGGTCACTCCGGCCACGCCGAGGGCCGTGCCTACGATGGCGCCGAGAAGCACCCGTGGCAGGCGCACCTCCCAGATGATGGCATCATCGGTTCTCGCCCAGCTTGCGAACTCGGGCACCCCTATCGTGTGGTGTCCAATGATCTGTAAGACTGTTGGAGGCGTTATCCCGACCGGGCCCAGACCGACAGCGATAATCATTGAAGCCACAGCCATAAGCCAAAGGACTGTGAGAACGGAGCGACGACTCCACGACCAGCCTGCGCTAGGTGCAGTTTTGGCGGGGTGCTCGGCGGCAGCCTTGAGGCGGGTGGTCATGGGCGCGGCGCTTGCCAAGCAGAGTGGAACACGAAGGAGAGTATAGTAATAGGAATGAGTCTTATTCCTAACTTAGGATATAAATAATCCTCTTACCGCTTTGAGCGTTAGAAGCAGATGGGGTTCTGGCAATGGGGTTTTAGTAGCCTTGCCGGTGTCTGTGTCGCCGTGAATGCGACAGGATTCAGGTAAATCGGGTTCAGGTAAATCGGGTTTAGGCGGCGATCTTGCCGATGCCCCCGTCGGCCCATCCGATCAGAAGGCAGTCTGCGCTGACCCACTGGAGTCGGCTAATCGCCACATCAAACTCCATCTCAGTCAACAGCGAGAGCTTCTGGCCTGCACGAGTGGGAGCACCCCAGACGATGATGCGGCCATCGCCTCCTCCTGTTGCAATATGCGCGCCAGATGGATCCCATGCGAGAGCCTCTATGTGCTTGTCGTGACTAGAAGCCGATGCTGGAGTTGTTCCAGATGGCCCATTACCTCCGAAGTCCCAGACGGTGAGTTCCTCTAGGCACGCTACTGCCAACCAACGGCTGTCATGGCGAAACGCTAGCCGCTCAATCTTTGACGGATATCCAGACATTGAGAGCTCTTTACCGCTCCACAACTTCCACAGGTGGACGGTAGCATCTTGTGCTCCAGCGCACGCCCACTTCCCATCGGGTGACAGCACCAGTGCTAGCAGCGAACCCCGCCAATGAAAGCGCCGTCCACGCCCACTGCGCTCACCGGCAACGTCGTGCCAGTCCACACCGCCATAAGCCGCCGCACCTACACGCGTCCCATCAGCCGACCAAACAACCGCCGTAACCGTGGAGGGCTGTTCGTCAAAGTCGTGAAGAACCGCACCCTCATGATCGGCAATAACTAGGTGCCGACCAGCACCAATCGCCAACATCGGGGCTTCGGACGACCAAGCTAGCGCCGTTACCCATGCAGACACCGCCACAACTCCCGTAGGCACCCCTGCCTGATCGTATATCCGCACATACCCGTCCTGTCCACCTACGGCGAAGCGGCTCCCGTCAGCTGCCCAAGCGGCGCACAAGGCTCCCATCTCATGGTGTTCCAAAGCCATAGATGAGCCCTCATCGGTATTGATAAGAACAACATCGCCGCCTAAAGAACCCGCCACGGCCTGATGGCGAGATGGCGAAACCTCCAGCACGCTCATGTAGTCATCGAGGAGTAACCGCCATTGCACATCGGGCGGGGTGTGGATCATACGAGGCAAGATTTGAAGCTAGCCTCAAGCGACTCTCTGTCGAGATTGCGCCCGATGAACACTAGGCGATTACGTCGCTCTTGGGTGCCCCAAGTTCCATTTGCCTCACCATCTAATAGCATGTGGACACCCTGAAACACATACCGCTCTTCCCACCCGGCGATAGATAAAATGCCCTTGGAGCGGAAGATATCGGTGCCCTTAGTTTGTAGTAGGTTGCTTAGCCATTCATTGAGTCGGTCGAAGTCCAAATCCCCATCTACCTCAATGCCAACCGATGTCACCGAGAGGTCGTGCTGGTGCTCGGCATCGGGATCCAAAAACTCTGGGTCATCGGCCAACACTCTGTCTAACGAAAATGCACCAACCCCAAGGATGGCATCCAAATCTACCTTGCCATGCTGAGTCCGAATTATCGGAGCCAGTGGGTTAACCTCTTGAATTCTGGATTCAACCTCATCTAGCTCGTTGTCGGTAGCTAGATCAATCTTGTTGAGCATGATCCGATCTGCGAAAGCAAGCTGTTCTACAGCTTCGTTCTCCACGCCCTCGGGCTTCTCTTCGTCTAGATGCGGGAGCAAGTGCTTAGCGTCAACCACAGTGATGATGGCATCAAGCTGTAACTGGGTGGCCATCTCATCATCCACAAAGAACGTTTGAGCTACCGGCGCAGGATCGGCGAGTCCGGTGGTCTCAATCAGGATTTGGTCGAACTTATCTTTGCGCCGCATCAAATTGCCGAGGATGCGGATCAGGTCGCCCCGCACGGTGCAGCAGATGCAACCATTGTTCATCTCAAAGATTTCTTCTTCGGCATCAAGCACGATGGCATCATCAATGCCCACCTCGCCAAACTCGTTCTCGATAACCGCAATCCGCTTGCCATGCTGCTCAGTGAGGATGTAGTTCAATAGCGTGGTCTTGCCTGCGCCCAAAAAACCCGTTAGTACCGTTACAGGAACTCGTTCATCAATCATGGCTAAATGATAATAGTTCTCATTTCGTTGTCAACATCAGTACACAATAAGGACAATACGGCCCCACTCTGAAAAGCAGGCAATAGCAGATGCAAAGGGGCTCGCAGCCGCTAGCGACACGCTAGGGGGAGCTGCTTGTGTAAGTAGTGGGCCGGGGAGGATTTGAACCTCCGAAGGCTATGCCGACGGGTTTACAGCCCGTTCCCTTTGGCCACTCGGGCACCGACCCAACAAACCACCACACTACCGGGCTAAACCAGCAACCACTCATTCATTTTGATACCCACACCATCTAGCTAGCTGCCGCAAACTCGCTCGCCACACCCGCCACAAGCTACCTCAGCATTCAGCGTTGGCATGATATGGCATAATTTGGTGGCAAGAGTTACCCCTTGGGTGGTTAGACTGATGGGTCTTGCGCTTGTAGCTCAGTTGGAATAGAGCGTCTGACTACGGATCAGAAGGCCGGGGGTTCGAGTCCCTCCAAGCGCGCCAAACCCGCCAGCAAGAGCCACACCCCCAGCAAGAGCCAGCAGGCACCTGGGCTATGTCGCATCTTGGCATTCTATGGCAACCGCACCGGCAAAATACTCGGTACTAACATCGGTCACCTGCCAAGATGCAGAAGAAATTAGAGGGAACTGCCCAACCTCACACAGTGCGCCCCGTCGCATCAAAGCGGGTACCTCTAGCTCAGCTAGGTTCAGCGCAATGCCCTTGCCACAGGCTTTGAGCAGCGCTTCTTTGATCGTCCAAAAGCGATAAAATGTGTGCAGCTTTAGGTGGTCGGGCAATCTCTGCAACTCTGCTTGTTCTTTGGGGCTAAAGACACCCTCAATTAGGTGGTTTAGCTTTTTACGAGGCATACGTTCTGCCACATCCACCCCAACTCGCGCAGGCATTCGGCCAGTTTTAGATACGGTCATGGCGATCAAACCGTGTTTGCCGCTATGGCTTACGTTGAAGCTCACAGGAACTGCCACCTCACCAACAGTGGCAAACGGCTTACCATGTGCATGTGTGCCAAAAGCCAACACATCATTTGTGCAGTTCAACTCATTACACAGAAGAGCCCTCAACACAGCACGACAGAGCACAAAGCGGTGCCTTACGGCCACAGAACGTATCCTGAAATAGCGAGCCTGCTCTGTAGCATCTAGCCAGCTGAGAGCCTCGGTTTCTGTACCAACACCAACTTCGTTGCCAGAATCAAGGCTCAGGTCGACATGGAACAATGCCGCCTCGTCTGTCGCATCGTGAACCTCTTTAAACGGCAGCCGAGATGCACAATTCACTTCAAACAACCTAACATCGGGTTATTGACTTCATGATTTCACGGAATTGCCGCGATTCTCACCGCAGCAAGCCTCTAAGCCTGTGCCAAGAGCACCGATACACATAATCAACCATACCCATTGGGATCGTGAGTGGTTCTTGACACAGGAATACACCACAGAATGGATCCCCCAACTAGTTGATGCTGTCAGCCATATTGCAAGCACCAACCCCCACTACCGCTACCTGCTAGACGGTCAAACCCTTATCTGCGAAGACCTTATTCGTACCCGGCCCGACTATGCCTATCTGCTGAAAGAACTAGTTGGCAAAGGCACGTTGAGCATCGGCCCCCTATACAGTCAGCCAGACTGGCGTATCGCCAGCGGGGAGCTGCTGCTTCGTAACCTTCAAGCAGGTTTAGCTGATGTGGCCCACTACGGTGGTCATACCACCACTGCGTGGCTGGTGGACACCTTCGGGCACATCTCTCAAGCACCACAAATGCTCGCTCTTTCGGGGGTGGATACTGCTTTTGTGTGGCGGGGAGTGCCCCAACTAGAGCCCCTTTTTATGTGGGTTGCACCCAATGGCAGCCAGATCACAGCGGTCAACCTGTTTGGTGGTTATCGCAACCTCTATGGCATCTCCAAAACACCAGATCTGGCTATAAGAAGACTCAAAGGAGAACAGCGTAAGCTTGCACCCTTCTACGGCCACCTGCCTATACCTCTGTTTGATGGCTACGACTTAGAAACCGAACCCGAAGATCCCGTAGCCATATTGAACCAACTCAGCTCCAAAATAGATGCTGCTGAGGGCAATGCTGCACCGCACACCACCACGCTAGATGGCATCACCCGCACTCCAGATGGGATTGAGCTGCTGGAATCATCACCGCACCAATATGTGCAAGCACTCGCAGAGCATCTGGATTTAGCACCTGCGATACATGGCGAGTTGCTCTCTGGCAAGTACGGGGCTACCTTCCCAGGAAGCCTCTCCACAAGAACTTACCTAAAGCTACTACATGCCGATACCGAACACTTGTTGCATCGGATATGCGAACCGCTTGCAACCCTTGTGGGCACAGGTGACATGAGCCGTTATGAGGAATGGAACCGAGAATTGCTACGCAACGCCGTTCATGATTGCATCTGCGGTGTCAGCATCGATGCGGTTCACGAACGTATGGAGCGTTCTTATCGCAACCTGCTCAACAAAATGCACGCCGATGTCGAAAATTCGCTGCGGCACCTCACAACAGGTCTTTGCGATGGGCAATACGTGCTATCCACCTCTGCAATCGCACTATCTGGAAGCAAGCGAGTAGGTGAATCGGTATACGAATTCAATGCCGACGGCTTCGGGCTTTTTGCTACCAAATCGCACACCGTGCAAAAAGTCTCCAGTACCATTAACACAAAAGACCCTGTATCAATAACAAAAGGGCCGGTATCAACAGCCGCACTTAACAGCACGTTTGGCAACAGCACGTTTGGCCCGGTATCCGTCCACAAAGAGCACTCCATTTGCTTAGGTGATGTGATGGTAGGCCCGCTAGAGGTGTACCGCGATGCAGGTGATACCTACTCCAGCGAACCGAGCGAGTTGCTAGCCGTGGCACACATAACCCAAGCCGAAGTAGAAACGGTTAGCGCAGTAGATGCCGTGCTGTTGGTTTCACTGCAAGCCCGATGGACAGACGGCAAGATCAACGCCGATCTACGTTTCCGCTTCAGCCAAACTTCAACCGTAGAGCTAGATCTCAGCTTGGATAGCCACGGCACCAACTTCATTGCCGAGTTGCACTTCAAACCTCCTACCACAACTCAACCAACCACCAACGATCCGTCTGACACATCCGCCTTAGCCGACACACCCCACTCTGTTGTAGCAGGAATGCCATTTGACGCAGTAGAACGGCCCCACACCGACACCAACCTATTCAGCCATCAAATAGCTCCAGACTTAGCTAGGGTCTTGATGGGCCAACGCGAGGTAAACCAAGTAGACACCTTTCCGTTCCACGATTTTGTAAGCACCTTTGACGGCAAACGCTCTTTTGTGGTGCATGCTCGAGGCATCAGGGCCTACCGCGCCACGCCCGAAGGCAACATCGTTCTTCCACTTCGCCGTAGCGTGGAGTGGTTGGCCACTACCGGGCTAAAGAGGCGAGCGGGGGATGCCGGGCCTGCCATGTACGTTCCTGGGGCTCGTTGCGAACGTAACGTGCTGCATCAACTAGGCATCTCGCTCATCGCATCATCGCCCCACAGCCAAGAGTTCATCACTGTTTGTGAAGCCTTTCGGAACCCTCCAATTTTGGTAGAAGTTGTCGCTAGCGAGGGCACCCATCACCAGTGGATTGGGTTTGCTGCAAACCTGCCCATAAGCGCCCTGCTACCCGGTCAAAATGGGCCACTAGCTCGCTTTTACAATCCAACAAACCAGGCCATCACCACACTGGGCCACTCAGTGGGCCCTTATGAGATTGTTCAACTTCTAGTACGGCCCACCACCCCACCGGTTGGACCGGTAACCCCAAAGGTTTACACTCACGGCCTGCCAACCAATCGTTCGGGCCGCTCTCGTTCTACGCCCAACCAACAAATTGTGCAGCACCTAGCAAAGCAAGCCCGCAAGTTAAAAGAACAAGCCCACGAAGTGCGTTCTTCGTTACCAGCCCTTAGCGGAGATGCATACCACCTCGCTGTCCATAAAGCCCTCATAGATGAGCGAGAATGCCAAGAACTAGAGCTTGCAATAGCACTAAACCAACTTCGCTTAGACAATCCCGATGCCGAGGTGAGCTTGCCCGACCACCCCCTACCAAATATCGCGGAGATCGGTCAGATTCTCAACGACCTACGAATCCGTAGACGCATCTACGACTATGTGGTGGATCTGCTTCAATCTGAAAAATTTGCACGCTAGTTACTTGTGTGCTAGAAAATTGACACTTTATCGAAACCGATGAGGTAGGGGAGCATAAAAATGAATAGAAATAGAAAGCTGCTGGCCAAGTTGCTAGCAGTCCTAATGTCTTTTGCGCTTGTGGCAAGTGCTTGTGGCAACGACGATGACGATGCCGCACCCACCCAATCAGGCGGAACAGATTCCACGCCGATGGCAACTGAAGCACCTGAGCCTTCAGAACCTGAGGCAACCGCTACGGAGGCACCAGAACCAGAACCTGAGGCACCTGCCACGCAAGCACCAGAACCAGAAATGGAGATGGTCGATGCATCAGATGCGGCAGTTGCCTCCACGCAGTTTGCGCCACCTGAGGAGCAACAAAAGATTCTGGCCATTACCGCCGATGCGGGCAGCAGCGGCTTAGATATGACCTTTGGCGAGGCCGGGCAATTCACCGACCAAATCTTGGCTGGTTCTGGACAGATTGACGTGATCGGAGCTTTGCATGGCACGTTCCCAGCTCTAGCGCGCGACAATGCGCTCAGCAACGTGGCCGATGTGTTAGATGATCTGAGCGCCGACCGCAGCTTCGCACCTTCAATGGTGAGCGCAGGCTTGCTAGGCACCGAAGATTTTCTAGCTTTCGTGCCGTGGGCACAAGCAACCTACATTATGGTTGCCCACAACAACGCCCTGGATTACCTCCCAGATGGTGCCGACATCGACAACCTCACATGGGATCACTTTGCCGAATGGTGTGCAGCGATTCAAGAGGGCGAAGGGGAGCCTCTTTGTGGTTTGCCGAGAGCTGGCCTGTTCCACCGCTTCCTAGAGGGTTACATGTGGCCCTCTTACACCGGTGGCATGGTTAGTCAGTTCCGTAGTGCTGGCGCTGTGGAGATGATGGAGTACCTGCGAGATGATCTGGCGCCAACGCTTCATCCCGAAAGCCTCAACTACGACTTCATGCAAGAGCCCTTGCAAAGCGGTGAGGTTTGGGTGGCATTTGACCACGTAGCTCGCCTCAAGGACGCACTCAACGCTGCACCTGAAGACTTTGTGGCCTTCCCAACACCTTCAGGGCCTATGGGACGAGGCTTTATGCCGGTAATTGTTGGGCTTGGCATTCCTGCCGATGCTCCCAATCCCGAAGCCGGTGCCGAAGCCATTGAGTACCTCACCCGTCCCGATGTGCAAGCTGCAGTTTTGGCCGAGTTGTCTTTCTTCCCTGTGGTTGAAGGTTCCGACACCAGCAACCTGCCCGCAGGTGTTGCGCTTGAAGCTGAAGCCGTACAAAAGCTGCTTAACTCCCAAGATGGTATTCCAGCGCTGTTGCCGGTGGGCCTCGGTGAACGCGGTGGCGAGATCAACGCAATCTTCCGCAGCGCCTACGCCCGCATCGTGGACAATGGCGAGGATATTGCTTCGGTGCTAGACGATGAAGGCAATAACCTTCAAGCTTTGCTAAATGAGACTGGAGCACCTTGCTGGGATCCTGATCCAGCTAGCGACGGTCGCCCGTGTATGGTGGAGCCCGCTAGCTAAGCGTGTATCCATCCATAGGGGTTGGATTCGGTAACAAGTCCTGCTAACAAGGAACCAGCCCGTTGACAGCGCCGGTGCAAACTCCTAAAGCACCGGCCAACAAACCCAAACTTCGTGCCGTGCGACGAGCAGCTAAGCCTTATCTGCTCGTCGCACCGGTGCTTATCTTTCTAGGATTGTTCTTCGCCTACCCTATGTATGAGGGTTTGCGTTTAGCAGTCTGGGACGATGATGCTGTCTTGCCCCTTAGAGAGGCACCTAGCCTGAGCGCATCAACCTCAGGGAGCCTCTCGCAAGGCACAGGCGTAGATATTCTTGGTAGACAAGGCAACCTGCTTGTAGATGAACAAGCCACAGATCTGCTAACCGACACCTGGTACCGGGTTGTGGCTCAACAATCCGATGGAGACTCTACTCAGGGTTGGGCACCAGAGTCTCGCATTCGGGTTCGCCAAGAAGCAGCCGATGGTACTCCGCTTACGGCTACCATTCGACCCAAGCTGGCAGATCCCGACAATCCCCGCACGATTTTAAGAGACGAGCCGGGTGAAGCTGCCGTTCAGATTGCTCTGATTGAACCTCGCACTTCTGTAGACATATTAGAAGTGGCCATCTTGGAAGTGTGGTTTAACGTCCGCAGCAATGATGGTGATGGTGCCGCCATTGACCAAGGCTGGGCACCTTCGCGCTTCATCGGTGTCTTTGATGATGAGGTAACCGGCCGTATAGATCGCGGCTCCGCAGGGCAGTTCACGGCCGACTTCTTCCGCAAGATGTTTGACGACCGCTTTTTTGGCTCAGCGTTACGCACTACCTTGTTGCTGCTAGTGCTCATCATCCCAGCACAGTTTGTGCTGGCACTGCTTATGTCATTGGTGATTCACGCCCGCATCAAGCTGAACTCCTGGTTTTTATACATCTTCACCATCCCTATGGGGATGAGCGACCTTGCAGTGGGAACCCTGTTCTTTTCTATATTCACTGGCAATGGCTTGTTAAACTCCATCTTGGAGGGTCTCGGCATAATCGACTCACCGCATGTGTTTTTGAGCGCACAAACCCGCAACTGGATCATCTTCGCAATCGTCGTAGCCGAGATTTGGCGCTCCACATCCATTGTTATGGTGATCTTGGTGTCGGGATTGCAGGCCATTCCAGATGAAAATCTAGAAGCAGCCGAGTTATTTGGCGCTTCCTACTGGCAACGGGTACGCCACGTAATGCTGCCCTTGTTGAAGCCCAGCATTCAAGTAGCACTGATCTTGCGGACTATCTTGGCGCTTCAAGTTTTTGCGGTAGTTATAGCTTTAGGCGGTGGCGACACGGTGACGGTGCTAACCAACGAAGCCTTCCGTCAGTACTTTGAGTTCCGTAACAACAACGTAGCTGCGGCTTATGCCGTGTTTGTGATGGGCTTATCGCTAGCTAGCGCCTTTTTGTACCTGCGCTCGGTACGCACCGAACCGGAGATCCAAAGATGACCACCACAACCCTTCCCCCCCTAGATTCCCCAGAGGTTCGCCAACTGCATCGACGCATGAAGCTGCGTGCTAAGCGGGGTCGCTTATGGACTTATGTAGGTGCGGTGTTGATCGCCTTATGGATCATGATTCCCTTAGTGTTTCTAACATCCATGGCCTTTACTACTCGTGAAACCGTGCTCTCTTATCCCAAAAACGTGCTCCCGTTTATTCCCTTTTCTACCGACACGGTGCGGTTTTTCTTAGATCAACCTGGGGTAATAGACGGCCTTGTAAACAGCTTGATTGTAGCTGCCATTACGCTGGCGCTTTCTACTGCTTTGGCAGCACCCGCTGGCTACGCAATCGCCCGCTACATCTTCGTGGGCCGAGACCTTGTGCGCTTAGGAATACTGGCTGTGCGGGCCTTCCCAATCGTGGTGCTGTCTATTCCCCTAGCTGTGTTGTTCTTGCGTGCTGGCATATTCGACAGCATCTACAGCCTGGCCATGATGCACACAGCTTTAGCCATGCCAACTTCTGTGTTGATCATTGCTAGCGTTTTTGCCAGCGTCCCTCATGAACTTGAAGAAGCCGGGCAGGTGTTTGGCGCATCGGCGTTGCAATCTTTTTGGCACATAGTATTGCCCCTAGCACTACCCGGAATTGCCGCTAGTTCGGTGTTTTCGTTTGTGCTGAGCTGGAATGAGGTTTTTGCGGCGGGCATCTTGACCTTTGAAAACAGAACCCTGCCCGCGCTTTTGCTAACACAACTCCAAGAGTCCAGCGATGCCTATCAATTTGCCGGGGGGTTCTTTTTGATGGCACCGTCCATCGTTTTTATGTTCCTAATTCGCAATTATCTGTTCAACATGTGGAGTCAGGTAACGAAATGATTTGCCGAAGTTGTTCGCTAAAACCTATTGCCCAGCGGTCTGCTATGTGGTCTGTTGTGTGTGGGCCAACCATATATCACGCCACAGTTAGAGAGGTGTGCCATGGCTGAGATACTTGTTGAAAGCGCAACCAAAGCCTTCGGGGAGAAGGTTGCTATGGACGATGTGAGCCTTACCGTGCAAGACGGCGAGTTCTTGGTGCTGCTAGGCCCCAGTGGCTGTGGCAAAACAACACTGCTGCGGGCCATTGCCGGGCTTGGAATGGTGGACTCAGGGCGCATCAGCATTGATGGGCGAGATGTTACCTATCTGCCCGCTGGTGATCGCAAGATATCTATGGTGTTTCAGAGCTACGCCATCTTTCCGCACATGTCGGTTCGCAACAACATCGCCTTTGGCCTAAAGATGAACAAGGTCTCAAAAGAAGTTATTGCAGAACGGGTTGAAGAGGCTGCGGGGCTGTTGCACATAGAAGAGCTGTTGGATCGCAAACCCAGTGCTATGAGCGGTGGGCAGCGGCAGCGGGTTGCGGTAGCAAGGGCGCTAGCCATGAAGGCTGAAGTGCTGTTGATGGATGAGCCTCTTAGCAACCTTGATGCGCTGTTGCGCTTGGAGATGCGGGCTGAACTAAAGCGCTTGTTGGCCGAGGTTAATGCCACCACCATCTATGTAACGCACGACCAAATTGAGGCCCTCAGCATGGGCGACCGAGTGGCCGTGATGAAAGATGGCATCTTGCAGCAGATCGCGCCACCGGCGTTTGTGTACGAGAACCCAGCTAACGAGTTTGTGGGGGGCTTTATTGGCAACCCGCCCATGAACTTCTTGGATGGAGTGGTGCAAGTAGATAACCAGCAGGTTTGGGTGGACTTAGCCGGGCAACGGATCAGCGGTGGCACAGGCGTGGAGGGGCTACAGGCGTTTGCCGGCAAGCAGGTTCGCCTCGGGATAAGAGCCGAAAACATGGAGACGATCTCCGAAGCTGCTGCCGATGCGCTACGGGTGCAAGTACAGGTAGTGGAGCCGCTTGGAGCGCAAAACCTGCTTACCGTGTCGCTGTGGTCTACTGCTACTCAAAGCCCTACTGCACCCCAAACAGCTCGTTCTGCTCATTCCATTAAGGTGTCCACCCACCCTACCTTTGCAGCTACCCCAGGCCAAGAGTTGTGGATCAGGTTCCCACCCGACCAAATCCGCTGGATTGACCCCCAAACCGGCCTAGTAATCCAATAGCACCGCTTAGGGTGTGCCACACCAAACCCCAACTCCACCAGCAGCGGTTCCTGTGAGTGGGTTAGTTGGCGATGGCTTGGGCTATGGAGAGATCTACGCGGCGGCGCTTGCGGTCTATGGCTAATACTTTCACCCAAACCTCTTCGCCGGGCAGCACCACCTCTTCGGGGTGGTACACCCGATACTCGGCCATCTCAGTAATGTGAACCAGGCCTTCAACCTCGCCGTCTAGCATCACAAACGCACCAAAATCTAACAAGCGGCTAACTCGCCCACTCAAAAGTGCGCCTACCTCAAGCTTGCCCAAGGGGTCGGCCTCCAACTTCATGGTGAGGTGTACTCGTTGCTTGGGTACCTGAACCGACTTCACCCTCACCTGTACCTCGTCGCCCACGTTCACCATCTCGCTTGGGTGCTGCACTCGCTTCCACGCCATCTCGGCTACATGCACCAAACCCCGTACCCCGTTTATGTCTACAAAGATACCAAAATCCTGGATGTCCACAACCTTGCCGGTATGCTCATCGCCCACTGCTAGTGTCTCTAAGAACGCCTTTGCCGCTTTGCGTTGAGTTGCCCGAATAACTGACTTGCGGGATAGCACCAATCGGCGCGATGTTTGGTCGGCCTCCACCACCTTGCACTGCACTTCGCGTCCAACCCAAGCCTGCGGGTTCTCCACCGGCTCTACATCCACCAACGAAAACGGGATGAAACCCCGCACGCCCACATCACAGGCCAACCCGCCTTTCACCACCGCCGCGATGGTGCCGGTGATGGCTTCATTGGTAGATGCCGCCCTTGCAATATGCGCCCAAGCGATCTGCTGTTGAGCCCACAACCGCGACAATACGATACGCCCTTTATGATCTTGGCGCACCAGCACCGCTGCGTTGATCACCTCGCCAAGCACACACTCACGGGTTAAGTCGGCAGCCGGATCCTCACCCCAGTAGCGCTGGCTGATTACCCCAATCCGATCTCCGCCCAGATCTAGTTCTACCTCGTGAACTGCCTTAGTTTTAACCGAACCCGCAACAATGGTACCGCTAGCAAGCCCATCCACGGTGGCCGCTACAGGCTCCCCGGGCGGCGCAGCAGGCGGTTCAACAAGCGGCGCAGCAGGAGCAGCGGGCATCTCGTATTCGTGTTCGGGTTGGGTGCTCTCAGATTCCTTGTTTGTCTCCGCCTCAGACATAGCAGCCTTAACACTAATAGGCTTAACACAGATACCGATACAGAAAACTCAGGTTCCTGCTAAGCCACAACCCACCAAACCGCTAGATGGCTTCTAT
>JAPOTT010000043.1:16203-30557 GCA_026709025.1 bacterium
CCCGACCATCAACCAATGAGTTAAGGGCCCCAAAAGTGTTGCTCTGACCCGAAGCTGACACGGGGTGGGGGTAGTGTTGGCGGGTGTTTGCAGCAGCGCTTACAGATGGGCTGAACCCTGCTCAGCTATCGGCTGTCACCCATCAAGGGGGGCCCTTGTTGGTGGTGGCGGGTGCTGGTTCTGGGAAGACCCGTGTGCTTACCCACCGTATTGCTCACCTTATTGACGCTGCGGGCCTCTCGCCGTTTGCAATTTTGGCTATTACCTTCACCAACAAGGCCGCTGCGGAGATGAAACAGCGGGTGGGTGCGCTTATCGGGCCGGTGGCAGAAAAGATGTGGGTAAGCACCTTCCACTCAGCTTGTGCCCGCATCTTACGCTACGAAGCCGAGGCCATTGGCTTTCCCTCTAGCTTTACCATCTACGATCAAGCAGACTCGGTGCGCCTCACCAATACCATCTTGCGCAGCCTCAACTTCGACACCAAGAAAATGCCGCCAAGATCGGTGCATGCCGCAATCAGCGCCGCTAAAAATCAAATGCTCAGCGTGGCCCAATACAAAGACGGTGCCGCCAACGTGTTTGAAAGACGCATAGGCGATGTGTATAACGAATACCAGCAACGCCTAAAGCAAGCCAGCGCCATGGACTTTGACGACCTGCTAGGCAACACCGTAAACCTGTTTCGCAGCGAGCCAGATGTGCTATCTCGTTATCGCCAACGCTTTGAGCACATCTTGGTGGACGAATTTCAAGATACCAACGGCGTACAAAACGAGTTGGTAATCACCCTGGGCCAGCAGCATCGCAACGTGTTTGCAGTTGGCGATGCCGATCAATCTGTGTACCGGTTCCGTGGGGCTGATGTACACAATATCTTGGAGTTTGAGCGGGCTTTCCCCGATGCCACGGTAGTAGTGCTAGAACAAAACTACCGTTCTACTCAGCGCATCTTGAGTGCTGCCAACGCTGTTATCGAAAACAACCTGGGTCGCAAGCCTAAGAACCTCTGGACAGATCAGGGTAACGGTACACGCATCGTTTCCCACTGCGCCACCGATGAATATGCCGAGGCTCGCTGGGTAGTGCAAGAGGCATACCGGCTGCACGAAGATGAACAACATCGCTGGGATGAGATGGCTGTTTTTTATCGTACCAACGCCCAAAGCCGTGCTATAGAGGAGGTGTTGTTAGAGGCAGGAGTGCCCTATCAGCTTATTGGAGGTACCCGCTTTTACGACCGCCGTGAGATCAAAGACGTGTTGGCCTATCTGCGAGTTGTGGTAAACCCTGCCGATGCGGTGAGCTTACGAAGAGCTATAGGAGCCCCCAAGCGAGGAGTGGGCGACACCTCTTTAGCCAAGCTGGAAGCCTGGGCCAATGCCTATGGGCTCTCTTTGATGGATGGGTTCTGTAATGCTGCTGCAGCAGGTATCAAGGGCCGAGCGTTAAGCGGTATTGCTGCCTTCGGAAAGGTGATAGACGATGCCCGTGATTTACTAGATAGTGGCCCTAGCCTCGTGCTGGAACATATTTTGGATACCAGCGGCTACAGAGCACAGCTAGAGGCAGAAGCGCGCAGCGAAACGGGAGGGGTAACCGAGGTGAGCGTGCAAGCTCAAGGTCGCCTAGAGAATCTAGATGAGCTGGTGAGCGTGGCCTCTGAGTTTGACGATATGAGCGACTTCTTAGAACAAATCAGCTTGGTTTCCGACACCGACGACCTAACCGACGGCTCCATGCTCACCTTAATGACGCTGCATTCAGCCAAAGGCTTAGAGTACCCGGTGGTGTTCTTGGTGGGAATGGAAGAGGGCGTGTTCCCTCATGTTCGCTCGCTTACCGAACCAGCCGAGCTAGAAGAAGAGCGCCGCTTAGCCTACGTGGGCATAACCCGAGCTCAGCAGAGGCTATACCTTACGCACGCTTGGGCTCGTACCATTCACGGAACCCCTATGTACAACCCCGCCTCGAGATTTTTGGAGGAGATTCCCCAAGAGTTGGTGGAAGATCGCAGCAACAGCCACAGCAGTCGTACCCGTTCATCTAGCTTTGGATACCAAAGACGCATTACAAGCGCTACCAACGATGATCAACGTGAAACCGCTCTGTCACAGTTAGCTACAAAGCCAGTTGCAGCCGACCCCAAACCTGTAGAGGTTAAACTTGGCGATGATGTAAACCATCCTAAGTTCGGTCTCGGCGTGGTTACAGATGTCAAAGGCACGGGTGAGAGCAGTGAAATCACCGTCAACTTTGTTACTGCTGGAACCCGTGTGCTTCTAGCTTCCTACGCCCGCCTAGAAAAGGCTTAACTTGCGAATCCTTTGCTTCTGCAATTTTACAGCAACAAAAGCCGCTACTATACCCACAATCCATAAACCGTAATACCCCAATCGATAATGTCCAAGCAGAGAATCAAACTGCCCATATACTAATCCAACTACAAGTATAAAAATACTTACTACAATGCTCCAGATATTTATTTGCAAGCGGGTCATCTTCAATTGAGATAAAAGTAATATAACAGGAGTTGCAATAGCAACAATCCATCTCAAAACTAATAGAGAAAAATCATCAAGGGTAATTTTATCGTAACCCCACCTCGATGGACTATTATCAGCACCATAAACGATAAGTCCAGCCAAAACTGCACCTATAAATGCTCCGCCAAAGAGGTGGAATAACTTCTGGCGGAATGAACCCAGTAGCAGAGTAATATCTTGTGCCGGTCTCTGAATAATCTGCGGCGGTGAAGGTAACTGAATAGAAGACTCTGATTGCGAGTTGCAATATGCCCAAATTCCAATAGCACCACCAGTCCCAATAATCCATGTCCAAAAATGATAAGCTGCCCAAGTTAGAGAACCTTCAGAGTGTGCTGCCATTATACCAAGTCCTAAAAGCAATAATCCTACATATAAGCTACTCAATAAAATCACTTTATTATTCATTGAAGTAAGAATCAAAATTATTAGCATTGGAGTTGCTCCGAGTTCAACCATCCAGGCACCTCTAAGTAATCCACAACTCCATAAACCTACTCTACAAACTTCGATTGAACTAATAGATGCCCCCAAGAAAGCACTAAAGTATAGTGAGACAATTCTAACCTCAATTGAAGTCACTTCAGTTTCCAGACTCTTGATATGAATCTATTGATTCTTAAAGCTTCCTAACTTTCTCACTGTTTTGTAAGCACCTTTTGCTATAGCTTCGCAGAGCCACCTTACGCCGTTGAGATACTGGCTAGCTGTACGGAAACGGTAGTTAGTCATAGCCACCTCCACTTGCACAGGAGAAAAGCGAAACTTAGCATAGGGCCGCGGTTCATGCAAGACACAAGAAAGTTGTAAAATCAACTTGTAGAAAACGGTGGGGGATTTTGCCTAGAGCCTTTCGTAGAGCCTTGTGGTGCATAATAAGTAAGTTAAGTTGACAAATTATTTGCAACCCTCTAGGTTGCTCAGGGTGCTCGGAGGAGTTAGGGGACTGAGCAGGATGCAACAGGGCATAACAACATGAGGGGCCATTCGGACTCTCGGCTTTTGCGGCTGCTGAACGGGCAGCGCATCTTGGATGCGCTGTTTGATGCTGCACCTCATGGCATCTCACGCGCCGACATAGCTCGGGTGACAGGGCTCTCCAAACCCACAGTGTCAAACCTGACAGCCGATCTGGAGGCAGCTGGGCTGATTCGCCCTTCTGCACCCCAAACTACGCTTGGAAACACTGAACTGAGAAACGTCGGCAGACCAGCTAGTCCCTATGAGTTTGTGCCTGAAGCAGGTTTCGTTGTGGCTGTAGACATGGGTGCCACCAAAACCATCATTGGAATCGCCAACTTGTTGGGAACGGTGGTAGCTGAGCGAGAAGTGGCAACCAGCTCAGATGCTGAAGCTGCCCTCGGTAGCGTGACTCGCAACGCCAAAGAAATGCTGTTTGAAATCGGAGCGCAAGCCAGATCGGCCTGCGTAGGCGTGCCAGGTATCTACCATGTTCATTCCGATACGGTTGAGAATGCGCTGAACTTGCCTGGATTTGCGAACCTCTGTGTGCGCGCAACGCTAGAGGAGCTCCTCGGCATGAACGTTCATGTGGACAACGACGTGAACTTGGCGGCACTAGCTGAAGCCGACGCAAACCCAGAACAAGCCAACTTCTTGGCCATCTCGGTGGGTACCGGAATCGGTATGGGCATCATCATTGATGGAGAGCTTTATCGTGGCACCAGTGGTGGAGCTGGTGAGCTCGGCTCGTTGTTGCTTAACGGCACTCCCCAACAACCAACCGCGCCTGTGATCTTGGAAGATGTTGCCTCGGCCCCAGCAATCCGAAAATCAGTTACCCAAGCCACCGAGTCTGGATACCTCACCAGCCTAGATGGCACGGCTGATGTTCCCGAGATACTGTCCGCAGCCGCCAACGGAGACCCCGCAGCTGCTTATGCCCTGCAACAATCTGCTCAAGCGATGGCCTACGCAGTTGCACAAATGCACCTCACCATTGACCCTGAGCGCGTTGTGTTCGGTGGTGGTGTTGGGTCTAATCCGGTGTTCGTGGATGCTGTCAAAGCCGAACTACACGTGTTGCACCCCCACAAAATTGAGGTGATTGCCTCCACGCTAGGGCGACGCGCCACGTTCTTGGGTGCAGTGTCGCTTGCCCTAAGCGAACTTCACGCATCTCTAGTAGCCGACACACTGGCTCGTACACCATGACCAGTTCCATGAGCAGTTCACCCTCAGAACTAGCCTCAGCGGCTGCGGATGCAGTCGACCCCACCGCTCTGGTGGAATCGCTTCGTTCAGCTATTGCAATTCCCAGTGTTACCCCCAATGAGGGTGATTTCGCTGCTTGGGTACACAAACAGCTCAACACAACCGCTTGGGATAAAACAGAACTAGCTCCGTTTGGCGATAACCGAGCCAATGTCTACGCAAGGGTTGGAAACGCTGGCCCATCGGTGGTTTTGGCTGGGCACCTAGACACCGTGCATGCTCACGACTGGACAAGTCATTGGGCTGGTACTGACAGAGCCGACCCTTACGGCGCACAAATAATTGAAAACGAGATCTGGGGTAGAGGTTCGGCCGACCAAAAGGCAGGCGTGTGCGCCATCTTGGAGGCACTTAGAGCGATCCATCGCACCGGCTACAGACCAAAAGGAACAGTACAGGCGCTATTCGTTAGCGACGAAGAATCGGGGCAGCCCAACAGCGGCATTTCGGCAGGCATGAAGCACGCGCTCGCAACCAACCAAATCTCAACGCAACCGCCGCCGGATTTTCTCATATACACCGAGCCCACAACCTCAGCCATCTATACAGCCCAGATGGGCTTTTGCATTGCCGACATCACCCTCACTGGCAAATCGGCATACTTCGGTCGGCCTGAGTTAGGCATAGACGCGCTCAAGGCAGGCCATCAACTCCTCAGCGCTCTCTGGGCGCACTCTGAGGCCCTCCGCCAACAACCCGCACATCACCTCATCGGCGAAGCGTTTCTGCTGATAACTGAGGTGCATGCAGGTGAAAGCATTGCCGTACCTGGGAAGTTTCAGCTGTCGTTGATCCGCAAAGTGCTTCCCCACGAAAACCTAGATGAAGTATCTGTAGCTATACGCAACATCACAGCAGAGGTAGCCGAGTCTCATGGCGTGCAAAGCACGGTGGATTTTACCGCCCCTCGGGATCACCTGGTGGGTGGCACCGCAGATGAGACCGATGTCGATCATCCTGCGGTGCAAGCCCTAGGCAATTCCATTAGTGCTGTAACTGGTAATGCACCCCGAATTGAGGCAGCACCTTACTGGTCGGAAAAGTCGTTTCTTTCTGCTCTTGGCATCCCGGGCGTTTACTTCGCTGCAGGAGACATTGCCCATGCACACACACCCCACGAAAGAGTACACATAGACGAACTAGTAGCCGCTACTCGCACCCTGGCCCATTTTGTGGCCTCTTGGTGCGGACTGGAACCTGCCCAACCCAATAACAAATAACAAATATGGAAGGGAAACTAATGCAACCTCACAAAAGATCCAAATGGCTCATGTTGAGCGCGCTTTTCGCCGTCTTCGTCCTGTTTGCCGCAGCTTGCGGAAACGATGATGATGACGACACAAGCACATCGGAGCCGCAAGCAACCACCATGGCAGACGCGCCAGCTACTGCAATGGCCACGCAAGCGCCCGAACCTACGCCAGAGGAAACTCCTATGGAACCGGCACCGGTTACGCAGGGGCCCAACGGCGAGGAAGCTACCCCGTCTAGCGATATTCAACTCACCGCAGATGAGCTAGCCCAAATCCAATCGGGCGGTTACACAGCAGCATTGCTGTGGCACGCTGCGGCTGCCTTTACCAACGCAGTCACCCAGGGTGCCCGCGATGCTTTCGCCGAGATGGGCATTGAAGTGGTTGCGGAAACCGAGGCTGGCTTTGATGCCGCACAACAGGCCAACGATGTAGAAACAGCCATGGCCCTAGACCCAGACATCATCTTGAGCCTCACCATAGACCCGGTATCAGCCGCAGAAGGCTTCCGCCCCGCAGTAGACGCTGGCGTGCAGTTGGTGTTCTTGTCCACCACGCCAGAGGGCTATAGCCACGGCGAGGAGTATGTGGGCGTGGTAACCGACGACCTCGCAGCTATGGGCATTGCAGCTGCCAACCTACTTGGCAATGCCCTCGGAGGCACAGGAGAGATTGGGTTCATCTTCCACGATGCGCCCTTCTATGTGACCAATCAACGCGATCAGGCGTTCAAAACATGGATGGGGATCAATTTCCCTGATATCGAGATAGTGGCCGAACAAGGTTTCTCCGATCAGTCAGCCGAAGATATTGCCTCGGCCATGCTTACCCGTAACCCCAATCTGGACGGCATATATGCACCGTGGGCAGCTGGCCCAGCAGACGGCGTGCTAGCCGCGCTTCGAGCCGCAGGTGCAAACGATGTAGCAGTGGTTACCATGGATCTAGACACCAACGTTTCACTAGACCTAGTTGAGGGCGGCAACATGGTGGGTATTGCGGCTGATGAGGCTTACGAAATTGGTCGCACAATGGCAACCAAAGGTGCCTACGGCTTGCTCAACAAAGCTGCACCACCGTTTACCATTGTGCCTGCTATTGAGGTGACGGCCGACAACATCGTGGAGGCATATGAACTGTCGCTGGCTACCGACCCACCACAAGAAGTACTTGACGCTCTAGGCGGCTAGCAGCAACAGGTAACTACATCAGTTGCAATATCATCTGCATAAGTGATCTCAAAGCTGTTCCATCAACAAAAGCAAAAACAGGTCTCGGCTGGAAACCCCTCCCCAGCCGAGACCTGGATGGATCGCTATAGACACAACGGTGGCTTACGCCAATACGTGGTCTACGTAGCCTTTGCCCTTATCTTGGCTATTTTTAGCATCATCTTGCACGATGACGGGTTCTTAAGCTCCCAAAACTTGCTCAACATCGGCCGCCAAGCCGCACCCATAGCGGTTATGGCCGTGGGCATGGCCTTTGCACTGGCCGCAGGCGAGATCGACCTATCCGTAGGGTCTATTGTGGCCCTCTCCTCGTTGGTAGCAGCCGAGATGGTAGCCGACTATGGCTTCTTGCTTGGAGCGCTAATGGCTCTCGGTGTAGCGGCATTTGTGGGCCTTATCAACGGGATTATCTCTGTAAATGTACGCATTCCCTCATTTTTGGTCACCTTAGGGATGCTGAGCATCATCAGCGGTATAGCCCGAAACTGGAATAACTTACAGTCGTTGCCTATCCGCAATGACCGCTTTAGCGCCATATTCGGCGCGGGTGGATTAGGCCCTATATCTTCACTGTTGATTTGGATTGTGATTGTCGGGGTGATCGGTCATATCGCCCTGCATCACCTGCGCTGGGGGCGACACATTTTGTCCACCGGTGCCGACCGCAATGCCGCCAATGCGGTGGGCATCAACACCGCCCGTGTAAAGATCTCTGCACTGGTGGTGAGCGCCACCGCAGCGGGGTTTGCTGGCATCTTGTTAGCAGGACGCTTAAGCATCGGCCGTCACAATCTGGGCGAAGATTATCTGCTAACGGTGATAGCCGCAGTGGTAATCGGTGGGACCAATTTGTTTGGCGGTCGAGCTTCTGTGCTAGGAGCCATCACCGGAGCGCTCATCATGTCGATGCTCAACAACGGCCTCATCTTAATGGGGCTAGAGGTGGCCGACCAACTAATCGCCCGAGGCGCGATCATAATCTTGGCGGTGGCGCTAAGCATGCGCGAAGCCAAGGAGGTGTAGAGATGTTTTTGAGGCCCCTGCTTGAGAAGAATCCAGCGTTTGTGGAAGCAACGGTGGCGCTGCACCAAAGCGGTGCCATACCCACCAACAGCTACGTGATAGACCTTGATGCTCTAGCTGCCAACACACAACTGCTAATGCACCAAGCTGCCACGCACAATCTAACCGTGTACGCCATGACCAAACAGCTTGGTAGAGCCCCTGTTGCACTAGATGCCATAACCGGTGCCGGGGTAGATGGTTATGTGGCCGTGGATATGGCTTGTGCTCGCCCTATTGCCAATAACGGGCACCATGTGGGGCACTTGGGCCATCTGGTGCAGGTGCCCGCGGCCGAAGCAGTCGAAGCCGCAAACATGGCACCTGCCTACTGGACGGTGTTTTCACCAAACAAAGCAAGCGAGGCTGCGATAGCTGCTGTGCAGGCTGGCAGGGTGCAAGATCTGCTGGTACGAGTATTTGCTGAAGGCGATGAGTTCTATAACGGGCATGAGGGTGGGGTGGCCCTTGAAGATTTGGCTGCGATGATCCGCCACATTGATGGGCTGACGGGAGCGCGATTTTGTGGCCTAACCACCTTTCCAGCGCTGCTATACGATGCTTTAGGAGGCGGCGGGAGCGGGAGCACGCGGATTACCCCCAACATGGCAACTCTGGCTCGTGCAGCCAACATAGCTAGAAAGCACCTGCCTAGTGAGCAACCGCTCCAAATCAATGCCCCGGGCACCACATCTACCACAGTGCTGTCGCAGCTTGCTGAAGCTGGAGCAACGCAGGTTGAACCCGGCCACGGGCTCACCGGCACCACCCCCTTGCATGCGGTTGGCGGCCTTCCAGAACAACCTGCGGTGTGCTATGTGAGCGAGGTTGCTCACATCCATCAGGGCACCCCGTTTTGCTTTGGCGGCGGCCTGTACATCGACCCGGTATTTGGCGACTACCCTGTAACCGCAGTTGTGGCCCACGACCCCAGCGAGATAACCGCCAAGCCCGTTGACGTAGACATGCCCAGCCCTGCTGCCATCGACTACTACGCTAAACTGCATCCTCACCCACAGCGCACCATTGCCGAGGGTGCCAGCGTGGTGTTCGGTTTCCGCATCCAAGCCTTCGTTACTAGAGCATTTGTTGTTGGGCTAGCTGGCTTGCGTTCTGGGGATGCTTACGTGGCTGGTATCTCAGATGTACTGGGCAATCCCGTGGCTTGGCAAGGTGGCCGATGAGCAACACAGCCGCTTTGATGGCGGATGGCATCTCCAAATCCTTCAGGGCTGTGCAGGCTTTAGATGATGTGTCTATCGAGCTGCATCACGGGCGGGTTACTGCGTTGTTGGGAGACAACGGTGCAGGCAAATCAACTTTGGTTAAGTGCATCGCCGGGCTTTATCAACCAGATTCAGGCCGTATCTTCATCGAGGGTGCCGAACACCGCATCAGCTCTGCCCGTCACGCACGGGAGTTAGGCATAGAAACCGTCCATCAAACATTGTCGGTGATCGACCCGCTAGACGTTGCCGAAAACCTGTTCTTGAATCGTGAACACACACGGGGTGGTTGGTTGGGGGCTCGCCTGGGTTTGCTAGATAAGCGCCGCATGCGCACCGACTGCGCAACCACACTATCTCGCCTAGATATTCGCATACCCTCACTTAGGCGATCTGTAGGCTCGTTATCGGGGGGCCAACGACAAGCAATTGCCATTGGTAGGGCCGTAGCGTGGGGACAGCGAATCGTGCTGTTAGATGAGCCTGCGGCTGCTCTAGGTGTGGAACAAACTCAAAGAGTGCTGGAGCTCATCACCAACCTTAGAGATCAAGGATTAGCAGTGTTGTTGATAACTCACAATATGGAGCAGGTTTTGTCTGTGTGTGATGAGGCAGTAGTGCTCTACCGAGGCAAAAAATCCGCCGAAGTAAAGGTGGCCGATGTCACCAAAGACGACCTAGTGGCCTACATAACCGGAGCCCGCACCAACAGCTGATACCAACCGGTCTTGCTCACCGGTAGAGTTCACCGAGCAATCTATGGGTACCAACCAATCTGTGGACACAGACGCTGTGTCAGCTACTTCAACTGCTCCGCGGGGAACTGCTAGGCAGCTATCTCGGTCTTTGATGGTTGCAAAGCAGGCCCTATCTTGTTGGCGTACGGGAGAAGGTGGCACTGGGGCGGCAGAAATTGCCTTTTGGTCGGCAGTGTCGTTGTTTCCGGCTGCGGTTGCCGCAGCTTCTATTGCCTCAACGGTTGGTGCGGTTTCAGATAGGATCGCCGACCGGTTCAACGAATGGTTAGCCGATGCAGGGCAAACCGCGCTTAGCGATGTAGACACAACCATAGGCGAAGAGTTCGCCGAGGTTGTTTCGGCGCCGCCAGCAGCCACATCTATCGCCGCAGTGGTGGCTGTATGGGGTACGATGCGCGCTGGTGCTGCTGCGTGTCGAGCTGTACGCCGTGTGCGTGGTGCGCCACGCCGTTCATGGTTACTGGAACGGTTTGCTGGATTGTGGCTTTTGGTGGGCATCCTCCCGTTGGCCGCTGGCCCAGCCGCTATTGCTGTATGGGTTGATGCCCGTCTAGCGCCAGTGGTTGGCTTTGTTTCAGCAGTGGGAATCTTCTCGCTAGTACAAGTAATCGCCTGCCCGTTGTTGCGGTGGCGTAACCATCTGATTGGTGGGCTAGTGTCAGCCGTGTGGTTCGCTGTGGTGTCAGCCATTGCCGCTCTCGCCGTGAACTACACCTTAGGAAGCACTGCGGTAACCGTCGCAACTGCTGGCACCCTAGCCACCCTAAGCTGGCTGTGGGCCGCCGCCTGCGGTGTAACCGCCGGAGCAGCCATAGCAGGCGCCATAGACCAAAGCTAGGGGCAGTATTGCCGTTAGCCGCGGCAGCACACCGCTAGCGCTGGGCAAAATCTCCTACAACAGCCTCCGCTGCGGCAGCTAGTTGGGTGGGGGTTATGGGGAAGCAGGAGTCGGGGGTTCCGGCTGCGGCCCATACGGTGTGGTAGGCCAGCAAATCTTTGTCTATCCATGTAGGCAGGGGCTCAAGATGACCAAACGGTGGGGTACCGCCCACGGCAAACCCGGTGGCATTCCGCACGGCCTCTGGAGCAGCCAAGCTGATCTGCTCACCAACCAGTTCGCCCAGGCGGTTAGTGTCTACCTGATTTGCCCCCGAAGTAAGCGCTAGCACCAGTTTGGTGGGAGTGGCGAACACCAGCGACTTTACAATCTGGCCCACATCACACCCTACCGCAGCGGCGGCATCAGCCGCCGTCCGAGTGCCCTGAGGGTACCTAACCGGCTCCACCGGCACCCCCAGAGCATCGGCTGCCGCACCGAACCGCTCCAAACCACTAGCCATAACTACCTCCCCTAAAAACTTCTTGGCACAACCCGCTCAGGCTGCCCAAGCCACCGACAGCACCTCGGCCTGCTCCAGCACAATCAAGGTGGCTTGCTCCTGCTTGTCGGGAGGATAGTCGTGCGTGCGGAGGATACGCTTTACCTTGCTGCGAATGTCGGCTCTCACGTTCTCCCGCAGTGTCCAGTCTATGGTCACACTGTTACGCACGGTTTCCACCAACTCTCCCGCGATCGCACACAGCACTTGATCTCCCAAAATTGCAACGGCGCTATCATTTACGGCCAAAGCATCGTAAAAGGCCAGTTCGTCTTCAGAGAGTCCAAGCTCCTCACCCCGTTGTCCAGCAGCCTTGATATCCCGAGCAAGCTGGATCAACTCCTCAATCACTTGGGCTGCCTCCACAGCTCGGTTCTGATAGCGGCGAATGGTGTGCTCTAGCATTTCAGCGAAAGACCTGGCCTGAACCACATTGCTGCGCCGCCTGGCATTGATCTCGCCCTTCAACAGCTTCTGTAGCAACTCCACAGCAAGATTTCGCTGGGGCATGCCCTGCACCTCCACCAAAAACTCCTCAGAAAGGATCGAGATGTCGGGCTTACCCAACCCGGCTGCTGCAAAAATATCCACTATCCCTTCAGGTGCCACCGCAGCAGAGATGATTTGCCGTACAGCATGTTCCACATCCTCTTCAGGACGAGCATCGGCTGGCGCTCGCTTGAGCAAAGCCGCCCGCACAGCCTGAAAGAAGGCCACATCGTCACGTATAGCTATGGCTTCGTCACTAGGCACTGCCAGCGCAAAAGCCTGCGACAACTCCCGCACAGCTTGAATACAGCGAGCCTTGCCATCTTCTTGAGCCAAGATGTGCTCTTGTGCTGCCGGGAGCAGACCGAGCCGCTGGCCAGGTGAGCCTGTCAGCCACAGCGACCAGTCAAAACCATAAAACAGCCCACAACAGATCTCGTGCTTCTCCCGCATGACCGCAATCGCGTCGGCCTGATAGAGCACCGCATCGCCCCGGCCGCAACTTTGGGTGTAAGTAGCCAGCGCTCGCTTCAGCTCATGGGCGATACCGAGATAATCCACCACCAACCCGCCCGGCTTATCTCTGAACACCCGGTTCACCCGCGCTATGGCCTGCATGAGCCCGTGACCGCGCATGGGCTTATCCACATACATGGTATGAAGGCTCGGAGCATCAAAACCAGTAAGCCACATATCCCGAACCAGCACGATCCGCAGGGGATCATGCGGATCACGAAAACGATTGGCCAATGCCTCACGGCGAGGCTTGTTGCGAATATGGGCCTGCCACTCAACCGGGTCTGATGCCGAACCGGTCATCACCACCTTAATTTCGCCTTGTGTATCTTCATCGTGATGCCAATCGGGGCGCAGCCGAATCAGCTCTCGGTAAAGGTCTACGCAGATGCGTCGGCTCATGCACACAACCATGGCCTTGCCGTCTGTAGCTTCCAAACGCTTCTCAAAATGATCCGCAATGTCGCTAGCAACTAACCCCAAACGCTTTTGCGTCCCCACCACCGCCTCAAGCTGAGCCCACTTGGTTTTGAGCTTCTCCTTACGCTCTACCTCTTCGCCTTCGGTGGCCTCCTCAAAACCAGAATCGATGTTTGGTTTCTCCAGCTCATTCAGCGCCAACTTGGCCAAGCGGCTTTCGTAGTAGATGGGCACAGTGGCCTTATCCTCCACTGCACGGGCGATGTCGTACACGCTGATATAGTCACCAAACACATCCCGAGTGTTAGCGTCCTCCAGTTCAATGGGTGTGCCAGTGAACCCCACAAAAGATGCATGGGGCAATGCATCTCGCATGTGACCAGCAAAGCCATCAATAAAGTCGTACTGGCTGCGGTGGGCCTCATCAGCAATCACCACGATGTTACGACGCTCCGAAAGGGACGGATAACGCTCTCCTGTGTGGTGAGGAAAGAACTTCTGAATAGTGGTGAACACCACCCCACCCGACTCCACCTTGAGCTTGGTCTGCAAGTCGGCTCGACTCTCGGCCTGTACTGGCGGCTGGCGCAGCAAATCCGAGCAACGGGAGAACGTGGTGAAGAGCTGATCGTCTAAATCGTTGCGGTCGGTAATAACCAGCACGGTAGGATTTGCCATTTGCGGCTCACGAATGATTCGCCCAGCGTAGAACGCCATCGTCAGGCTCTTTCCCGACCCTTGTGTGTGCCACACAACACCGATACGCCTGTCTCCCTCTATCCCTCCCAGTTTGTCGCCTAGCATACCGCCCTGCGCTTTAGCGCTAGAGGGCTTGCTTGCGTCTTCATGCAATCGTTGCAGTTGTGTAGCTCGTAAGGTCTCGCCTACTGCCACCTCAACAGCATGAAACTGGTGATAACCCGCAATCTTCTTCAGCAGCTCTCCACCACCATCATCTTCAAACACGATGAAGTCGCGAATCATCGCCAAAAATCGCTCAGGCTCGCATACCCCTTCAAGCATCACCTGAAGTTGGGGCAAACCTGTTTCAGCCTCCTCATCGCCCGTGATCGTCCTCCACGGTTTAAACCACTCTCGCCCCGCAGTGAACGTTCCAATCCGGGCCTCCAGCCCGTCGGAAACCACACAAACCTCGTTCATTGAAAACAGAGTAGGCAGTTCGGCCTTGTAGGTCTGGAGCTGCTGCCATGCCGACCACACCGTGGCATCGGCATGGG
>JAPOTT010000054.1 GCA_026709025.1 bacterium
ACCAGTGACCTCTCGCGTGTGAGGCGAGCGCTCTGGCCATCTGAGCTAACGGTCCTCAATGGTTCAGGATAGCGCGGGCCACACGGTGGGGGCGAAGAGCTTCTCACAAAAAGCCATAGCGCTCAGCACCTGCTCATCGGCTAGGTAAGGGCCTACAATTTGCAGGCCCACTGGCATACCGTCGGCGGTGAAGCCTGCCCTAACACTACCAGCAGGCAGGCGGGTGAGGTTGTAGGGGTAGGTGTGGCGAACCCAAGCATCTGTGTACTGGTGGTTTATGTGGCCTTTGCCTGCACATTCTGGAAAATGGCCTGCCACGGTAGGCGTGAGCAGCATATCTGTATTGGCTAGCAGCTCGCTGAGGGTTGCGGCCATGGCGTGGAACTTTTGCACTGCGGCCACAAAGTCGCTCAGCTTAGGCCCCGAACCCATCCGCAAATAGCCCTGAAGCTGCGGGGTTATCTTTTCAAAATCTGCTTCGCTCACCTCACCCAACTCACCACTTACAACCACAGAAGACAACAGAACGTACTCCCAGATGGGATCCTCAAACAAGGGCTCGGTACGAACCTCCACAACAACCCCCGCGGCCTCCATTTGAGCCAATGCCGCCTCACAAACCGCCAGCAACTCCGCATCTGTGGGGGCACCGTCGGGCGATGGACACCACAGCGCTCTACGGGGCTGCCAGTTATCTTCAAGCGCATCGCTCCAAGAACGTACCGAGCGGGGTATGGAGTTCAAATCTGCTGGCGAGGGGCCCATCACCACATCGGACACAAAAGCCACATCTGACACCCGCAATGCCATGGGGCCATGCGCCGTAATGGGCCACAACCGTGACGGGCCTGCTACCGGGATGCGACCCAAGCTGGATTTGAAACCGCTGAATCCACAGGCCGCTGCGGGAATACGAATCGACCCACCCCCATCTGAAGCAGTACATAACGGCACCAAACCAGCGCTTAGGGCAGCCGCGCTGCCTCCAGAAGAGCCACCTGGAGACCGGGCTAGGTTCCATGGGTTGCGAGTTGGGCCAAAAAGGGGATTGTAGGTGTCACCTGTCCAACCGAACTCGGGGGTGTTGGTTTTGCCCATAACAATGCAACCCGCAGCCCGCAACCGCTCTACCAAGATGCTGTCGGCAACAGCAGGCGGATCGTCTGCACACAACAGCGAACCGTGAGAGGTTACATAGCCAGCCGCGTCTTCTAAATCCTTCACCCCGATTGGGATGCCCGCTAGCGGGCCCGGCACTGCGCCTGAAACCAAAGCGGTGTCTATCTTGTGGGCCTGCGCCAAAGACCGCTCAGGGTTAGTAGCCACAAATGCGTTCAGCTCCCCATGGGCCTCAATGGCAGCTAGCGAAGCCTCCACCATCTCTTGGGCAGATACTTCCCGCTCTCGCACCGCTGCAGCCCACTGCTGTACCGACCGCTCACGACAATCCATCAAGACCAGAGGCTACCTGCTCTAGCCCCACCGCACGGCTACCCTTCACCAACACAGCAGTATTGCTATCCAAATCCCCAACCGCAGCTACTGCCGCTTCAGGGTCAGACACGGGGGCAATGCCGTAGTGGGAGGTACC
This sequence comes from bacterium, assembly GCA_026709025.1. Lineage (GTDB taxonomy): Bacteria > Actinomycetota > Acidimicrobiia > Acidimicrobiales > Bin134 > Poriferisocius. The sequence goes on from JAPOTT010000054.1 coordinate 1,592, forward strand.
CACAGCTATCACCTCAATGTGTAGCTCGCGGGCTAGGGCTGCAATAGCCGCGTGATCAGAAACAGAACGCTCGCCCAACTCCGCCATCAACCCCAAAACAGCTACTTTTCTGCCGCGTTGCAGGTGACCCAACGCACGCAAGGCAGCCTCCATAGACAAAGGATTGGCGTTGTAAGCATCGTTGATCAACAGCGCCCCAGAGCTGAGTTCTGCTACTTCCATCCGCCATGGTGATAGCTGCGCTTGTGCTAAACCAAAAGCGATAGCTTGGATGTCTACCCCCACGGCCAAACCAATGGCAGCTGCAGCCAGAGCGTTTTGCACCATGTGCTCGCCACACGCCAACAATCTCACCTCGGCCCGCCCCGAAGGGGTTTCCAGCAAGAAACTAGGCCGAAGAGCCTCATCCAAACGCACACCGCTAGCTCGCACATCTCCAGCGGTGCCACCAAAGGTGAGCACCTGAGCAGATGTGCGAGCTGCCATGGCCGCCACTAAGGGTTGATCGGCGTTTAGCACCGCCACGCCATCTTCGCTGAGGCACTCAACCATCTCGCCTTTGGCTTCGGCAACCGCCTTGATGCTGCCGAACAGCTCAATATGCGCGGCCCCAACCGCTGTTACCACCCCCACGGTGGGCCGGGCCTGCGAACAAAGCTCTGCAATATGGCCCTTGCCCCTAGCCCCCATCTCCACCACCACCACCTCAGCGGTATCTGGGGTGTTGATGAGGGTAAGGGGCACCCCTAGTTCGTTGTTGAAGGATCTCAGGCTTGCGTGGGTTGGGCGCTGCGTTCCAATGACGGCTGCGGCCATATCCTTTACCGAGGTCTTTCCTACCGAGCCGGTTATGCCCACTACCGGGCCCAAAAAGCGACTGCGAGCATGGCTGCCAAGTTTGGCTAAAGCAGCTGCAGTGTCGGCCACAATGATTGCGGTAGATCTTACGGGAAGCACAGCATCGGTGGGAGCAGCATCGCTCAGCGTAACCGTGGTAAGCGCAGCATCTAGGTTGGGTTGCGCTGTCATGTACGCCACAGCACCCGCACGCAGCGCATCGGGGATGAACACATTGCCGTTACGTTCGGCCATCAAAGCCACAAACATCTCACCGGCAGCAATCGTGCGGGAGTCGATTGACACCCCTGTTAGAGCAACATCGGGCCCTGCCAAGCGCCCATCGGTTACAGTTGCCACCTCTGAAGCCATCAACTTCATGCCCACAACCTTGTCTCGCTGAGCACTCAAGTAGAGTAGCGTCGCAGAGTGGATAATCGCACAAGGCTGGTGTTATTATTTGGCGGCAAATCTGCCGAACATGAGGTATCTTGCGTGTCGGCACGGCATGTGGCCGCAGCCCTTGACCCTGCAAAGTTTGATGTGCTGGCCGTGGGCATCACCCGCCAAGGAAACTGGCTGCTAGCAGATCTACCCGACCGGTTGCCCGATCAGCTTGTTGCCGAGGGACGCAGGGTGTCTCCAGCGGAGATGTTTGCCGAACCCAGCTCGGTAATATTTCCCCTCATCCACGGGCCACTGGGAGAAGACGGCTCTCTGCAAGGGCTTTTGGATATTGCCGACAGAGCTTATGTGGGTTCAGGGGTTTTGGCCTCTGCTGTTTGCTTGGACAAGGCTATGTCCAAGCTGGTGTGCGCGCACCACAACCTCCCGCAATGCCACTACCGCACTGTGTCAGCCCACGAAGACTTTGAAGCGGCGGCTGAAACAGCAATCACAGATCTGGGCTTGCCTTTGTTCATCAAGCCCGCCAACATGGGCTCCTCAGTGGGGGTCACCCGAACTAGCAGCACTTCAGAAACCATCGATGCCCTCCAAACTGCAGCTAGATACGATCAAGTGTTGCTGATAGAAGAAGCGGTGACAGGCCAGGAACTAGAAGTGGCGGTGTTGGGCAACCAAGAGCCGCAAGCCTCCCCGCCCGGCGAGATAGTGCCTTCAGACAACTTTTATAGCTACTCCGATAAATACCTAAGCGATGCGGCCGAACTCAAGATACCCGCCCAAGTGCCCGTAGATGTTGCTAATGAGGCTCGCCGTCTTGCTTTAGCGGCTTATGGTGCCTTGCGCTGTGAGGGCATGGCTAGGGTGGACTTCTTCTACGAAGCTGATGGCCGAGGTCTGCTCATCAACGAAGTTAACACCATCCCCGGCTTCACGCCCATCAGCATGTTCCCTAAGCTTTGGCAATCTGTAGGCTTGGAGTACCCACAACTGCTAGAAACCTTGGTGGGTTTGGCCCAAGAACGCCTACACAGGCGCCACAAGCATCGCCACCTCGGGCACTAATCGGTTATGCCCCACATCTTTAGAGGTATCTGCCCTAGTACACTTTGGGGTTCAAGCACCGGTGCATTACCGATGAGCCCCTTTAATTTGGTAGAAAACTGCAAGTGATTTCTGAAGCGTTAGCAGGCAAGCGGTTAGCCATAACCGGCACAACGGGATTTTTGGGTACTGCCTTAGTAGAGCGCTTGTTGCGCTGCGTGCCCGAAGTGGAGTTGGTGCTGCTGGTGCGCCCCGGCAGGCGCGGGGCTGCTGAGAGAATACGCCGTGAGATCATTCGTAACGATGTGTTTGATCGCCTGCGCAGCGAACTAGGCCAAGCTAACTTTGAGCGACGCTGCGAACAACAGATAAGCGGCGTGGCTGGCGACGTGGGTATCGGTGGCTTAGGGCTAGACGCTGCAGGGCGCGAGCTTATAGCTAGCTGCGACATCGTTATTCACTCCGCCGCAGCAGTTGCGTTTGATAACCCGCTAGACACTGCCATGGAGGTAAACCTGCTCGGGCCGGTACGCCTAGTGCAGATGCTGAACGAGCTGGATGCCTCGCCACACTTTATTGCCGTTTCCACCTGCTATGTGGCCGGGAGCCGCCGGGGTAATGCCCCCGAAGAACCCCTTGCGGATAGCCCAATGTACGTGCCGGTTTCATGGCAAGACGAAGCCGAAGCCAGCCAGCGCAGGCGCATCACCACCGAAACCCAAAGCCGAGATCCAGCACACCTAGAAGAGTTTCGCAGCCGTGCCCGCCAAGAGCTAGGTGCCGCAGGCACACCCGCTCTGGCCGCCAAAACCGAACAACTTCGCAGCCGTTGGGTACACGAGCAGATGGTGGAAGCCGGTCGCAGCCGAGCCGCTTCGTTAGGGTTCCCCGATGCCTACGCCTTCACCAAGGCTCTAGCTGAAATCGCCGTAGCCGAAACTAAGGGCAGCCTGCCAGTAACCACCGTGCGTCCCTCCATTATCGAGTCGGCCTATGCCGAGCCCGTGCCCGGCTGGATTCGGGGTTTTCGCATGGCTGAGCCCATAATCATCGGCTACGGCAGGGGTCTGCTCACCGACTTCCCGGGCATACCCCAAGGCGTGCTAGATGTGATTCCTGTGGACTTGGTTGCCTCGGCAATTTGTGCGGTGGCTGCCAAAGGGCCCGACCCTAACTGCAAGATCATCCAAGTGGCATCAGGAGCTGTGAACCCATTCTTGTTCAACCAACTAGTAGACCTAGCCCACCGGTGGTTCAGCGCGAACCCCATCTACGATGACCGTGACCAGCCCATCTCGCCTCCCCACTGGACTTACCCGGGCCGCGGACGGGTTGTGCGTCAGCTAAAACGACTAAGCAAGGGGCTAGAGATGGGCGAAAAGGTGCTGGGGCGGCTGCCCATTCGCGGACGACAAGCCGAGGTAACCGCAGACCTAGACGAACGGCGTGAGATGGTGGAGCGTGCCCTGGGTTATGTAACCCTCTACGGTGCCTACACCGAGTGTGAAGCCTTGTTTGGTGTGGATCGACTGCTGGATTTGTGGGAAGAAATGGATGCAGAAGACAAAAAGCAGTTCTGCTTCGACCCACGCACCATCGACTGGGACCATTACGTAACAAATGTTCATCTTCCCACAGTGGTGGAACAAGGACGAGTTAAAACAGGCCCCACAGGCAGGGTGGGAAGCCCACGCTATGAACGCCAGCGGGCACAAGTGCTCGCACCTGAGCGTCAACTTGCAGCCTTTGATCTGGAAAACACCGTAATCGCAGCCAACGTGGTGGTGGCTTATGGCTGGTTAGCCACGCGCAGGCTGCCGGTAGATGAGCGGGCCCGCCTCATCGCCAAGGTGCTGTTGGAAGCACCCTCGCTGTTGGCCTTAGATCGCCGCGACCGGAGCGATTTTTTGCGCCACTTCTATCGCCGCTATGAGGGCGCGCCCACCACGCAGATGGCCGAAGATGCCCAAGAGATGTTCAGCGACTTGATCTTAACCCAATCCTTCCCTGCGGCCATCCGCCGTATACGCGAACACCGCGCCGCAGGACATACCACGGTGCTCATAACCGGAGCGCTGGACTTCATCGTAGAGCCGCTACGACCCCTGTTTGATCATATTGTGTGCGCCGAACTAGCCCAGAGTTACGGCACCTACACAGGTCATCTAGCTGCGGTGCCGCCAACCAGCGAATCCCGAGCTGAGGTGTTGCGGGATTTTGCCCACGCCGAGGGCTTGGAACTGGCAGAATCGGTGGCTTATGCCGACTCTGCCAGCGACCTGGCCCTGCTAGAAGCAGTGGGATACCCGGTTGCGGTTAACCCCGAACCTAAGCTAGCCACGTTGGCCCGCAAACGGGGCTGGCTCATTGAGCACTTCGACAAAGCCCCCGGAACCCCCCGCAAGCTGCTACCCATCGCAGCCCACCAGCGCAAGCAGGCCCAAAAAGGAGCAGCATGAAAGACAAGGTTAGGCCCACACCCCGACCGGGCCTAGTGCTAGAAGTCGACCGCTCCACACCGCCCATCGTGTTTCACCACGGTGAGGGCTTCCGAACAGAACGCCTGCCTGCGGGTCGCAGTCGGATCATCTATCCAGCCGAACCCCTAATGGGCTTAGACGACCCCAGAGGTGCCATCCGTCGAGCCCTGTGCAACCCCATCGATCAAGACCCGCTCCCCGCCCAGCTCAAGGCTGGGATGAAGCTCACCATTGCCTTTGACGACATATCTTTGCCGCTGCCGCCCATGCGCAGCCCCGACATCCGTCAGCTGATTATTGAGCAGGTTCTAGAGATGGCCGCAGCCGCTGGCGTGGACGATGTGCATCTCATTGCAGCCTTAGCGCTGCATCGGCGGATGACCGAAGCCGAACTGCGCCACGCCGTAGGCGACCGCACCTACGATGCCTTTGCCCCCTCGGGTTGCCTGTACAACCACGATGCCGAAGACCCAGAAGGTATGGTGGTTTTGGGCAACACGCCTCACGGCGAGGAGGTGCAGTTCTCCAAGCGGGCCGCCGAAAGCGACCTGGTGGTGTATGTGAACATCAACTTGGTGGCTATGGACGGCGGGCACAAGAGCACCGCAACCGGGTTGTCGGGCTATCGGGGGCTGCGCCATCACCACAACGTGGCCACCATGCAGCAATCTAAGTCTTTCATGGATCAGCATCGCTCTGAGCTGCACGCTTCCAACTGGCGCATGGGTGAGGTGCTGCGCGCTGCGGGGGTGAAGATATTCCAGATTGAAACCACCGTCAACAACAACACATTCGGCACACAAGGCCCCTTGGCCATGCTCCAAAAACGCGAATGGGAATGGTCGGCCAGAGACAGAGCAGCCTTTGTGGGAATGACCGCGGGGCTCAAGGTAGGCACCACACAGATGGCGCGCAAGGTATTTCAGTCTTGGCGGGCACCTTATGAGCTCACCTCGGTGCAAGCTGGCGAGGTGGAGGCCGTTCACAAGGTGACCACAGAGCACGTGTACGCCCAGCATCTGGTGCCAGTAAAGGGGCAAACCGACATCTTGACCATGGGCTTACCCTATATATGCCCCTACAACGTGAACTCGGTGATGAACCCCATCTTGGTGATGTGCTTGGGCTTGGGCTACTTCTTCAACCTGTACCGGGGCCAGCCGCTGGTGCGCGAGGGAGGTGTGGTTATTATGAGCCACCCCACCCGCTGGGAGTTCCACCCGGTGCATCACCCCAGCTACATCGATTTCTTTGAAGAGGTTCTGGCCGACACCACCGATCCTGTAGAAATTGAAGCTCGCTATGAGCAACGCTTCGCCACAGACGAGTGGTACATACACCTTTATCGCACCTCCTATGCTTACCACGGTGTCCACCCGTTTTACATGTGGTACTGGGGAGCGCACGCCCTGCAGCACCTCGGCGAGGTGATCATCGTGGGGGGCAACACCAAAGCGGTGCAGCGGATGGGGTTTCGGCCCGCATCCACACTGCAAGATGCCCTAGAGATTGCCAGCGACACCGTGGGCCGCCAGCCCACGGTTACCCACATCCACAACCCCCCAATCTTGATGGCCGATGTCAGCTAGGCCGATTTCAGCTAGACAGGTGATATCCAAGTTAGATTTTCCCTTTCGTGGTGGGCGCACTCCTGTGGGTGTGGCACCTTCACCACATGGCAGCAGATGGGGGGCTGATTACGACACCGCCTGGGCTCGCAAGCCTGCGGCTCGCATGGCCCGCCGAGCCCTGGCTGAAGCGGTGGTTCTACCCGCAGTAGCAGCGTTAGCCCGACCCCAACGAGTGGGTCTAGACCGAATAGAGCACCTTGATGGGCCAGCTATATTTGCAGCAAACCACCACAGCCATATCGACACACCGCTGCTGTTTGCATCTATGCCGCAGCGCTGGCGCAGCCGCCTAGTGGTGGCAGCCGCATCAGATTACTTCTTCAGCGGGGCTGTACGGTCGGCGGTATCAGCGCTGGTAATCGGCGCTATCCCAATAGAGCGCACCACGGTAGGGCGGCGCTCGGCCCGCCTAGCAGCAGCGCTAATCCAAGACGGCTGGAGCCTGCTGATCTTTCCCGAGGGTGGGCGCAGCCCCGATGGGTGGGGGCAACCCTTCTTGGGAGGTGCAGGCTACCTAAGCGTGCGCTGCGGGGTTCCGGTGGTGCCAGTGCATGTTGAGGGCACCGACCGCATCCTACCCAAAGGCCGCAACCTGCCCCGTGCAAGTGCTACTACCGTTACATTTGGAGATCCGCTAACCCCCACCTCAGAAGAAAACGCTAGGCGGTTTGCAGCTCGCATTGAGGTAGCCGTGGCAACGCTGGCCGATGAATGCGCTACCAACTGGTATGAGGCCCGCTTGCGGGCCAACGCTGGAACAACACCATCGCTAACCGGCCCCAACGTTTCAGATTGGCGCAGGAAATGGGCACTAGGCGACCGCTCTCCCCGCTCCCGCCGCCAAACCCGCCCCTGGCCCTAGTTACGTGGGAGTGTAGCGAAAGTTGTAATCTACCCATTCCAACAACTTCGATCTACGATTTCCGCCAACCACAGTTTTACCTATAAGGAGCAGAATATGAGCAACTCTGAAAGCCCACTTGCACTCATCACCGGTGGTTCCTTTGGGATTGGGCTATCGCTGGCACATCACCTCATAACAGAAGGCTACGACATTCTGGCCTGCGGACGCACGCAAGCACACTTAGATGAAGCCCAAAAAAGCGAGCCAGACTTGAGGGTGATACGCACCGATATCACCAACACAGCCGATTTAGATCTGCTGTTTGATGAGATACTGAGCATCAACAAACCGATGGATATGCTCGTGAACAACGCTGGCGTAAGCTACGCCTGCGACTACACCAGCGATACAACCCTTTCGCGCGATATGGCAAGCGCCGAGATTCAAACCAACTTCGTTGCACCTGTGGAGATCACACGCCGATATTTATGGATGCGTCGCCAGCAAGGTTGGGAAGACCGGCCCGCCACAATAGTTAACGTGGGCACGCCAGGGGCACTGTTGCCGCTTGAGCCCAACCCGCTTTACTCCGCATCCAAAGCTGGGTTTCACATGTTCACGATGGGTCTGCGCCGTCAACTCGCCGATACCCCAGTAACGGTGGTGGAGATTTACCCTCCCTTGCTAGACACCGGGTTGGGGCCCGACTTACAAATACCCCACAAAGAGAAGTTCGGTCACGAAGCCATAGACAAGTTTGCTCGCTTCTCAGTTGACGGCATCTTGGCTGGCACACCCGACATTTTTCCGCCAGAAATTACCTTCGTTGCCGACATAGTGCAGCGAACCGAGGCCGTCGCCGACAAGCTCAACCCTCGCATGGCAAGAGCCGAGGGGTGGGAACAACATGTGGTAAGCCGCATGGGGGTGTAGCCTCAGCACAACACCATACGATCGCCCAAACAGTTAAGGTCAACCGGTTAGGTAACCCACTAGCAAAAGAACTCACCAGCAAAAAACATAACTAGCAAGGAAGAGGGAACAACAATGCCCCATGAACCGCGAATGCTCATTGATGGCCAGCTCGTTGCAGGCAACAAAGAGTTTGAGGTGCTAAACCCAGCCACCGAAGAAGTGGTAGCAACCAGTGCCGACGCTACTGCTACGGATATGGAACGTGCTGTGGCCGCAGCCCGCCACGCCCAAGACAACACCGACTGGGCCACCAACGCAGAGCTACGCAAGCGCTGCCTTATCCAGCTTCAACAAGCCCTTGAAGCCGAACAAGAAGAACTGCGCGTAGAACTCATAGCTGAGGTGGGTTGCCCAATCCTTGTCACTTATGGGCCGCAGCTAGACACCCCAATGCGCGAAGCCCTGACTTGGCCCACTGAGATGATCGACCAGTTCTCATGGTCACGCCAACTCCCCGACAGCGATGCCTTTGGCTTGGGCTTTCAAACCCACCGCGAGGTTTGGAAAGAGCCAATAGGTGTTGTGGGGGTGATCATGCCGTGGAACTTCCCGTTTGAGGTGATCCTCAACAAGCTCGGGCCAATTTTGGCAATGGGCAACAGCTGCGTTATCAAGCCTGCGCCCGACACCCCGCTAAACGCCAATCGCGTGGGTCGGCTGATTGCCGAACACACCGACATCCCAGCAGGCGTGGTGAACATCGTTGCTTCTAGCGACCATCTAGTGGGCGAGGTGCTCTCCACCTCACCGTTGGTAGACATGGTGGCATTCACGGGTTCTACAACTACTGGTCGGCGGATCATGGAGGCAGCATCGGCCACCCTCAAGCCGGTCTTTTTGGAGTTGGGCGGCAAATCGGTGAACCTGATCCTAGATGATGCGGATTTCCCCACCACCCTGCCCGGTGCTGCAAGTGTGTGCATGCATGCCGGGCAAGGTTGTGCGATGACCACACGCCTGCTTGTGCCCTTCTCTAGATACGACGAAGCCGTGGAGTTGGTGAAGTTGGGCTTTGAGGGTGTCTCCTACGGTGATCCCACAAATCCAGCCAACCTACAAGGGCCGCTAATCTCGGCCCGCCAGCGCGACAGGGTAATGGGCTACATAGAAAAGGGTGTGGCTGAGGGGGCCAGGCTGGTTACCGGGGGTGGTATCCCAAGCGACATGGACAAAGGCTTTTTTGTGGAGCCCACATTGTTTGCCGATGTGGACAACTCTATGACCATCGCCCAAGAAGAGATATTTGGCCCTGTGCTGGCAATAATTGGGTACGAAGACGATGACCACGCCGTGGCAATCGCCAACGACTCCGAATACGGGCTCTCAGGTAGCATCACCTCGGGCGATCTGGACAGGGCAAAGGGAGTTGCCAAGCGAATACGCACGGGCACGCTTGGCATCAACGGTGGTGCTTGGTACGGCCCAGACGCACCCTTTGGCGGCTACAAGAGCTCTGGCATCGGTCGCCAATGCGGCATTGAGGGCCTAGAGATTTTTACCGAAACCAAAACCGTTGGTTGGCCTGCTAGATGAGGTTCTCCCTCCCCACAACTCCCTCCCCTTCACAAAAAGAGGGGAACATCAAGAACCTCAGAGGGCTTAGCCTGCGACACGGTTATTTGGCGGGCTAGCCCGTAGTATCGCGGATATGACAGTTGCCGCATCCACCCCCATTGAGCTGATCCAAAACGTTTACGCAACCCTAGATCAGCGGATTACCGCTGGCCGAGAGCGCTTTGGGCGCAGTCTTACTTTGGCCGAAAAAACCCTGCTAAACCACCTAGACAACCAGGCGCTCACGCCGCAGCGAGGGGTAGATTATGTAGACCTGCGCCCCGACCGTGTGGCTATGCAAGATGCCACCGCGCAGATGGCTTGGCTACAGTTTATGACAGCAGGGCTCACCGAGGTACAGGTGCCTACCACCACGCATTGCGATCACCTCATCGCAGCTCAAACAGATGCCGCAACAGACCTAGCTTCGGCCCTGCATACCAACGAAGAGGTGTATGACTTCTTGGAATCAGTATGCGCCCGCTACGGCGCAGGCTTTTGGAAGCCAGGGTCTGGCATCATCCACCAAGTGGTGCTAGAGCAATATGCCTTTCCGGGCGGGATGATGATCGGCACCGACAGCCATACCCCCAATGCCGGTGGTTTAGCAATGGTAGCAGTGGGCGTAGGCGGCGCAGATGCGGTGGACGTAATGACCGGCTTTGGCTGGAACGTGCGCTGGCCCAAGCTCATCGGCGTTTACCTCACAGGCGAACTAGACGGCTGGACTGCGCCCAAAGACATCATCTTGAAGGTTGCTGAGATACTCACGGTTGCAGGGGGCACAGGTGCCATTGTGGAGTACTTTGGCCCGGGGGCAGAGTCGCTCTCGGCCACTGGTAAGGCCACCATCTGCAACATGGGGGCTGAGATTGGGGCAACCACATCGCTGTTTGCTTACGACGATGCCATCGCCCGCTACCTCAGCGCCACCGGACGAGCCAACGTTGCCGATGCTGCCAACGCTGTAGCTCATAACCTGCGCGCTGATCCCGAAGTGACAGAAAACCCCGCAGCGTTCTTTGACCGCGTGGTGGAGATAAACCTCACAACGCTGAGCGCGTACATTAACGGCCCGCACACCCCCGATAGGGCTCGCCCGGTAGCTCAGCTAGGTGCCGAAGCCAAGCTAAACGGCTGGCCCCTAGAGGTAAGCGCCGCGCTTGTGGGCTCTTGCACCAACTCCAGTTACGAAGACATAACCCGCGCTGCAAGCATTGCACGCCACGCTGCGGAAAACGGTCTTAGTGCTAAAGCACCCCTTATGATTACCCCCGGCTCAGAGCAGGTGCGGGCCACAATCCAGCGCGATCACCTTTTGGCCGACTTAGAGGCCATTGGTGCCACCGTTTTGGCTAACGCGTGCGGCCCCTGCATCGGCCAATGGAACCGCAACGACGTAGCAGAAGGCACGCCCAACAGCATCGTTACCAGCTACAACCGCAACTTCCCCAAGCGCAACGATGGCTACGCCTCCACCAATGCTTTTGTGACCTCCCCTGAAACTGTGGTGGCCTTAGCCCTTGCTGGAACACTGGATTTTGACCCCGCCACAGACACCATTACCGCACCCGATGGTAGTGAGGTATCCCTAGCGGTGGGCGAGGGCATGGAACTGCCCCAAGAGGGCTTTGTGGCAGGCAAAAGCGGCTTTGTGGCGCCTCCTGTAGATGGCAGCGCAGTAGAGGTGCGGGTTTCGCCAACCTCAGATCGCCTGCAAGTGCTTGACCCGTTTGCCCCGTGGGATGGTAAGGATTTCGCCGATCTTCCAGTGCTGTTAAAGGCTCAGGGCAAATGCACCACAGATCACATATCCATGGCCGGGCCGTGGTTGCGCTACCGGGGGCATCTGGAGAACATCTCTGGCAACCTCTACTTGGGCGCGGTGAACGCCTTTACCGGGGCGGTGGGCGAGGGCAAGAACCAGCTAGATGGCAGCACCGCCTCATTTCCCGAAGTGGCTGCGGCCTATCATGCTGCCGGGCAACGCTGGGTTGTGGTGGGCGACCGCAATATAGGCGAGGGCTCATCTAGAGAACACGCCGCTATGGAACCCCGCTTTAGGGGTTGTGCTGCGGTGATCGCTCGCTCCTTCGCCCGTATTCACGAGACCAACCTGAAAAAACAAGGTGTCCTAGCGCTGACCTTTGTTAACCCGGCCGACTACGACCACATCGGCGAAGACGACCGCATCTCTATTACAGGGCTAGCAGACCTCGCCCCAGCTCAACCTGTGCAGGTAACAGTAACCAAGCCCGATGCCAGCACCATCCACATCCTCACCGAGCACTCTTTGTCTGTGGAACAAATCGAGTGGTTCAAAGCAGGCAGCGCCCTCAACATAATCCGCCAACGCACATCCGTGGCCCCCTAACCCCTTGGACACATATCGCCTGCCCCGCCAAGTGGTGCCCAGCCGCTATGTGCTCAAGCTGACACCCGATCTGAGTGCTTTTACGTTTGCTGGTGAGGCGCAGATAGACATCACCGCAACCGAACAGGTTGCTCAGATTGTGCTGAACGCCGCAGATCTGGAGATCACCTCTGGCAACGTGGGTGGTACCCCAGTTGCAGATATCTGTTACGACGCACAACACGAACGCGCTGTGCTAACGCTAAGTGAACCCCTAGCTGCTGGCGATGCCTGCTTGAACTTGAGCTTCCGTGGCACGCTGAACGACCAGCTCAGAGGCTTTTATCGTTCCACCTTCACCGATGCCGAACACACCGAGCGCACCATAGCTACCACCCAGTTTGAATCCACCAATGCTAGGCGGGCCTTTCCTTGCTGGGATGAACCCGACCTGAAGGCCGTCTTTGAGGTAACCCTGGTTGTGCCCGAAGACCTCATGGCGGTGTCTTCGGGGGCACAAACAGCCGCTAAGGCGATCGGCAACGGCCTAAAAGAGGTGAGCTTCGCCCCCACCATCAAGATGTCCACCTATCTGTTGGCCTTTGTGGTTGGCCCTCTAGAGGCCACCGATCCGGTAGACGTAAACGGCACCCCACTGCGGGTTATCCACCCGCTGGGCAAGGGCCACCTAACTGAGTTTGCTTTGGATGCTGCTGCGGGCAGCCTGGCCTTTTTTGAAGACTACTTCGACATTGCCTATCCGGGTGACAAGCTAGACCTTGTAGCCATACCCGATTTTGCCTTCGGGGCGATGGAGAACATGGGTTGTGTAACCTTCCGAGAGGTTCTGCTGCTGGTAAACCCCGCCACCTCCACGCAACAAGAACGCCAAACTGCTGCTGATGTGATAGCCCACGAACTGGCCCACATGTGGTTTGGCAACCTTGTAACCATGAAATGGTGGAACGGCATCTGGCTAAAAGAAGCCTTTGCCACGTTCTGTGAGATGTTGGCGGTGGATGCTTATCGACCAGACTGGAATCGCTGGCTGGCTTTTGGGCTGTCGCGCACCGCAGCTTTTGAGGTGGATGCTCTGAGTGCCACTCGAGCCGTTGAGTTCCCTGTTGTTTCCCCCGCAGATGCCGAAGCCATGTACGACCTGCTCACCTACGAAAAAGGCGCTGCCATAGTACGGATGCTGGAGCAGTACTTGGGTGCAGACCAATTCCGTGATGCCGTAAGGATGTACCTGCGCCAGCACTCCTACAACAACACCGAAACACACCATCTGTGGGATGCCCTAGCCACCGCTAGTGGGCAGCCGATACGCGAGGTGATGGACTCGTGGATCTTCCAAGGCGGCCATCCCCTTGTGAGCGCCACGCAAGCAACCAACAGCCAAGCCCCACACAACAAAATAACCCTCAGGCAGCAACGCTTTAACTTCAGCCACGCACCGGCAAACCAAACAACAGAGCCCTACCAAACAGCAGAGACCCACGAAAACAACGCACAGGGCCATTGGCAGGTGCCGGTGGTGGTAGCCGCTGCTAACAACCATCAAGAGCGCCTTTTGCTAGACACACCAGCCACCTTGAACGTCGACCCCAACAAGTGGGTGATGGTAAACCCCAACGCAGATGGCTTCTACAGGGTGGCCTACCAAGACCACCTGCTGCAACGCCTGCTAAACCATAGCCCGCAGCTCAACGCACAGCAGCGCTATGTGCTAACCGATGATCAGTGGGCACTAACCGTGGCCAACCAACTGTCGGTAGCCGACTACCTAGCCTTTGCCGCACAGCTGGCAAAAACCGAAGACGATCTAGCCGTGTGGCGACGCCTAGCAGGCACCATGGCCACCCTAGACCACCTAGTTGATAGCAACGGCCAGCAAGCCCTACGCCAGCAAGTACAGGAGATGACCCAACCAGCGCTAGCCGGTGTGGGATGGCAGCGCGCGACAGGCGAAGATGAACGTGTCAGCGAACTGCGTGGCGTGCTGATCCGCAGCTTGGCAGCAGTGGGTAATAACAGCTCTGCTATTGCCCGATGCAGGGAGCTGTTCCAGGCTGGCTGCAGGTGCCCAGCCACACACGCCGCGGCGGTTGCGGTGATAGCAACCACAGGCGGCCCAGCCGACTACGAAAACATGCTCCGTCACCGCGCCGAGGCCAGCACCCCGCAGTTGGAATTGCGCTACCTAACAGCGCTAACCCTGTTTACACATCGTGACCTGATGAGCCGCACCCTTACAGCCACCCTAGATGGCAGCATCCGCAGCCAAGATGCAGGCTCTGTGATCCGAGGCTGTCTAGATAATCGCCTCTTAGGCCCGCAGGCTTGGGCTTTTGTCACACAACGCTGGGAAGAGATCAACCAGAAGATTCCATCCCAAGCCATACCGCGCATGCTTGCTGGCATCTGCTCTCTGTCTACCCCCGAACTATCACAAGACGTAGCAGCATTCCTGCAAGCAAACCCGATTGAACAAGGCCCGCTCATCGTGGCTCAGCACCTAGAGCGGCTACAGGTAAACGTTGCGCTACGCCAAAGAGTCCAAGCAACGCTGAATTAACAGTTCGCAGCTGCCATAGCTTGCACCCCGCTAGCGCTAAGCAACCTTGCCGCTAGCCTGGCCCCTAGCCTGCTCCTGTTAGCCTGCTCCCGCCACAGCCCGTAGCGACTCGCGCAGCGAGCTCATGGTAGCAACCACCGATGTGGGCTCATAGCCACAGTGGGCCATGCAGTTGTCGCACCGTGGATCTTTGCCACGGCCGTAACTATCCCAGTCGGTGGTCTCAATCAACTCCTTGTAAGTTTGGGTGTACCCGTCGGCCATCAAATAGCAAGGTCGCTGCCAGCCAAACACCGAGTAACTAGGCACACCCCACGCGGTACACTCGTAATCCACCTTGCCTTCCAAGAAATCCAAAAACAACGGCGTGTGATTAAACCGCCATCTTTTGCGCCGTCCGTCGCCAAAAACCTCACCAAAGAGCCTCTTTGTTTGCTCCACGGGCAAAAAGTTCTCCTGATCTGGGGCTCGCTCATAGGCATACCCGGGCGACACCATCATTGCGTCCACCTCAAGTTCATCGTTGAGGAAGTCCAGCACGCTACGCACATCATCCGCATTGTCGGTGCTAAAGAAGGTGCTGTTGGTGTTAACCCTAAACCCACGCTTTTTGGCTTCGCCGATGGCTTCCACAACCTCATCAAACACACCTTCTCGGGCTACGGCTAGGTCGTGACGCTCGCGGAGGCCATCCACATGGACCACAAAAGAGAAGTAGGGCGAGGGCTCAAACAAATCCATCTTGCGACGCAACAGCACCGCGTTGGTGCAGAGGTACACAAACTTTTTGCGCTTGATCAAAGCAGACACCATCTCGCCTATCTGCGGATGTATCAACGGCTCGCCCCCCGCAATAGACACCATCGGAGCCCCACACTCCTCCATGGCGGCCACTGCGTCTGCCACGCTCACCCTCTGCCGTAACACCTCAGTGGGATACTGGATCTTGCCGCACCCAGGGCACTCCAGGTTGCAAGCAAACAACGGCTCAAGCTCCACTATCAAGGGATACTTGTGGCGTTTGCGCAACCGATTCTTGAACACATAAGCGCCAACCTTTATGGCTTGGCGAACCGGAATTGGCATTTCCTCAGACCTCCCTGTCTAAAGCACCCAGCAATGCTGGCATCATGCGGCGGATGGTTCGCAGAGCCCGCACCACCCGCAGCGGTGCGGTAAGCGAACGCAGCTCCTTGCTAGGCGTGTCGCTTATCACCCGTACCACTGCGGTTGGGCTACCATGATGCTCCAACAACCAAGCCGACTCCATATCTACTGCCACAGCCCCTGTTTGGGCCAACTCTTGGCGACGTACTCCAACAGCTATTGCACCCACACAAGCTACCGAACCAGCATGCACGCAAAAACCCGCATCTTGGAGATCTTGGGCCACCTGCTGAGCTTTTAACAAGCCTATAGGTGCCACATCTGTGGCAAAAACCTCTGTAGCCACCACAATATCGCCGATTGCTAGCTCGTCGTTTAGTGCTCCACCCAAACCCACAACAGCCGCCACACCTGTAGGCACATGAACTGCACGACTGCGCTTCGGCCCCATGCCCGTATACAAAACCTCCACCGAACTGTCTAGGTGTCGCACACCGCGGCGCGCCGCACGAGCCTCCATAGCTAAGGGGCACAAGATGGTAACGCTCACTTGGCCCCACCGGTAGCTTGCACCCAACGACCCAACGCCATCACGGGAAACACCAACCGATACAAGTGATAGCGAATATAAAAGTCACCCGAAAAGCCGGTGCCGGTGTACCAGGGTTCATCCCAGTCGCCATCGGCTCGTTGCCGATTGATGAGCCAATCCACACCGCTATGGGCAGCTGCTGTTTCGGCTCGACCGGCTGCCACCAATGCCAGCAAAGCCCAAGCTGTTTGTGACGGAGTGGACTCGCCGCGGCCGCGCCAGTGGTCATCCACATAAGAGCGCATATCTTCACCCCAGCCTCCGTCAGGGTTCTGCACCGACTCCAACCACTCACAAGCCCGCACTACCCGCGGATCTTCTACCTCAACCCCAGCGCTTAGCAGTGCGGGAACCACCGCACCGGTGCCATAGATATGGTTGCATCCCCAGCGTCCATACCAAGAACCATCGGCTTCTTGGTTGTCGCTTAACCAGCTCACTCCTTGTTGCACAACCACGCTGTCTACTTTATGGCCCGCAGAGTCACCTGCTAGCGCACACAACATCTCCACCACGTGGGCTGTCACATCTGCCGAGGGTGGATCGATCACCTCGCCAAAGTCGCAAAACGGTAGCTGTTCCACCAATGACGAGCAGTTGTCGGCATCAAACGCAGCCCAGCCGCCATCTTGGCATTGCATCCCTTGCACCCATTCCACCGCCCGCTCTAGGGCTTTGTGGCCCCCGTGAACATCGCTCAGACCAATGCGGCGCAGCGCTAGGGCGGCCTCGGCGGTGTCGTCCAGATCGGGGTAGTAGCTGTTCTCAAACTCAAAAGCCCACCCCCCAGGCAAAAGGTGAGGCCGCCGCTCAGCCCAATCTCCCACCACCTGCACTTCTTGGCCCAACAGCCAATCACCACCCTGACGCATTTGCGGGTTATCAGAATCCACACCAGCATCGGCTAAGGCCACCAGCGCCAAACAGGTATCCCATACCGGCGATTGACAGCACTCCAAGCGGCGCATGTCGTCTTCGATGATTGTCCATGTATCGAACCCGGCCAAACCTTGCGCCATGATGGGGTGCTGTAAGGAATATCCCCGCAAATACAGGGCCAGCAGCGAGTAAACCCAAGGCGGTTGAATGCCACCCCAGCAACCATCTGACTCTTGGCGCTCAATAATCCACTGCTCAGCTCGGTTCAGAGCCCAACTGCGTAGCCGCCAGTAGGGACGTTGCTCATAGCGATGCAGCAGCTTATCTAGCTGCTGAAAACGTCTGGCGTGAGTGCCACGCGGCGCTACGGATTGTTCCGCAGGCACAGCCCCGGTGCGAATTTCGTCTAAGCTGATGCCCATCTTGCGTACCGGACGATGCGCTCCCACAACCGTTAGCGCCACCACCGTCTGACGAGCCCAACAAGCAAAGTCGTAGATGTTGAGGGGCACCTTTTTGGGCAACAAGATCACCTCAGGGGCCAAGGCGGGCAGGTCGTCCCAACTCCACAAACCAAACAGGGCCATCCATATTCTTGTAAACACACGGCTTCGCTCTAGTCCGCCCTCGCTACGGATGTAGGCGGCAGCTTTGGTCATGTGGTCGGCATCTACAGGATCGCCTGCATAGCGCAGAGCCCAATACGCCTCAACCGTAACCGACAAATCGGGCGGCCCTTGATGGAAAGTAGACCATGTTCCATCGGAGCGTTGTGTGTGACGAATCCAGTTTGCTGTCTGGCGAATGATCTCAGCATCGGCAATGCCCAAAAACTCACGCAAGAACAGGTCTTCGGCTTCAATGGCAACGTTGGTCTCAAGTTCGCCCTTCCACCAGCCCTGCGGATCTTGCAAGCTCAAAAGACGGTTGGTTGCCTGAGACAGGCTCTTTGCTGCGGCGCTCAAAAATCCCTCCCCACAATGAACTCGGCCAAGCATTGCATTTGTTGGATTGCCCCGGTGTGTACAGAGTTTGTTTGGGCCACACAGTTTAGAGCCGCTACCGCTAGCTCAAAGTGCTTGTGGGCCAAAACTTGGGTTCCCTCGCGACCGCCACCTTGCTCAATAAGCGTGCGAACCCGTTGCACTGCCTCATCGCTTAGGGGCACAACGTTGGCCGCAGCAGCGTCTGCTAGTTGGCGAGCTTCTGCTGGTTGGCGAGCGTAGATTTGGGCCAACTCAGCCGCTTCCGAGCTGTTTTGGTTGAGCACAAAAACCACCGGCACAGACTGCTTCCGCTCCCGCAAATCTGAGCTGACGGGCTTGCCTGTTTTGGCTGGATCGCCCCAGATGCCCAAAAGATCGTCCACGGCTTGAAACGCCACGCCCAAGTGCATACCAAACTCAGCTAGGCCCGCAATCACAGCTTCGGGTGCGTCGGCCAAGATTGCCCCAACCGAGGAGGCAAACGACAACAGCGCCCCGGTTTTGCCTTTCTCCATTGCCAAGCATTGCTCCACCGTAATGGCCGAGCGATGCTCAAAGGCCATGTCCATGCTCTGTCCGGCAATCATGGCAGAAACGGCCTTGGTTAGCTCGTGCGCGGCGCGCACTCTGCAAGGCGTGGGATCGCACAACAGGGCTTCGTAAGCTAGCGCATGCAGGGCATCGCCGGTGATAACTCCTGTTCCCACCCCGTACTTGGCCCACACCGTAGGACGATGTCGGCGCTCGGCATCGTCATCAATGATGTCATCGTGGATCAGCGAGAAATCGTGGATCAGCTCAATAGCAACGGCACCTGCTAACCCCACCTCACTAGGCGCTCCAGCCACTTCTGTAGACAAAATAGCCAGCGCAGGCCGAGTTCCCTTGCCTTGGCCATCACAGTGATATTGGGCCGGTACACGCAGCTCGGGATTGAGCCCTTGCAGGGCTTCGGCGATAGCTGGGGCCACCAGCACTCTGGCCCGCTCTAAGATGGCCTGTGCGTCTGTAGCGTCGCCGCTCATACCCCGCACCCCTTAGCGTATACAACATTTGCTGGCGCGCGGCAATGCTCCAAAGCTAGCTGTGCGGCTAGATTGCCAGATCGCACCGCACCCTCCATGGTTGCTGGCCAGCCTGTGTTTGTCCATGCCCCAGCCACAAACACCCCAGCAATGGCTGTTTTGGGGCCGGGCCGCAGTGAAGCCGTGCCAACCCGACCTGCAAATGTGGCTGTGTGTTCTCTGGTAACCACCGCATCTAGCACCTCGGCTTGGGCCACTTGGGGGAACAGATCAGCCAAAGCCAGCCGGTAACGCTCAATTATGTCGCTATGACGATCGCCAATCTCAGCAAATGCTGCCGACTGCGACACAGCTACCACTTGTGTAGGCACCACTTGTGTAGGTTCTGTTGTTGGTGCGCTGGCTAGCTCTTGGCATGTTGCGGGCTCTGTGCGATCAAACACGAACTGCACTGGCGAGTCCAACGCTGCTGCAAACGGCACATCCATCACCTGCCTGTCAAACACAAAATGCACATTAATAATAGGAGAAGCACCCAACTCGGATAGTTGATTTTGGTGTGGCACGGTGTTGGGTGGCACAAGGCCGTCTAGCGCATCGTGGGGCACTGCGATCACCACCGCATCTGTAGCGGTGCTTTGGCCACCAACGGTTATACACGGGCCTTCACCTACGGCCTCCACATGGGTTGATAGCGCAATGCTGCCGCCAGCTTGGCTTATCTTCTGACTAGCAGCAGCGCCGTGCAGAACAGATAGCGGCACCTGTGCCCACCCCAAATCACCAGCATCTTTAGAATCCAACAGGCCGGTTCGAAACACCTTTACCGCTAACGCCAGCGATGCCTCATTGGCCCGCAGGTTTATGGTGGGCAAACAGATCAAATCCCAAAGCGCAGCTATGGCCCGAGCCGACTCGCCTCTAGCACCCAACCAATCTCCAAAGCTGAGCTGATCTAGGCTTGGATCTTGTGGGTTGAGACGGCGCAAAGCCAAAGCGGTGCGAACGGCCTTGATGCGCTGGGTGAGCGATAGCGGGCTGTAGCGCAAAAGCGTCCAACCCAAATGCAACGGCGCTGGCGCTGAGGTGCGTGTAATGTGGGCCCTGGGTTTGTTGGGGCGAACAACCGGCACCGTTAAACGAGCTTGCTGCGTTACGTGATCTGCCACCCCTACACGATCCAAAAACGCCATGTACTCGGTGCAACAGCGCATAAACACGTGCTGGCCGTTGTCGTAGCAGCGCCCATTGCGCGCAAACGACCATGTAGCCCCGCCGAGGCGCGGTGCCCGCTCATACAACGTAACCTGCGCCCCAGCATCTGTAGCGGTGAGCGCCGCAGCCAGCCCGGCTAGGCCACCCCCCACGATTGCAATGTTCGCAATGTTGGAAGCATTGGGCGTGTTGGGCGTGTTCATGGCCGCATCCCAGCCAAACTGCGAGCCGCTACCACTAGCTTCTCTGTGGTTCGCAAAGACACCCTGCCGCTCAGCACTTGAGTGGGGTGGGCGGCTATCTGCGTCAGCAATCGCTTGTAGATGCCCGCCATGGCACCAGTGCAAGCACGGCTGCGATGATCCAAAAAATCCAAAAGCCTAAGCCCTTTCACAAAGTGGGCTTCTGCTCGCGCAGCAACAAAAGCCACCAACTCGCCAACAGCTTCAGGTGGCCCGGTGATATCGGGGGTGCAGCCAAAGCGCGCAACATCTTCAGACGGCAGATACACCCGGCCCATTTCCCTATCTTCAACGATGTCACGCAATATGTTGGTGAGCTGAAGAGCTACGCCCAACTCATCGGCCAACTCAGCCGCCGTGGTGGCGCAGCCTTTTGTGCCAAATATGGCTAGCGACAGCCGACCAACAGAACCAGCCACCAAACGGCAGTAGCGTTCGGTGTCGGCCATGGTTTGATAAGTGGTTCCCACTGCATCGTGCTCACAACCGGTTACGATCTCGTTCAAGGTTTCAAGTGGCACAGAAAAGGTTGCTGCGGCTGCATGAAGCCCTACCAGCACAGGGTCGTCCGGGTTAGGCGTACCTGCGTTTGCCAGCCCGCAGATGTCGTCTCTCACCCCGTTGAGCAGGGCCAGCTTCTCTTGAGGTTGATGCGACCCGTCGCCTATGTCGTCAATTCGACGGGCCATGGCATACAGCGCCGACATAGCTTGGCGCTTGGGCTTGGGCAAAAGGCGGATGCCGTAGGAAAAGTTTCTAGCCTCGCTGTGGGTAATCTCCTCGCAACGCCGATACGCCTCGGCCGGGGTCATCCGCGCTTGCATCGGGTGAAGCTCTTAGGCAAGGCTGCTGCGGGTTTTGTGGATGGCTTGAGTGCTACAGATTTTATGGAGATTAGCAGCGCTAGCAGATGAGCTGCTGTGCGCCTGCGGGATGGTTTGTGCAATTTTGCCAGCACGTCGTGTTGCCCAGTTGTTATTGCATCTAGCGCGGCCAAACCCCCTGCCAAATAACCTGCCACCGCTAACTTGGCCCAACCCCGTAACGACCTAACCAGCGGCACACCCTGTAACAACAGCCCACGCGCAGCTCTAGCTTCGTGAGCTACCAAAGCCCGTAGCTGCGGCGCTGCAACCGCTTCGGCCAAATGCTGTTCTTGTACCCCAAACCTTGCCATCTCCGCCGCTGGCATATAGATGCGCCCCTTTTGGGTGTAATCCTCGCCTATGTCTTGGAGGTGCTCGATTATCTGCAAACCCGTGCAAACCGCGTTGCTCATGGCAATGCGCTCGGGGGTTGCAAACCCAAACACAGCCAACACCAACTGCCCTACCGGGTTGGCCGACAACTCGCAGTACCGTGCTAGTTCGGCTTGGGTTTCGTAGCGGGTCTTGTGTTGATCTAGGCGATTGGCCTCAATGAGCGCCAAAAAAGGCTCATCTGGTAACGCTATGTCTGCCATTAGCAAGCTCAGCTGCTGCATTAGTGGATGCGTAGCTGTGGCGCTTCGGGCTCGATGGAGTTCAGCTTGTAGCCAATCCAACGCAGCTAGCCTGTCGCCGGCTAGCTCGTCACCCACATCGTCTACAAGGCGAGCAAAACCGTATATGGCTAACAGGTTGCTGCGGTGGCGCGCTGGCATCACGCGCAGTGCTACTGGAAAGTTCTCGTCGCCTCTCTGCGACATTATCGAGGTCAGATCAAACTCAGGTTGGGTTTGCAGGGTTGCAGTTTGCTCAGATTGAGTTTGCAGGTTTTCAGCTTGCACGGTGCGCCTCGCAGTGGCGTGATGTCTATTGCGCTTCGGCCATGCTAATGGCCTCACCAAAGCCAATTCCTTTAGCGATGAGGTTGCGGTACTGCATTACGTGACGCGGACGATTAAAGCCAAGCACCCCTACTAAGCGATCCGCTCGCCCATAAAGAGCTGCAAAGCGTCTTTCAGCCACCGAGCCGGTTATCACACGCACCTCATCGTTGGGCTGCACCCGCCCAGCTAACTGAATCTTGCGGTCGTACTGATCGCTCCAAAACCACGGCACCGGCATGTACGGCTCTGCGGTTTCGTCACTAGCCAACAAACGGCGAGCGGCATGCGTGCCTTGGGCGATGGCATTGTCCCAATGCTCCACCCGCATGGTCTCACCAAACAAGTTGTTAGGCCAGCGCGCCACATCGCCTGCTGCGGTTATACCCGGAGCCACTAGGCAGGTCGCATCGCAAACAACCCCGTTATCTAAGGTGAGCCCTGAACCCTGCAGCCATTGCGTGTTTGGGGTAACCCCGATGCCCACCACCACCACATCAGCGCTAACAAATGTGCCATCGCTCAGGTGTACCTGCTCCACCCTGTGGTGGCCATCAAAGCCCTTCACCCCAACACCTAGGCGCACCTCCACGCCGTGGTCACGGTGAACCTCAGCGCACACAGCACCCATCTCTGTACCCAACACCCGGCCCAAAGGCACCGGCAAAGCTTCAATCAGGGTTACCTCCAAACCCCTTTGGCGCGCTGTGGCGGCAACCTCAGCACCGATGAACCCAGCACCCACCACCGCTACTCGCTGCGGGGAAGCTTCCATATCGCTGCGTAGCGCTAAGCAATCATCCAAAGTACGCAGGGTGTGGATTCCCACCAATGGGCTGCCTGCTGCGTTGACGCTGGGTAGTTCCAAGCAGCGCGCACCTGTGGCAATTAAGATGCCGTCGGCTGTTATGTGGCTGGCGTCGTCTAGCAACACCCTGCGGCTAGCTACATCTAAGCCCACAGCACGCCGCCCGAGGCACCAATCAGCCTGTAAGGCGTTCAAGTCTTGTTCGTCTGATAGGGCTATGCGCGCAGGCTCCCAGTCTCCAGCCAACACCTGCTTAGATAGAGGCGGACGATCATAAGGGGCGTGTGGCTCATCTCCAACAATGGTGATGGTGCCGTCGTACCCATCCCGCCGCAGCGCCTCCGCAGCACGAGTGCCCGCTAGCGATGCCCCAATAATGGCTATTGAACGCAGGAGAGTTACCCCTCAACCACTGAGATGGCCTGCTTTGGGCAACGCTGCTGGGCCTCATCTACCCTGCTGCGGGCCTGTGGGTCTGGGGTTTCGTTCAGCAAGTACAAGAAATCGTCGTCTCGCACCTCAAACACATCTGGCGCAACCTGCATACAAACAGCGTTGCTCTCGCACAGGTCGTAATCCACAACCACCTTATATTCCATTAGTTTCTCCCCTACAGTTATTTGTGACGGGTATTTATGACGGTAAATCCAACCTCTAAAACCCTAACCCACGCCACCCCTTAGTGCGACACCCCAACAGCCCAAACGCAACTCGCACAACTGCTGCTTAGTAGCTAGATGCGGTTGCTCATGTTGGCGAAGCGGGTGTGCTGGTTGATGAAGCTGAGCCTTGTTTTGCCGGTAGGCCCGTTGCGGTGCTTAGCAACAATTACCTCGGCTACGCCCTTGTCTGCGGTGTCGGGGTTGTACACCTCGTCGCGGTACAAGAACATCACGATGTCGGCATCTTGTTCTATAGACCCAGACTCGCGCAGGTCGGCCAACATAGGCCGTTTGTCTTGCCGCTGTTCTAGGTTGCGGGATAGCTGCGAAAGCGCCACCACCGGACATTCCAGATCTCGGGCTAGTATCTTTAGCCCTCGGCTGATCTCCGACACCTCCACTTGACGGTTCTCGGCTGTGTTACGCCCTGTCATAAGTTGCATGTAATCCACAATCACCATGCCCAGCTTGCCTACCTGGCTACGAAGACGACGAGCTTTGCCCCTTATCTCCATAATGGTGACCTCAGCGTTATCGTCAATCCACAAAGGCACTTCCGACAGCTTTGTCATGGCATTGGTGATGCCATTCCAATCTTGATCGTTGAGCTTGCCTTTGCGTAGCCGGGTGGCATCTACCCGGGCCTCAGCACAAATCAGTCGCTGGCTAATCTCAATCTTGCTCATCTCCAAAGAAAAAAGCAGCACCGGCATGTTGGCTCTGATTGCAGCGTGGGCCGCCATTCCCAACGCAAAGCTAGTTTTGCCTACTGCAGGCCGGGCACCCACAATCACCAGGTTGCTGGGTTGCAGCCCACCTGTAATGTCGTCTAGATCTACAAAACCTGTTGGAGTTCCGGTAACGACATCGCCATTTTCCTGCAGCTGCTCAATGCGATTGAGATTCTGGTGCAACAGATCGCCAATCTTGGCTGTAGTGTCGCCCATGCGGTCGGCCGCTAAGTTGTAAACAATCGACTCCGCCGCATCTACCGTCTTCACTACATCTTCGCTGGTGTCATACCCAAGCTCTGTAATCTCGTTGCCTGCGTAGATGAGGTTACGCAGCACCGCTGCCTCATAGACGATCGTCACGTACCGCTTGGCATTAGCCGCAGCCGGAGTGCCGGTTTGCAGTTCCATCAGCGCAGCATTGCCACCAGTTTTTGCGGTGAGATCTTTACGGCCCAGTTCAGCAGATACCGTTACCGCATCAGCAGGCTCACCCTTAGCAAACAGATCGCAGATGGTCTCATAAATGTGTGCATGAGACGGACGATAGAAGTGCTCAGGCTTTAGCTTGTTCACCGCTTCGCCGATGGCCTCCCGACTCAGCAGCATCGCCCCTAAAATTGCCTGTTCAGCATCTAAATCGTGGGGGGGCACGCGACTAGCTCTGCCAATCGACCTCACATTGGGACTGCCGTTGCTGACGGCTACGGATTCGCTCATCATGGTTGCGCCAATAGTACTTGTGGTATATGACACATTACATCTATGAGATTTGAAATCTTGCCCACGCAATATGACTTATGAGCGCTTGGCCCCTCTATTCCCACAGTGGACTACTGTGACAAACTTGGGCCCGCCATGCATTGTTCAAGCATGGTGGAATTGGGTGGATATGTTGGGGATTTATGCCCTAGTTACCCACAGGGTGGGCCTAAGTTTTCCACCGATCCCCAAGCTGCCCTCATTGCCGCCTAATCGGCTGTAACAACCTCTACAGTAATGGGGAACTCCACATCGGGATGGGGCCTAGCTATCACGGTGTGGCTGCCCAATTCCTTGATGCCGTCCGACTCTAGGGCCTTGCGCTCCAACAAAATGTTGGCTTGTTCGGCTACAGCACGGCACACATCGGCTGTGGTAACAGAACCAAACAGCTTGCCCTGATCTCCAGCTCGAGCGGAGATGTGAATGGTAGTAGACACCAACCTAGCAGCCATCTCCTGAGCTTCGGCCATCTCTTTGGCATCCTTGAGTTCACGAGATTTACGCATCCGCGTGGCCTGCTGCTCAGCGCCCTTAGACGACCTAAAAGCCTTGCCAGCAGGGATTAAGTAGTTGCGAGCGTAGCCATCAGCCACATCCACCACATCGCCCTTTTTGCCAAGCGATTCCACGTTGTCGCGCAACACCACCTTCATCGCACCGGCTCCTCTGCCGCGGCCTCTGCAGTGACGGCAGCGGCCTGATCTGCGGTGCTGGCCTCTGCCGCGTTAGCCTCTGCGGTGACGGCGGCGGGTTCAGCGACAGAGTCGTCAACCGCAACAGCAGCGTCCCCACCGGTAACAGTTACCTCTACATCTAAAGCCTTAACATCTAAAGCCTCCTCGCTGGCCTCCAAATCCACATCGTCAGACATCGACAGAGGTGGGGGCGGCTCAGATGGCACCGGCGCTGGCCCATCAAAGCGTTCATCCTCACGGCCCCTAGAGATGCTGCGCTGCGTGGTAATGCGGTTGGTGTAGGGCAAAAGCGCCATCTCCCTAGCATTCTTGATGGCCCTTGCAACCTCCATCTGTTGCTGCTGGTTGTTGCCGGTAACTAGCCGAGCCCTGATCTTGGCCCGATCAGACATAAACCGCCGCAGTAGATTGATGTCCTTCCAATCCACATAATCCACTTTCTCCTGCGTAAGGATGCTTACCTTTTTCTTGCGGCGCCGCAGAATGTCTTTGGGCTTGGGCTTGCGTGGTGGTTTAGCCATTAGAAGGGCTCCTCATCAACGTCGTACTGCGGGGTGTTGCTTTGTTGACCACCGCCTCGTGAGTCGTAATTGCTGCGTTGGCGGCCACCGCCACCTTGATAGCGACCCGAACCACCTCCAGAGCCATCCCGACGTTCGTTACGGTTCACCTCTGCTGTTGCCCAACGCAAGCTCGGTGCCACCTCATCGGCTATCACCTCAATCTTGGTACGACGGTCGCCGTCTTGGGTCTCCCACGAACGCTGCTCTAAGCGCCCGCTCACTACTACGCGAGTACCCTTCATCAAGCTCTCGCTTACATTTTCTGCCAGCGAGTTCCAGCAGGTTACGTCAAAAAAGGAAACTTGTTCCTCCCACTCATTGGTTTGACGGTTCTGCCAGCGCCGATTGCAAGCCAAGCCGAAGGTAGCCACAGGGCTACCGCCTGGGGTGAACCGCAGCTCTGGGTCTCGGGTGATGTTTCCGGTAATGGTTACGTTGTTGTCGTTAGCCATTGTTATGTCTCCTTGGTTGCCCCAACCTCAACAAGTTGGGTTTCGTCTTCAAACAAACCCCGCTTAGCGGCCTCTTTATCTGGTAGACGAATAATCTTATGGCGGACCACATCGTCCGCGAGCTGTAGGAGACGTTGCAGGGATTCCATCTCGCGCGCCTCGGTCACGAACTCCAGGACTACATAGTAACCCTCTTGTTGATGGTTGATTTCGTAAGCAAAACGACGCTTACCCCAGCGATCTTCGGTCTTCACCTCACCACCAGCAGCAGCAACGTTCTGGGTAACCTGGTGTATACGGGCCGTAACGTCGGCCTCCTCAACCCCAGCGTCCAGAATTATCATCATTTCGAATGCTCGCATTGCGAACTTACCTCCCTGTGGTCCCGGTGCCGAACGGGGCCCCAACTAGCGGGGCAGGGCAACATTTTTAGGCCGAAGCCAATTACGAGGGCAAATGATACCGCACAAAAACGAGTTTCACTACACAGCCACCCTCATTTCACTACGTCTTTACCCTCAACTTCCATAAAGCCCAAGCGCCATCTGCTCTTCGGGATGCATTTCGTAGCTCTCTTGAGCGCTGGGGAAGTCTCCACGCCGCACATCTGCGGCAAACTGCGCCAGCGCCTGCACCCCATCTTGATATTGCGAGGCGTAGCGACGCACAAACCTCGGGCGTAGGTTGGTTTCGATGCCCAACACATCGTGAAACACCAACACCTGACCATCACAATCTGGCCCAGCACCAATGCCGATGGTAGGAACATCTGTTGCTCCGGTAATCATGCGGGCCACTGCTGCGGGCATTCCCTCTAGTACTATTGCGAAACAACCAGCGTGAGCGAGGGCCTTAGCGTCTGCCACCATGGCCAAAGCCGCTTCGCTGTTGCGCCCCTGAATGCGGTAACCACCTTGAGCAAGCATCGACTGCGGCGTCAGCCCAAGATGGCCCATAACCGGTATCTGAGCAGACACGATGGCCTCTATCATGGGGACTCGCTCCGAACCGCCTTCTAGCTTCACAGCCTGTGCCCCGCTGCGCACCAGCTTGGCAGCATTGGCCACAGTGTCGGCAGGGCTGATGTGGTAGCTCAACCAGGGCATGTCGGCCACAACTAAGGCTTCAGGGTTGCTGCGGGCCACAGCTGCGGTATGGTGAGCCATCTCAGCAATGGTGACCTGCATCGTGTCGTTATGGCCCAAAACAACCATGGCCACCGAATCGCCCACAAGAATAACGTCGGCACCAGCTTCATCAGCCATCTTGGCGCTAGGCGCATCATAGGCGGTAAGCATCACCAGGGGTTCAGCGCCGCTGCGACACTTGTGCTGCGAGATAGCCAGCGAGGTACGGTGGATGCCCATCGTTGTTCTCCTTCCCCGTCTAGCGCTCTTTGGCTGCCAGCGGTTAAGCCACACCTTAGTACAAAACCACAACCCCCGGCCACACCAAACACCTCAGTTAGCTC
>JAPOTT010000056.1:0-22204 GCA_026709025.1 bacterium
GCCCCAGCAGTGTTGCCGGTAGGTCCCGAACGCAGTTCTGCTTCGGTTGTAGAGGCTGAAACCAGGGTGCGACCTGCTGTGTCATCGATGATCTGAGCTGCAATGTGCCGGTTAGACCGGTATACGGCCAAACGCGGGCGCTCGGAGGTACCTTGTATCTTCTTACGCACCCGGCGATGCCGCCTAAGGCG
This sequence comes from bacterium, assembly GCA_026709025.1. Classification (GTDB taxonomy): domain Bacteria; phylum Actinomycetota; class Acidimicrobiia; order Acidimicrobiales; family Bin134; genus Poriferisocius. The sequence goes on from JAPOTT010000056.1 coordinate 192, forward strand.
GCTTTGGTGTTTGTGTGTGATGCTGCTCATTTGAGTTGCTCTCTGGTGTTGCTTGAGGATTTGATGCGGACTATTAGGCTATTTGGCTGCCTTACCAGCCTTGCGGATGATCTGTTCTCCAGCATATTTTACGCCCTTGCCGCGATAAGGCTCGGGCTTGCGGATAGAGCGGATGTCGGCTGCTACTTGGCCAACGGCTTGTTTGTCGATGCCCAAAACGTGAATGGTTGTTTGGTCGGGCACCTCAAAGGTTATGCCCTCGGGGGCTTGTACGCTCACCGGATGGCTAAAGCCTAGTTGCAAGTCGAGCTTGTTCGACCCCTGAGCCTGAGCCCGGTAGCCGGTGCCCACAATTTCTAGCACCTTGCGGTAACCCTCGCTTACGCCGGTCACCATGTTGGCTAGCAGAGAGCGGCTGAGCCCGTGCAGGGCTTTAGTTTGACGAAGATCGTCGACACGCTCCACAAGCACGGTGTTGTCTTGAAGTCGAGCTGTTATAGATGCAGGCAGCTCGTGTTCTAGGGTGCCACGGCTGCCAGTTATAGTGACGTTGCTGCCTTGTATCGACACTTCAACCCCACTTGGCACCAAAATTGGGTTAGAACCTACGCGAGACACCTTAAACCTCCTGCTACCAAACCACGCAGACTACTTCGCCGCCTATATGGCGCCGACGAGCCTCACGGTCGCTCATCAAACCTTTGCTAGTAGACACTATGGCTACGCCTAGCCCACCTAGAACGCGGGGAATCTTGTCGGACTTAGAGTAGACCCGCAGCCCCGGCTTAGAAACCCGCGTGATTCCTGAGATGACACGCTCTCGCTGCTCGGAGTACTTCATGTCTATCGTGAGGGTTTGCCCAGGGCCGGTAGCATTTTGGTCTACGCCAAAGCTCTTGATGTAGCCCTCTTGTTGAAGCACATCGGCAAGTGCAACCTTCATCTTGGAAGAAGGCATCTTCACCTCATCTCGCATAGCCGTGTTGGCATTGCGGATGCGTGTGAGCATGTCGGCGATAGGGTCGGTCATGGTCATTGCAAAATCACCTCACCAGCTTGCCTTGGTCAAACCAGGAATCTCACCGGCATGGGCGAGCTCCCGCAGACATACACGACAAAGACCAAACTTGCGGTACACAGCCCGCGGCCGCCCACAGCGTCGGCAGCGGGTGTAGCCGCGCACCTTGAACTTAGGCGTTTTTTGTTGCTTTTGCACGAGTGCCTTTTTTGCCATTGAGTTATTGTCCCTCTTGTCGGAAAGGAAAGGAGAAGGCTTCTAGCAGAGCTTTACCCTCCTCGTCGTTAGATGCGGTGGTTACGATGGTGATGTCCATCCCCCTAATAGTGTCTATAGAGTCGTAATCCACTTCGGGGAAGATGAGCTGCTCGGTCACCCCAAAGGTGTAGTTGCCGTTGCCGTCAAAAGATTTAGGCGACAAGCCCCTAAAGTCGCGAATACGGGGGATAGCTAAGTTAATCAGCCGATCAAAGAACTCCCACATGCGCGATCCGCGCAAAGTCACCTTCGCTCCAATGGGGTTGCCCTCACGGATTTTGAAGTTAGCTATAGACTTTTTGGCTCGAGTGATTACCGGACGTTGCCCCGCAATTACGTTCAGGTCGGCTAAAGCACCGTCTAGCAGTTTGGCTTGAGCTACGGCTTCGCCAACTCCCATGTTTACCACGATCTTTTCTAAGCGCGGCACTTGCATTACATTGGACAGGCCAAGTTGTTCTTGGAGTTGCTGACGGATCTCGTCTCTGTATTGGGTTTGCAAGCGAGGTGTGGTGGTTGTAGTGGCCATTAGAGGTCTACTCCAGTACGGCGACATATTCTGATTTTTTGCCCGTTGGTATCAAAGCGGTAGGCCACCCTGGTGGGCTTGTTGTCGGCTGGGCTGAGCACAGCCACGTTGGAGGCTTGAACGGGCATCTCTTTATCTATAATGCCGGTTTGCATTATGCCTTGGCGGGGGCCTTGGTGCTTTTTGGCTACGTTTACACCGTCTATAATCACGGTGTTGTTAGCAGGGAAAGCAAACATTACCTCCCCTTCTTTGCCGCGATCTTTACCGCTCAGCACCCTAACGCGGTCGCCCTTGCGAATCTTCATAGCCCTACAACACCTCCGGTGCAAGCGAGACGATGCGCATGAAGCGCTTATCGCGTAGCTCCCGTCCCACTGGCCCAAAAATACGGGTACCGCGAGGCTGCATCTTATCGGTTTCGCTATCGCTCAAAAGCACAGCAGCGTTCTCATCAAAGCGGATATAGGAGCCATCTTTGCGGCGCTTTTCTTTTTTTGTGCGTACTAGTACACAGCGCACCACATCGCCTTTGCGAACCGAGGCACCGGGCATAGCATCTTTTACCGTGGCGATGAACACATCGCCGATAGATGCGTAGCGCCTTCGTGAGGCACCTAGCACGCGTATGCATAGCACCTCTTTGGCACCGGAATTATCGGCCACCTTAACTCTGGTTTCTTGTTGGATCATCGGGCACGCTCCACTATTTCCACAAGGCGCCAACGCTTGGTTTTAGACAAAGGGCGGGTCTCTTGCACTCGCACTCTGTCACCCACTGAGAGTTGGTTGGTTTCGTCATGGACATAAAGCCGTGTGTTGCGCTGCACCGTTTTGTTATAGCGGCGATGGCGCACGCGGTCGGTAGAGATAACAATGGCGGTTTTATCCATAGCCACCGAAGACACAAGGCCCTCGCGTATCTTACGGGCATTTTTACGCGCCCCTAGTTGAGGTGCTGAGACCTCTGTGTCTGAGGCTACCGCAGCAGTTTCTGTTGACTCGGTGGGCTGTGTAAGGGTTGTTTCTGTTGCATCATCAGGCATTGGTGGCCTCCTGGGTTTGCAGAACCTCGGCAGCTTGAATCTCGCGCATCCGTAGCTCTGTCATGGCACGCGCTACTTCTTTTTTAGCTTGCTTAAGGCGGGCATTGTTATCTAGACGGCCCGTAACGATTTGAAAGCGAAGTTTGAACAGCTCTTCTTTGGCTTCATCAAGTTGTTCTAGAAGATCAGAATCGCTGAGGTTCTGCCAGTTGGTTTTGCGTGCCATTGCTGTTAGCTCTCTTGTCGCTCGACAAAGCGAGCCTTGATCGGGAGTTTTTGGATACCCCGCTCAATGGCGGTTTTAGCCACCTCGCGGTCGTGGTAGGAAAGCTCAAAGAGAATCCTCCCCGGGCGCACTACTGCTACCCAATGTTCTGGATTTCCCTTGCCCGAACCCATTCGGGTTTCGGCTGGCTTCTCGGTAACAGGTTTGTCTGGGAAGACGTTAATCCACACCTTGCCGCCTCTGCGGATATGGCGGGTGATTGCAACACGCGTTGCTTCAATTTGACGGGCTGTTATCCACCCGGGCTCTAAGGCTTTGATGCCGTATTCGCCAAAGGTCACGCTGGTGCCCCCTTTGGCAACCCCGCGGGTACGACCGCGATGGTGTTTGCGGTGTTTCACTTTTTTGGGCATCAACATGGCTGGGGCCTATTCGTTCTCAGCAGGTGTGTTTGGGGGCTACGAAATGAAGTACGGGAGGTCATGGTGGTCAATCTGCATCGCCGGGCCGGAAATGGGGTGTTTCGCGGTGTTCTCTGGTGGTGCGCAGGATGTCTTCTTCTTCTTCAAGCAGCTTTTCAAACTCGGGGTCGGCCTCTTTGATGAGCGGGGCCGGTTCCTCTGTTTCATCGGCGCGATCCACATCGCTTACAGCAGCTTCCTCGCCTTGACGGGGAGCGGCTGCGGAGGAAACTATGTTGCGGTTGATCTGTCCACCCGAGGTTTCTCCTGCTGCCATAGCTGCTTCCCGTGTGATTTTGTCTTCGGCTTGGGTCTTGTAGGGCAAGATGTCGCCCTTGTATATCCAAACCTTTACCCCTATGCGACCGTAGGTGGTGTGTGCTTCTCTGAAGCCATAGTCGATATCAGCCCTGAGGGTGTGCAAGGGCACGCGGCCTTCTCTGTACCACTCGGTACGGGCCATTTCTGAGCCACCTAGTCGACCAGAGCACTGCACACGAATTCCAAGAGCGCCTGCTTTTTGGGCATTTTGCACTGCTCTTTTCATGGCCCTACGAAAGGCCACCCTGTTAGCTAGCTGATCGGCTACGCCCTGCGAGATGAGCGCTGCATCTAGTTCGGGTTGCTTGATCTCTTGAATATTAAGTTGAACTCGGTTGTTGCCGGTGATCTTTGTGAGCCCGTTGCGGAGGCGATCTGCTTCGGTACCTTTGCGGCCAATCACGATGCCGGGACGGGCGGTATGCACATCCACACGCAGGCGGTCGCGGGTACGTTCGATCTCAATGCGGCTAATTGCGGCGTGGGGCAGTTGCGTCATTAGATAGTTCCGCACCTCCCAGTCTTCGATGATGAAGTCGCCATACTCTCTTCGGTTGGCAAACCAACGCGATTTCCAGTCGGTGGTGACCCCTAAGCGGAATCCATAGGGGTTGATCTTTTGGCCCATCAGGATTCTCTTTCTTTAGGCTCGTCTTGGGTGTCGTCGGTTGCTGCTTCTGCTTGTTCAACAGCGGGCTCTAGCTCTTCGCTGTGTTCTTCCGGAGCTGCTTCTGCGGTAGCTGTTTCGGTTGTGGCTGCCAATTCCTCATCTTGGGTTTCTTCGGTTGCTGCTTCTATTTGTTCATCTGTCGCTTCGGTGTCTTGGCTAGCATCGGCTGCAGCAGTTCTTTGACGGCTAGCTTCTACACGGCGACGACGAGCTTGAGCAGCCGAGGTTCTTTGCCCACTGCCCTTTAGGGCCATGCGGTTATCTCGGGCCGTTATTTCGTCTTCGGTGTAGCGGGCCAAAATTACGGTGATATGACAGGTGCGTTTACGAATGCGAGTGGCTCTACCCCTAGCCCGCGGTCTCCACCGCTTTAGCGTGGGCCCTTCGTCGGCATAGCAAGCCGCTACAAACAAATCCTCGCCATCTAGTTCGTGGTTGTGCTCGGCGTTGGCAACCGCAGAGTCTAAACATTTGGCGATGGTATTGGAGATACCTCGCTCGGAGAAGGTGAGAATGTCTCGAGCCTCACTGTAAGGCTTGCCTCGTACCAAGTCCAGCACTTCTCTAGCCTTATATGCCGAGGCGCGAACATACTTGGTTTCGGCCCTGCTAGTAGGGCGGGTCACACCGTCTACGGTGATGGCCGCCATTAGCGCCTAGCTCCCCGCTCTTGGCCTGCGTGAGCCCTAAAAGTACGGGTTGGGGCAAACTCGCCTAGCTTGTGCCCCACCATCGTCTCGGTGATGTAAACCGGCACGTGCTTGCGTCCATCGTGTACTGCGATGGTGTGACCAACCATGTCGGGGATGATGGTAGAACGGCGAGACCAAGTGCGGATCACCTGCTTGCTGCCATCTTCATTCAGAGCATCCACCTTGCGTAGCAGATGACCATCTACAAAGGGGCCTTTCTTCAAGCTTCTAGGCATAGGTGGGTCTAACCTCTCGTCTTAGTTTCTTCATCGACGTCCGCCGCGAGTGCGGCGACGGCGCACGATCATCTCTTGCGACTTCTTCTTGGGGTTGCGGGTGCGACCCTCTAGCTTGCCCCACGGCGACACCGGATGACGGCCACCAGAAGATTTGCCCTCGCCTCCACCTAGAGGATGGTCTACAGGGTTCATGGCCACGCCTCTGGTTTGCGGGCGGATGCCCTTCCAGCGAGCTCTGCCAGCCTTGCCAAGCTTGATTAGTTCGGCCTCAGCGTTACCCACAGCACCCACTGTGGCTCGGCAATCTATGTGTACTCTACGCATTTCTGTACTAGGCAGACGTAAGGTGGCAAAGCTGCCTTCCTTAGCAACAAGCTGAGCGCTAGAACCTGCAGAACGAGCCATCCGAGCCCCTGCGCCCGGCTTCAGTTCTATGGCATGCACGGTTGTGCCTACCGGAATGTAGCGCAGCGGCAAGGCATTGCCCGGTTTGATCTCCGCTCGAGGGCCGTTTTGGAGAATCTCACCCACGCCCACGCCTTCAGGAGCAAGCACATAGCGCTTCTCTCCATCATGGAAGTGCAACAACAAGATGCGACAGTTTCGGTTAGGGTCGTATTCCACTGAAGCTACAGTGGCGGGAACCCCATCTTTGGTTCGTTTGAAATCTATTACCCGGTAGCGCTGTTTGTGGCCGCCTCCACGGTGGCGGGCTGTTTTGTGGCCGTGGTTGTTACGTCCACCGCTAGCAGACTTTTTTGCTAACAGGGAGCGCTCGGGCTGCGAGGTGGTGATGCCAGCAAAATCAGACACCGTTTGAAAGCGTCTGCCTGGGCTGGTGGGGTTACGTCTGCGTGTAGCCATAGGGTGCCTTATACGTCGAACAGTTCGATTTCGTCGCCTGCGGCAAGGGTTACCAAGGCCCGCTTGATGTCGGGGCGGCGACCGAAGGTGGGGCTGCGACGGTTACGACGACGCTTGCCCTTGCGGTTTAAGGTGTTCACCTTTAGCACGGTTACACCAAATAGCGATTCTACGGCATCTTTGATTTCTGGCTTGGTGGCTTCTGGGCTCACCTTGAAGGTGTAGACATTGGACTCCAACAGTTCGTAGGACTTTTCGGAGACAATAGGTGCAAGCACCACATCGCGTGGGTCTCTCATGCGACATCTTCCTTGGTGCTATTGCTGCTTTCCTCGGCCTCAGCTTCGGTTGGTTGCGGTTCTGTGGGCACCTGCTGTTCATCGTTGAGTTGCTGTGTGGGCACCGAAGTAGGCAGCGTGTCAAGGCTGAATATCACCGAATCGGCTACCAAGATATCGTAAGCATTGAGTTCTTTGGGGCTAATGGTGTGTACCTCAGAAAGGTTGCTAAAGCTCTTCCAAACCTCACGCTGGCTTACGTCTGCCACCACCAGCACCCGTCCTTGTACCTGTAGTGTTTCCAGAGCGGCGACAGCATCCTTAGTACGAGGGGTTGTAAAATGCCATTGATCTACTACTACTACCTTGTCTTCGCGGGCTCTGTCAGATAGGGCCGAGCATAGAGCTAAGCGAACCATCTTTTTAGGAGTGCGCTGACGATAGCTGCGGGGCTTAGGGCCAAGTGCTACGCCCCCTCCGCGCCATTGAGGGTTGCGAGTAGAGCCGTGGCGGGCCCTGCCGGTGCCTTTTTGTCGCCAGGGTTTGGCGCTTCCACCCTTTACCTCGGCCCTAGTAAGGGTGCTCTGGGTACCTCTGCGGCGAGCGGCGAGCTGTGCGGTTACCACCTGATGCATCACGGCTACGTTTGGTTCAATATCAAAAATCTCAGGGTCTAAATCTACCGAACCGGTTTGTTGGCCCGACAAGGGGTTGCGAACGATAACGGTTGTCATCGGTTTTCGCCTTTGATGGCACTGCGTATCAGCACGGTAGACCCTCGGCGACCGGGCACCGAGCCCTTTACCAGCATCAGATGCTTTTCGCTGTCTACCCGTACCACCTCAAGGTTTAAGGTGGTTACCTTCTCAGCACCAGTGCGCCCCGGCATTCTCTTGCCCTTGAAGATTCTAGAGGGCGTAGCGCATTGGCCTACCGCACCAGGCTTGCGATGTACCTTATGGGCACCATGACTAGCTTTTTGTCCGCTGAAGTTGTGCCGTTTCATGGCTCCAGCGAAGCCTTTGCCTTTGCTCACACCGGTTACATCCACCAACTCCCCACCGTTAAACACATCGGCCCCGATTTCTTGACCAGCTTCGTAAGCCCCCACATCATCAACACGCAACTCCACTAGCTTGCGCCCAGGTGCCACACCAGCTTTGTTTAGGTGGCCGAGTTGGGGTTGCGTGAGCCGGTCGGCTTGTTGGGTTCCATAAGTAACTTGCAGAGCAGAGTAGCCGTCGGTTTCTGGTCGCTTCACTTGCACAATTCGACAGGATTCCACCTTAAGTACAGTGACGGGCACGACGCGGTTCTCGTCGTCCCACACTTGGGTCATTCCTAGTTTTTCGCCGACAATCGCCTTAGCAACCACCGCGAACCTGCTTTCACGCGAACGCTCCGCACGAATCAGTACCCTGTGGCAGAACCCTTAGGGCACTTTTCCGGCGGAGCGGTTTTCGGTTTTGCCATCTGGTTCCAACTTGGCGCGCTAGCACCACAAAGGCCTTGATGGACGTCGTTTAATACGAACTGTGCTAACCACAGGGCTAGCGCAACTTGACAAGGCTAGCCGGTAGGATCGTGTTAGCCAAATCCCACTTGATTGATTTTTGGTTTGCTTTTTGGCTTGCCCTGTTGATGTTTTGCGGTTTTATGCAAATTGCGTTGCGTCTTAGCTCAAAGCGAGTAAATCCCTAACTGAGCTAAGCGGTTCTTGTAGTGTGGCCTTGAGTGTCGGATTCTGTTCCCGCAACTAACCCGGATGCTCCTGTTGCCGGGCCTTCTGTTGATGGGTCTTCCGTTGCCGGGCCACCCGTTGCAGGGCCGCCAATTGCCGGGCCGCCAGATGAGCAGTCTGGTTCTAGCCAGAGGCTGCCACCGTGGTTGCTGCGGGCGATTTTGGTTGGTGCCGCAGCATTAGCGGGGCTGTATGTGCTGGGTTGGCTGGTGCAACAGCTGCGGATGCTCTTGGTGATTGTGTTGGTCTCGTTCTTTTTGTCGTTTGCATTGGAGCCAGCGGTGAACCGCATGGAGCGCATGGGTGTGCGCAGGGGTGCGGGCACGGGGCTTATGTTCTTGATGTTGTTTGTAGCGTTGGGGTTGTTCTTGTGGGCTATCGGCACGGTACTAGCCGATCAGATTGTAGAGTTTGCCGACAACGGGCCAGGGTACATCAACGACATCGAGAGATGGTTGGAGGACACCTTTGAGATTGAGGTGGATGCAGAGGGCTTGATTGGCGAGTTTCAAGAGGGGGGTGCGGTAGCAGATTTAGCAACTCGCCTAGCTGACAACTTGGTGAACTTGGGTGCCACAGTCTTGCAGGCTTTGTTTCAGGCACTGACGATCCTGCTGTTCACCTTTTATCTAGTGGCAGAGGGGCCGAAGTTACGGCGCAACATTTGTTCGCTACTAAAGCCGCAGCACCAACGGCAGGTGCTCAAGATTTGGGACCTAGCTATCGACAAAACCGGTGGCTACATATACAGCAGGCTGATACTAGCTGTTATCTCCACTTTGGTTCACTGGCTGGTGTTTTGGCTATTAGGCGTACCTTTCCCGTTGCCTTTGGCATTGTGGGTAGGTTTGGTGTCGCAGTTTGTGCCGGTAATTGGCACATACATTGCCGGTGCGTTACCGGTGCTAATTGGACTTTTAGATCAACCATCTACAGGGCTGGGGGTGTTGATTGCCATTGCGGCGTATCAGCAAGTTGAAAATTACCTTCTACAACCCAAAGTAACATCACACACCATGGAGATTCATGTAACGGTGGCTTTCGGCTCTGTGATTGCAGGGAGCTTGCTGCTAGGCCCAATAGGCGCTGTTCTAGCCCTACCTGCGGCTGCCACCATGCAGGCGTTTTTGTCTAGCTATTTGGAGCGGGGCGAGGTAGTAGAAGAACTAGAAGAAGCCGAAGTAGCAAACAAGCGCCCACCTCGCTCACATACTCACAACTCTAAACAACAAAGCCGTCTACGCAAGCTATTCGCCAAAGCCCTAAAACCCCCCACCCCCTAACTCTGTGCTGAAGGTACTGGCTAGGGGGGGGTTAGGTGCAGGCGGAGAGGGCGGCTTCGTAGTTTGGTTCGGAGGTTATGTCGCCTACTAGCTCTGTGTGGGTAACGGTGCCGTCGGGAGCGATGACCACCACGGCCCGAGCGGTGAGGCAGCACAGAGGGCCGTCGGTCATCTCTACGCCGTAGTTGTCTAGAAACTCGCGGTTGCGGAAGATGGAGCCGATGGCCACGTTCTCTATACCCTCTGCCCCGCAGAAACGTGAGCTAGCAAACGGCAGGTCTAGCGACACGCAGATTACGGTGGTGTTGTCTAGGCCCGCAGCACGCTCGTTGAAGGTTCGAACGCTGGTAGCGCACACGCCGGTGTCAATACTGGGGAAGATGTTCAACACCACATTGCGGCCAGCTAAGCCCTCTAGAGTGACCTCGGAAAGGTCGCCTCCGGTCAGGGTGAAACCCGGTGCGGTTGCTCCTACCGCAGGCAAATCACCCTTGGTGTGTACAGGATTGCCTCGAAACATAATTTGTGCCATAGGGTAGTTTCTACCATTTTCTACGCTTAAACCCTTGCTCAAGCACGATATTTGCTCTAGATATAGAGTGAGTTGATCTGTTTATAGGTCAATATCAGCCAACCTGTCACACCCTCCTCCTACAATCGGGACATGGTTCGTGGTGGGCACAGAGATGATTAGCCAGGGCTGCTTTAGCCAAAGCAACTTCAGCTTGTTTATCGTTCGTCGTTGGCGTTCACGTCCACAATCAGATTTCCGTTGTCGTTCACAAAAGCCCCAAACTGAGTGAGGCCATCTCCGGTAGCCGAATACACTAAATCTGGGTTGCAGGTATCCGTAAACAGCCGCCTTTCAGAGTCCCAATCCACCACACAATCGCTGGCAGCACCAGCAGCTTGCACATCAAAGGCAAACCAGCCCTGTTCTACGTCTGCGCCAATGTGGTTGATCCAGATGCTTCGCCCCCGGCTGAGCGGTGCCCATGGAATTGGCCCTCGTTCAGCAATCTCTGCGGCCAACTCCACGGCATTGCCTGCGTTGAAATCATCATCACCCAACTTCACATCGATGCTGTCGGAGCCAGCCAAAGACACCACCCCAAACACCAAGCCCACTCCAATACCGAGGCTCACAAGCGTGTAGAGCATGGCCCGTAGTGGGGTGATTTTTGGTCCTGATGCTACCGGCACGATAGATGTTATTCTCCTGAGAAACGCAAGCCGATCTGTGAGCGTATCGCATCAAGGGTACCCATAATCGACAGTGTTTCTGCATGTGAGATCACTGGACTCTCTAACTCGCCTGTGGCTAGACAGCGGTGAAACTCTTCAACTTGGAAACGCAAGCCTTCACCCTTCCATGAGCTATCGATCTCCTCTACGTCTGTACCCCGTATCACAACTAGTGAAGTTGGCCGATGCATGGGTGCTGGCAGTTCAATCACACCCTCGGTGCCAGCAATACGGGCAGTGCTGCTCAACTTAGCAGCGATGGCTGCTTTCACCACCGCCAACTTTCCACCCGGGTAACCCAAAACAGCGGCCACCTGCTCATCAACACCGCTAGTGCCAATACGGCCTTGTGCTGCCACGCTGGTGGGTGTTCCCAGCACCAATGAGGTGAACTGCACTGGATACACGCCTAAATCCAAAAGGCCACCACCACCTCGCTCAGGATCATAAAGCCGGTGATTTGGGTCGAAAGGTATGTGGAACCCAAAATCGGCCTCCACCAGTTGTGGCTCACCAATGGCCTTGTTTCTAAGTAATTCGGCAAGTATCCGATAGGCGGGCAAAAACCGACTCCACATGGCCTCCATCAGCAACACCCCCCGCTGGCGGGCCACATCTACCATTCGTTGAGCTTGGGCACGGCTGAGCGCAAATGGCTTTTCGCATAGCACAGGCTTGCCAGCCTCCAAGAACATAAGAGTGTCCTGTTCGTGACGTGACTGAGGGGTAGCCACATATACCGCATCCACCGCCGGATCGTTGGCCAGATCCTCATAGCTGCCATAGTTGGCCGAGGCCCTATATTTGGCTGCAAAGTTTTTGGCCCTGTCAGCCGAGCGCGACCCAACTGCATACACCTCAGCGTCGTCTAATAACTGAAGGCCGTTGGCAAAGCTAATAGCAATAGCCCCCGGCCCAGCAATCCCCCATCTAACGGTCATACGAACACACTACCGCAAATTGCTAGTTCAAGGACCCAGTTCTAAGGGCCGAGAGCAGCTAGCGGCACGATAGCAATGTCGTCTTCTTCGCGCGCAATACGCAACCCAACGTGATCGTCTTTTGCCCCTACACCGAACACGGCTACTAGCTTAGATGGGGGCCGCTTACCTGCCTCTCGCGTTCTTTTGGCGAGCAACTTGAGTGCTCTTTTTGCCTTATTTAATGCAACATGGTTGCATGTTAGCTTGATTTCAACGGCAATCCATGCTCCATTCCGATCTTCTATAACCGCGTCAACTTCAAACCCGCTCTCTGCATAAAACCTAACCTCAGCATCGTTAGCATCAGCGTATGCTCGCAGGTCGCGCATAACCAGGGTTTCGAAGGTGCCGCCCATAAACTCTGGCTCTTCCACCAATCGCTGAGGCCCGACCCGCAGTATCCCTGTGGCTATTGAGGGATCGGACACGAACCGCTTTGGAGTGCTCCTCATAGCCTGCTTTGATGCAGGCCGAAATCCCCACGGCCAACAGTCTTCACGTAAAAATACCCTCTCAAATGCATCCAAAAATGCGGGAAGAGTTTTACGGTCTAACGGGGAAACAGACTCACCAGCAGACGTATCACGGGCCAGCGCGCTTATTGATGCATTGGTTCCAATATTTCGGGCTATGGATCGCAAGACTATTCGAGCTGTGTCAGTGCTCTGATACGGTGCAACGTCGGCGCTACGCCGGATGTCAATGCTACACATGGCATTCACATAAGCTTCAACATAGTGCAGCGCTTGCTCCAGCGGCATCTGCGTAGAAACTGGCCAACCACCACGGCAAATACTCTCTGCTAATGCTATGCGAGTCAACACTAAGTCTGCGGCAGCGTCTACCGACTCTCCTCGCAACATTGAGCCCAAAGATACTGAGCCATTTGAAATGCCACTTTCGTATGATGAGAACGTTCGCAGCCGAAGGGGGGCCAATCTTCCAGCACCTGAATGTCGAATCGAGCTATCAGGCAATGTGGACGAACCCGTCAAAATGAACTGCCCGGGCTTACCACCACGTCGGTCACATTCTCGCCGTACTGCATTCCACATTCCAGGAGCAACTTGCCACTCATCAACTAACAGAGGTGGTTCTTGGCCCAACAACCCACGCATTGCACCTGATGACGGATCAGCCAACTCCACCTCATCCACTGCCAAAAACGAAGATGCCGCTTGAATGCCTGTAGTAGTCTTCCCACATCCCCGTGGCCCTTCTATCACTACTGCCGGGGCATACTTCAACGTGTCTTTGAGTTTCTGATCTAATAGCCGTGGCCGATAATTCCTAGCATTGCTGGAGTTCACGTCCTTTATCATAACCCAATATATTGGGGTATCACCACCCAATATATTGGGTGTTACTAAGCAGGTAACTGCCTCACACGATGGCTCAGAGCAAAATTGCGCCCCATCTTGAGCAAGGGCGTGTGTACCGAGTGTTGCCGTGCCCTAAGTGACCGTGCCTTAAGTGCCGTGTCGCAAAAGACCATTGATGTATTGGTAGGTGTGGGTGCTTCGGTTCGCTTATGGTTGCCGTGTTGGTTCTAATATCGCGACAAGGCCCCGGCGTAACCGGCCATCGCCAGGCTCCAACCAGACAACTTGGCCAACTCGCAGCATTGGGGAGTTTGTGGATTTATTTGAATATCAAGGCAAAGAGTTCTTTGCGAGCTACAACATGCCCACCTCAGATGGCGTAGCTGTGACCAGCGTGGACGCTGCGGTAGAGGCCGCAACACAGTTGGGCACACCTGTGATGGTAAAGGCTCAGGTGCATACTGGGGGACGCGGCAAAGCAGGCGGAGTAAAGTTTGCCGCCGACCTAGATGCAGTTTGCACCCACGCCACCAACATTTTGGGCTTGAACATTCGAGGCCACATTGTTGAACACCTGTGGATTGAGAAAGCCTCAGACATAGCCGAGGAGTACTACGCCAGCTTTACCCTTGATCGCTCGGCAAAAAAGCACCTCGGGATGCTCTCGGCCGAAGGTGGAGTGGAGATAGAGGCCGTTGCCGAACGCAACCCTGATGCCATCGCCAAGATTTGGGTTGACCCCGTAACAGGGCTCGATGCCCAACAATGTCGCCAGTGGGTACTTGCCGCCAAGCTCAATCCAGAAGTCACCGACCAAACTGTGGATCTGTTGCTAAAGCTTTATCGGGCATACACCGACGGCGATGCCGACCTAGTGGAGATAAACCCCCTGATTGTTACCCCCTCAGGCAAGGTACATGTGCTAGATGCCAAGGTTACCCTGGATGCCAATGCTGATTTCCGCCAGAACCTTGCCCCCTATGATGTAACCCAACCCCGTGATGCTAGGGAGGCTGCCGCCCACGCAAAGGGCTTGCAGTATGTAGGCTTAGAAGGCTCCGTAGGGCTTATTGCTAACGGCGCAGGTTTGGCCATGAGCACGGTGGATGTGGTGAATCAGGTTGGAGGCCAACCGGCTAATTTCTTGGATATAGGCGGCGGTGCTGATGCCGATGTGATGACCGGAGCGATGGAGGTCATCAACAACGATCCCAACGTAAAGGCAATTTTCATAAACATCTTTGGTGGTATCACCCGATGCGATGAGGTTGCCAACGGCATCATCGAAGCCGTCAAAAGAGTACACATAACCTCGCCGATAGTGATCCGCTTAGACGGCACCAACTCGGCTATAGCGTGGAAACTATTAGATCCTTACTTAGGCGACAGGCTGATTTTGTCGTCAACCATGTTGGAGGGAGCCCGGTTGGCCGTGGATCTGGCGAAAGGAAACTCAAGGTGAGCATTTTTGTAGATGAGAACACCAAGGTGGTCTATCAGGGACTTACCGGCAATCAGGGCCGGTACTACGGGATGTTAAACCGTGAATACGGCACCCAAGTGGTAGCGGGCACAAATCCCAAAAAGGCGGGCACAAACGTAGAAGGTATACCCATCTTCGCATCGGTAGCCGAGGCTGTGCAGTCCACGGGTGCAAACGCATCTTGTGTGTTTATTCCTGCCCCTGGGGTACGTAACGCCGTGCTTGAAGCTGCCGAAGGCGGGGTGAAGCTGATTGTAGTTATTACCGAGGGCGTGCCGATGCACGACGAGGCTTACTTCTTCAACAAGCTTGCAGCAGACTATCCCGATGTGCAGCTTTTGGGGCCCAACTGCCCCGGTATCATCAGCCCAGGCAAGGCCAACATCGGCATCACCGCCACCCACATCACCAAACCAGATGGCCCCGTAGGAATAGTTAGCCGCTCTGGTACCCTCACCTATCAGGCGCTTTATGAGCTAACCGAGAAGAACATTGGCTGCACCACCTGCGTGGGGATAGGCGGCGACCCTGTTCCCGGAACATCCTTTATTGATTGCTTAGCTGCCTTTGAGCAAGACCCCGATACCAAAGCCGTGATGATGATTGGCGAGATTGGTGGCTCAGCCGAAGAGGAAGCTGCTGAGTTCATTGCGGCCCACCTAACCAAACCGGTCGTAGCCTATGTGGCTGGTGTTACGGCTCCTGCTGGCAAAAAAATGGGTCACGCTGGTGCCATCGTGTCGGGTGGCAAGGGTACCGCGAAAGCCAAAATGGAAGCCTTAGCCTCAGCTGGAGTGCAAATCGGCCAAAGTCCTAGCGAAGCAGGCGATCTGATAGCCGAAGTAGTGGCTAAGTTGTGATGAGCCAGACACCAAGCCGGTGATAGGTTTGGCTTGATGCGGCTAGCGGTTCTGGCCTCGGGAAGCGGAACGATTTTGGATGCCATGGCCGAAGAGGGTTTGCCTGTTTCTTTGGTGCTCCTAGATAGGCCATGTAAAGCCGAAATGGTGGCAGCCAAACATAAGCTCACGTGCAACATGGCTGAGCGCAACAGCTTCGGAGCGAACTTCGACAGGCACGGTTACACAAAACAGGTAACCGACTGTTTAGCAGCGAGTGAAATTGAGCTTGTAGCAATGGCTGGTTTCGGTACTGTGCTGGGTCAGCCCATTCACGATGCCTTTGGAGGGCGTATTTTGAACACACACCCTTCTTTGTTGCCTGCTTTTCCCGGGTGGCACGCGGTGAATGATGCTTTGGCTTATGGGGTGAAGATCACTGGTTGCACAGTACATGTAGCAACCATAGAAGTAGATTCTGGCCCGATTCTGGCTCAACAAGCCGTGCCTGTAGAAGCTAACGACACGGTGGATACACTACACAGCCGCATCAAGCAGGCAGAACGTCCACTGTATGTTCGCACGCTACAAGAGATAATCCAGCGAGGGCACGTCTTGTGAACTCGCCTACGCGTCACCCTCCTAGAGCCCTGGTTTCGGTATACGACAAAACAAGCGTGGTGGATTTAGCTCGCAGATTGCTGGCTTTAGGCTGGGAGATCATATCCAGCGGAGGCACTGCTGCGGCTCTGGCCCAAGCCCAGATTGCGGTAACTGCTGTTGAAGATATAACCGGAGCCCCTGAAATGCTAGGCGGACGGGTCAAAACTATCCATCCGCTAATTCATGGCGGGCTGTTGGCCGACCTGTCCAACCCTGAACACACAAAAGACCTAGCCGAGTTTGCCATTGTTCCTATCGACTTAGTGGTATGCAACCTGTACCCATTTGCTACAGACCCATCTATTGAGCTGATCGACATTGGTGGCCCGGCAATGGTACGAGCCGCCGCTAAGAACCACGAACGTGTAGGAGTGGTGGTTCGCCCGCAGGATTATGAAGCAGTGCTGAAGGAGCTAGAAGCTACCGGCGGTTTAGCTATAGACACTCGTGTTCGGCTAGCCCAAGCTGCCTTTACACATACCAGCGCCTATGACCAAGCCATAAGCAACTGGCTTGGCTCCAAGCAGCTTCAAACTGCTAGCACCAACGCAACAGCAGACAACAACGTTGCCGGTAACACTGCACACATTGCAAACCAAAATGCTGGCGCTACAAACACCGCTCAAGCGTTCCCCTCAACGCTAGAAATAACACTAGAACGCCAAGAGGTGTTGCGCTACGGCGAGAACCCCCACCAAATTGGAGCTCGCTACCAAATTGCAGACCAGCCAAGCTGGTGGGATCAGGTTGCCCAGCTTCAAGGCAAGGCAATGTCTTATTTGAACGTGTTGGATACCGATGCCGCTTGGCGGCTAGTACACAGCCTGGGTACAGAGCCCGCTGCAGTTGTGATTAAACACGCCAACCCATCTGGGGCAGCTTTAGGCGACAACATCGCTGATGCTTACATGAGAGCCCACGAATGCGACCCAACATCTGCCTTTGGTGGCATCGTAGCTGTGAACCGCACGGTCACCGCAGATATGGCTAAGGCAATGGCCAAGGTTTTCACCGAGGTTTTGGTGGCACCGGCCATAGACGAAACCGCCCAAGAAGTGCTGCGTGCTAAGGCGAACCTACGAGTGCTCACGGGCCCAAAACCTGAGATGCCTCAATGGGAGTTGCGAACCATGGGCACAGCAGCTTTAGTGCAAACCCCAGACACAGTGGATATGGATCACGCCGGGTGGCAAGTTGTTACACAGCAGGTGCCCAGCGCTGAACAATGGGCAGACCTTGAAATGGCTTGGCAGTTGGCAGCCCATGTTGGTTCCAACTGCATCGTGTTGGTGAAGAATCGACAGGCTGTTGGAATAGGAGCCGGGCAGCAAAACCGCCGCGATGCTGGTTTGTTGGCTGCACAAAAAGCAGCAGGACGAGCCGCTGGGGGGGCTTGTGCCAGCGATGCATTTTTCCCATTCAGAGACGGCCTAGATGCCGCCGCAGAAGCAAACTGTGCTGCGGTTATCCAACCCGGTGGCTCGGTACGAGACCAAGAGGTGATAGACGCTGCCAACGAACACGGTATGGCTATGGTGTTTACCGGCCAACGTCACTTCCGTCATTAAAAATTACTGTCACTAAGTGTTGCAGTTACTAGGTGCTGCAGTTATCTGCCCTGCTAGCTGATCGTGTTCTTGTGACGGGGCAGTTTGTTGGTGATCAACCTTGATACCTCGCAGCGATTGAGAGTGTAAAGATGGATGCCGGGTGCTCCAGCGGCTAGCAGCTTGTCGCACAACTCCCAAGCCGCCTCGGCTGCGGCCTCTATACGATCTCGGCCCGAAAAAGCCTCCAACCGGCTAAACAACCCTTCTGGCACCGCAGACCCGTTCATCTCCGCATAGCGTCTCACGCTCTTTGGCCAGATCACAGGCATCACCCCAGGTAGCACCGGTTTGTCGCATCGCAACGCTGCCAACTCGTCCAACAGGCGGACATAATCATCTACGTCAAAGAAGAACTGCGTTACTGCAAAGTCGGCCATGTTGAGCTTGGCAGCTAGATGTTGTCTGTCTGAATTACGTCCCAAAGAGCGAGGGTGTACCTCTGGATGTGCAGCTACCGCCACACAAAACCCAGCAGGATGGCTTCGCACCAACTCCACAAGCTCAAAGGCGTACTTAAAGTCGCCGATGATGGCCGACCCGTCGGGGGGATCGCCAGCTAAGGCCAAGATGTTAACAACCCCGCCAGCAGCGTAATTATCCAACAACGCAACAATGTCCGAGCGAGTATGCCCAACGCAGGTGACATGCGCCATTGCAGGAAATGGCTGGCTATTGCAGATATCCACCACGATTTTTTGAGTGCGATCGTGGCTGGCACCCCCCGCCCCGCATGTAACAGACACAAACGATGGCCCTGTCTGGCTCAGTTCTTCGAGTGTTTCTGCCAACCGCCTCTGGGCCTCTTCATCGCTGGGAGGGAAGAACTCATAAGAGAGCGTGGGTTGGTTGCCCAGCAAATCACTAACCCGCATCATTTGTGAAGATGTTAGTGGTGTGTGATGGGTTTGGCTTAGTGCGAATGCAGATTACGCCGGTATGCTCGTCAACAATATGGGTGACAAAATACATATCAACGACAGCGGCGACCTGAACGTGTCTGACAACCCCACAATCCCCTTCATTGAAGGAGATGGCACTGGAGTGGATATCTGGCCAGCCGCTAAGCATGTTTTGGATGCAGCCGCAAGCAAGTACGGACGCAAAATCGACTGGTTGGAGTTGTTAGCTGGCGAAAAAGCTTTCAACGAAACCGGCGAATGGCTGCCTCAGGAAACCATTGAGATGCTTTCTGAGTATTTAATTGGCATAAAGGGGCCGCTTACCACTCCAGTTGGAGGAGGATTCCGCAGCCTCAACGTGTCAATCCGCCAAATCCTAGACCTCTATGTGTGCTTGCGTCCGGTGCGCTGGTTTACCAACGTACCCTCTCCGGTAAAGAGCCCTGAGTTGGTAGATATGGTGATCTTCCGTGAAAACACTGAAGATATTTACGCCGGCCTAGAGGTAGAGGCAGGGTCGCCTGAAGCCGCCAAACTACGGGACTTGCTCCGTGATGCTCTGGGTTGGAATGTGGCTGCCGATGCGGGAATCGGGCTGAAACCGGTATCTCGTAGTGGCTCGCAGCGTTTGCAGCGAGCAGCCCTCAAGCACGCCGTGCGGCGCAACCGCAAACGAGTACATTGGGTTCACAAAGGCAACATCATGAAGTACACCGAAGGGGCGTTTCGTAATTGGGGTTATGAGTTGGTGCGAGATGAGTTTGCAGATGTAGCAGTGAGTTGGGACGACTGCGGGGGCGATGCGGGCGACAAAATCCTCGTGCAAGACACCATCGCCGACATTGCTTTGCAACAGGTGCTCACCCGTCCAGCAGAGTTTGAGGTAATTGCCACAATGAACCTAAACGGTGATTACCTCTCAGATGCTTTGGCCGCGCAAGTTGGTGGTATCGGCATTGCACCGGGGGCCAACATCAACTACATCACCGGACATGGCGTGTTTGAAGCTACCCACGGCACGGCACCCAAGTATGCAGGCCAAGACAAGGTGAACCCCTCATCTGTGCTCTTGTCGGGGGTGTTGATGTTTGAGCACTTGGGTTGGGATGATGCTGCGAAAGACATAGTCAACGCTGTGGAGGCCACCATCAGCGAAAAGATCGTGACCTATGATTTCGCCCGGATGATGGAAGGTGCCACCGAGGTGAAGTGCTCAGAGTTCGCTTCGGCTGTCGCTAGCCGTCTCTAGCGTAGTAAAGGAGCCACAAAGTGAGTGATCCCAAGCGCGTTGCTGTAACCGGTGCAGCGGGCCAAATCGGCTACAGCCTGTTGTTTCGTATCGCTAGTGGGCAACTGCTTGGGCCCGATGTGTCGATCAAGCTGCAACTGCTAGAGATTCCGCCTGCTATGGATGCACTAGCGGGGGTGGCCATGGAGTTGCAAGACTGTGCCTTCAGTCTGCTGGACGAGGTGGTTTGCACCGATGACCCGTATGAAGCCTTTGCGGGTGCCGACTATGCCCTGTTGGTGGGTTCTCGGCCCCGAGGCAAGGGCATGGAGCGGCGAGACCTGTTAGAGGCCAACGGTGCAATCTTTACCACTCAAGGCAAGGCCCTTGGCGCGGGTGCAGCTGCTGATGTGCGGGTGCTGGTGGTGGGTAATCCTGCAAACACCAACTGCCTGATAGCCATGAACAACGCGCCACAGATTCCGCCCACGCAGTTCACAGCCATGACCCGCCTCGATCACAACCGTGCCATAGCTCAGCTTGCAAACAAGCTCAAGGTAGCGGTAACCGAGGTGCGTCGCATGACCATCTGGGGCAACCATTCGGCAACTCAGTACCCCGACTTATTCAACTGTGAGGTGAACGGGCGCTCGGCTGCCGATGCTGTGGGGCAACAAGGTTGGATTGCAGACGAGTTCATCCCCGCAGTGCAACAGCGTGGAGCCGCAATAATTGAGGCTCGGGGGCTCTCTAGCGCTGCTTCAGCCGCCAATGCTGCTGTAGATCACATCTACGACTGGGTACATGGCACCGCACCCAATAATTGGGTGAGCATGGCCGTACCCTCTGATGGTTCTTACGGTGTGCCGGAGGGCCTTATCTCGTCGTTTCCCTGTACTACTGCCAACGGTCAGTGGCAGATTGTGGACGACCTAGAGTTGAACGAGTTCTCACAAGCTCGTTTGGATGCCACCGTTGCCGAACTCCTAGAGGAACGCAACACGGTAGCCGACCTCGGGTTGATCTAGTTGGTTCAAGTCCCGCCCGCTGGCCCTCATGGCGGCGACGGGCAGAACATAGCTCGTGCATTAGGCATTGATCTGAGCCAAATTTTGGATCTGTCGCAGAGCCTGAACCCATTCGTTCCTCATCTAGAAGCTGTTGTTGCACAGCGTCTCAACTCTTTGCGACACTATCCCGATCCCACAGAGCCTGCTGCGCTTCTAGCCAACACCCTCGGAGTGGAATCGCAGCGTGTGCTGCTTACCAACGGAGCTAGTGAAGCTATCTGGTTGGTACACACAGAAATTGGAGGCCGTGTTTGGGCCGAACCAGAGTTTGGCCTGCATCCACGCAATCCTAGGGGCCCAATATGGCGCAGCGATCCTCATAACCCCAGTGGTTGTTTGGCTGGCCCCACCGAGGTAGCAGATGTGTGGGATGAAGCGTTTTATCCACTTGCAACCGGTCGCTGGACATCACAGCGGCCGGGTGTGATCGTGGGCTCGCTCACCAAAACCTTCGCCTGCCCGGGGCTGCGACTTGGCTACATAATCGCAGATGAGGTGGAGAGGTTTGCCCGTCACCAACCTCAATGGCCAACCAACTCGTTAGCACTAGCTGTGCTTGTTGATTTGCTGGATTTGGCAGATCTGAACCGCTGGGCGACAGACATCACAACAGCTCGCCAGGAACTAGCAGGTTTGTTTGAACTGTTTGGATTTTCTGTGGTGGTGGCCGATGCGCCATGGATACTGGTGCAGGCCCCAGGATTGCGAGAGCGCCTCGCACCTCATGGAGTGGTGGTTCGGAATTGTTCCAGTTTTGGGATGCCCGAGCATGTACGGGTTGGGATTCCAGACTCAGATGGGCTTGCGCGCTTGCATTCGGCTATAATCACAAGCGGCATAAAGGCGAAGTCCGGTTAGATTCCGGCACTGTCCCGCAACGGTAATCTGGCTCTAAGCCAGCAAGTCCGGTCGATCTTTGCGCTGAAACGAGCCATAAACCCCGAGGCAGGGTTGGCCCGAAAGCAGAGCACCTGCTGATCGAGCTTCCGTCCCTCGATTTATAGGAGGTGCTAAATGCCCCGAAGATTTTTCCGACTTTTCCTTG
>JAPOTT010000056.1:22455-29215 GCA_026709025.1 bacterium
TACTCATATTTCCCACCCGCCGCACCGGTTACTGATTTATCAGGATGGGACCCCAATGTAGAAGCGGTGCTTGCTTACGAGCCTGACCTGGTGGTTATCTCCAACGATGCCAACGATTTGGTGGCAAGCATGGAAGCAGTTGGGGTAGCTGTGCTGATAAATCCTGCTCCTGCTGATTTTGAGGGCGGCTATGAGGCCGTGGCTGATATGGGAATGACTGTGGGCCGCATCGATGAGGCCGCCGAGCTGATAGCTAGGTTGCGAACCGAGATTACCTCTGCCCTGTCTAGTGCTCCAGTAGTGCCGGTGCGGGTTTACCACGAACTAGGCGAATCACTTCATTCTGCTAGCTCCGCCACCTTTATCGGTGCCGTTTACGAAGCTATGGGCACCACCAACATTGCCGACCTAGCAGATAATTCCGGCTCTGGGTATCCGCAACTTACCGAGGAATACATCGTGGAGGCCGACCCTGAGCTGATCGTCATCACCGATCAGGTGAACTACACCGCCGAAGATGTAGCGGCTCGACCGGGATGGGGTGAAATAGCCGCTGTGCGTAACGGGAACATCGTAACCGTCAACGCCGATATTGCGTCTCGCTGGGGGCCGCGCTTGCCACAGTTCATCAATGCGGTGGCAGATGCCCTGCAAACAGTAGCTGTGCCGGTTTCTTAGGCAAGTTGGTCTTTGGCTAACTCAGGCGAACCAGTGGTGCGTAGTGGCTGAAGCCTACGTTTCTGGCGGCTCTGTTGAGGCAGCGCCAAAAACCAGCGCTACCAGCACGCCTACTGCCACCAATGTGCCTGTTACCACCAATGTGCCTGTTACCACCAATGTGCCTGTTACCACCAATGTCGCAGTGCGACAGGCATTTGAAATATCCACTAAGGCCGCTGTGGTTGGGGTACTAGTGCTAGTAGCAGTGGGCTTGTTCAGCGCCACAAGCGGGGCTGCTGGCTTGCCGGTGGGCGGGGTGCTTGGTGCCTTTTTTGATTGGATACCACTTGTTGGCATTGATTCATCTCTGTCAGCTGCCCAAGAAAATATCTTGTTTGAGATACGGCTTCCCCGGCTGGTGTTAGGAATGCTGGTTGGCGGATCTTTGGGCGTAGCTGGGGCTTCCTATCAAGGGGTGTTTCGCAACCCCTTAGCCGATCCTTATCTGCTGGGCGTGTCCGCTGGGGCTGGTTTTGGCGCAGTATTGGCCTTAGGCTTTGGCCTCGATTTGAGTTGGGGGCCATTCGATACGGTTCCGGCGGCGGCTTTCGTGGGTGCCCTATTAGCTGTTACGGCTTCTATGGCCATCGCCCGTGGCGGCGCTTCTGCCCCGGCAACGTTGTTGTTAGGCGGAGTAGCCATGGCAGCTTTGTTCTCTTCAGCACAAACCTATGCAATCCAACAGCTAGATGAGGCGCGCGCCCGAGAGGTGCTTTCATGGCTTTTTGGGCAGCTCAACACAACCGGATGGCAACAAGTAGGACTGCTTTTACCGTATGTTGCAGTATGCGGTGCCGTGCTTTTTGTGCATCGCCGGCATTTGGATGTGTTGCGCGTTGGCGATGATGAAGCTCGCGCATTGGGGCTCAATCCTGCTCGCTCTCGCCTGGTGATAATCGTGGCTGCTTCCTTGTTGACGGCGGCAGCAGTTTCCGTGAGCGGGCTGATTGCTTTTGTGGGCCTAGTGGTGCCTCACGTTGTCCGTTTGCTTGTCAGCCACAGCTACCGGGTAATCGTGCCGCTCTCGGCGCTTGCGGGTGCCACATTTCTGGCTTTCGTGGATATTGGTGCTCGCACCTTGCTAGCTCCATCGGAGCTTCCCGTTGGGGTGATCACGGCCTTTGTGGGAGCACCCTTTTTTGGCCTCGTTTTGTGGCGCAATCGGTGGAGCACAACATGAGCTCTACTCTGGCAACCTCCGTGCCGCCTGCTGAGCCTGTGATGACTGCTGCGGCTGAGCCTGAACCTGCGTTGGTGTGTCGCGATGTGCAGGTGTCTTTTCGCAATCAAACTATTGTCTACGAGGTGAACCTAGATTTAGGCACCAGCGAATGGTTGGGCATAATCGGCCCCAACGGAGCAGGTAAATCCACCTTGTTGCGAGCCATCGCGGGGTTGAACTCCCACAGCGGAACGATCCATTGTGGTGGCGGTCACACACCTGGGGCCACAGATGTTGCTCTGGTTCCGCAGTCTCCGGTAATGCCTACTGGAATGACCGTTGTCGAGTACGTTCTGCTGGGTCGTACCGCGCATCTCGGCTGGTTGGCTCGCGAATCCAAACTGGATCGCCAAGTGGTTAGCTCAGTGCTGCAACGTCTTGAATTATCTATGTTTGCTAACCGCATGGTGTCTACCCTTTCGGGTGGGGAGGCCCAACAAGTGGTGGTTGCTCGGGCCTTAGCTCAGCAATGTCCGGTGCTGCTACTAGACGAACCAACCAGTGCCCTTGATGTAGGCCATCAGGTATCGGTGTTGGAGTTGGTGGACGATCTGCGCCACACCGAGGGGCTCAGCGTTATAGCCGCCATGCACGATTTGAGCACTGCAGCCCGCTTTGCCGACCGACTGATTTTCATAAATCACGGTCGGATCGAAGCTCAAGGCAGCCCAGTTAATGTACTTAAGCCCGATTTGTTGTCTTTCGTCTACGGCACACCGCTTACTGTTCAATCCATTCACGGCGAACTGGTGGTGCTGCCCGCAGCTCGCCGTCACAAAAGCTCCAGTCATAGTCAGCCCTATTCCAACAAAACCCGAGAGGAAACATCATGAACACTGAATCTGCCCCCCGCTCTAAGCGTCCCTACGATACTTCAGAGCTTCGATCTGCCCCCTCGTTGGTGTTGGTAAACACCGGCCACGGCAAGGGCAAATCCACCGCAGCGTTTGGCACGGTGCTTCGGGCTGTGGCCCGGGGTTGGCCTGTTGCCGTGGTGCAGTTTCTCAAAAGCGGCAACTGGAACACCGGCGAGGAGAAGGTGTGCCGCGAGATCGGCGTGCAGTGGTTCTCTGCTGGAGATGGCTTCACTTGGGAATCCGATAATCTAGACGAAACTCAGGCCAAAGCAGTAGCGGCTTGGGAGTTCTCTGCTCAGCTCATCGCCGCAGGCTCTCATCGGCTGGTGGTGTTGGACGAGATCAGCTACCCCATGACATGGGATTGGATTGATGCTGCTGATGTTGCAGCGGCCCTCACAGCAAGGCCCGAACAAGTGAGCGTAATCCTCACCGGCAGAGACATGGCAGATGAGGTGGTTGAAGTAGCCGACACAGTAACCGAAATGATCAAGGTGAAGCATGCTTTCGACCGCCAGATCCGAGCCAAAAAGGGCCTTGATTATTGATCCCACGGCACATGCAGCACAAAATGCCCCAACCCAAGCAACCCACACAGCCCACGCAACCCACACAACCCAACAGTCTCTGGCCGAAGCGGTGGTTTCTGTGGGGGTGGCAGCCATGATCGTATTAGTGTTAGGCGGCACCCGCTCTGGCAAGTCAAGCGTGGGTACACAGATAGCAGCCGATCTAGCTGCTGGCGATCTAGGCGAACAGGTCACCTTTCTGGCACCAGCCATGGTGGATTCCGGCGATAGCAACTATGCCGCTAGAGTGGCTGCTCACCAAGCCAGTCGACCCAGCCACTGGCGTACTCTAGAGTGTAGAACCCCTGGCGATCTTCCAGATTTGCTAGTTAGCTGCCCAGGTGTAGTGCTTTTGGATTCGCTTGGCACCTGGGTTGCTAGCCACGCTCTAGTGGATACCTCTAGCGGGGTTCAAGCTGGCTTTGATGCCAAAGCTCAGCTAGATGTTCATTTCGAGCTGCTAGTCAAATCGCTCAAAGAACGCTCACAAGCAACGGTGATTGTTTCCGAAGAGGTTGGGATGTCGGTTCATACCCCAACCGAGTTGGGTCGTCGTTATACCGATGCCGTGGGCACACTCAACCAACAGGTAGCAGCCCTTGCCCATAAGGTGCTCTTCGTGATGGCAGGCCGCGTGCTGGAGTTGCCTGCTGGCTACCAAGCTACCCGTGCCAGCACCTAGCCATGATGTCCAGCGCGCTAAGTGCAGTGGCCTTTCTAACCATTGTTGGGCGCGGTCAAGGCATACACCGCCGAGCCTTTTGGTGGTTTCCAATAGTGGGAGCTGCTTTGGGTGCAGTGCTTGCGTCCGTTCACCAGGGAGCATCAGAGTTGTGGCCACCGTTGGTGGTGGGCATCTTGGTTGTGGCTGCCGATTTGGCGCTTACCGGGGCGCTACACCTAGATGGTTTAGCTGATAGCGCCGACGGGCTCGTCCCTCAAATAAACCGAGATAAGCGGCTGACATTGATGAGCCAGCCCGATGTTGGAGCCTTTGGCGTAGCTGCTGTAGTGGTTGTGTTGGGAGTTCGTTGGGCAGCGCTATCGGTTGACAGCGTTGCATCACTATCTTTGATACCAATCTGGGCCTTGAGTCGCACGGTTGTTGCGGTTGTTCCGGCACTTGTGCCTTACGCTCGCCCCGGTGGGCTAGCCGATTCGTTCTTGGGAGGGGCAAATCTCTGGCTAACGCTTTGGCTGGCACCTGTGGTGGGCGCTTTGGTACTAACTGAAGGGCTATCTGGAGCAGTAGCGGCTACAGCGGGGTTGGTAGTAAGTGCTGTTGTGGTGTGGTTCGCTTGGCGAAAGATAGGCGGCTTCACCGGTGACGTATTGGGAGCGGTGATCCTATGTGCAGAAACTGCGGCACTGCTGGCTTTGGCGGCCAATCCATGAGCCAACTCAGCCAGAGATGTTTGGGAGCGGCCACCGGCTTGGTGATCGACCGAATGTTAGGCGAGCCACCAGCAGATATACACCCAGTGGCCAAGTTTGGTAGCACCATGACACGCCTTGAGCAAGCTATCTGGCGAGATCGGCACAGCGCAGGAGTGGCTTATGTTGCAGCTGGCGTAGCTATCGGAGCTACCTCAGGCTGGCTCGTTAGATCTACCTCAGCAGCAGTAGCAATGTCTGCTGCAGGGCGGACACTCCGCCGGGTGGCAACGCATGTGGGAGGAGCCCTAGCCAGTGGAGATATGTACACAGCCCGAGCTGAGTTGCCGAGCCTTGTGGGACGAGATGTTACGCAGTTGGATGAATCTGGTATTGCAGATGCAATCATTGAGTCGGTAGCAGAGAACAGCGTTGACGCGGTGATTGCACCAGCGTTTTGGGGCGCTGTGGCCGGTGCTCCCGGTGCTATGGCGTATCGGGCCATTAACACAATGGATGCAATGGTGGGTCGGCGTAGCACGCGCTACCGCAATTTTGGTTGGGCTGCGGCCCGCCTCGACGATGCTGTCAATTACATCCCTGCTCGCATCTTCGCTGTGTTAGTTGCGGCGCTGAACCCCAAGCGAGCCCGTCAAATTATCGGCGCAGTGCATCAAGATGCCCCTGCACATCCATCACCCAATGCTGGGGTAGCTGAGGCTGCCATGGCTGGTGCGCTAAATCGCCAACTCGGCGGGCCGCTTAGCTACGAAGGAGAGGCTGAACATCGCCCAACTTTAGGCAGCAGTGTCTGCGTAAGGGGGGCCTATTTGAAGGGCACCTGCTCAAGGGTCGAAAACATAAACGACATAAAAGCCGCTATCCGAGTCGCCGATAGGGTTGAGGTTTTCGCTGTTGGCTTGTTGGTGATGAGCGGGTTTGTTAACTGGCTTTTAGATCGAAGGAGTAGTTGAAATGACTACAAATCAAAACACAAATCAGTTGCCTGTCGTTCCTCGGTTGGACATGCAGGCCATGGAACAGGCCCGAAACAGATGGGCCACTCGAGCTATGCCTGCTGGTGCGCTAGGAGACATCCAAGCCCTTGCTGTTCATCTAGCGGGGATTGCCGGAGTTTGCCCACCACCTGTGCCCCGCAAGCCGGTGGTGGCGGTGTTCGCTGGCGACCACGGCGTGGTAGATGATGGGGCTAGTGCATGGCCAGCAGAAATCACTGCGGCCATGGTGGCTACAGTGAGTAGCGGCGGAGCAGCCATATCGGTGTTTGCCGATGCGGTAGGTGCTGATGTGCTTGTAGTTGATGTTGGCGTGAAGGCTCCCATCGGCCCGATGCCCAGATTGCGAAGTGAGCGGGTGGCTAATGGCACCGCCAGCATTGCTACCGGAGCAGCCATGACCACCGCCCAAGCCACCGCTGCCATAGCTATTGGTGGCCGGATCGCCTCTGAGCAAATAGCAGCTGGTGCTAACTGCCTTGTTGGCGGCGATTTGGGCATCGGCAACACCACACCGGCAGCCGCGCTCATCGGGGCTTTTATAGGCCGATCAGCCCATGAGATCACCGGTATGGGTGCGGGCATCCCAGCGGGAGGTCTTAAGCACAAACAACAGTTGGTGGAGAGTGCTATACAGAGGGCACAAGCTTGCGCCGAGCCACTTGAAGTGCTGGCCTCAGCAGGTGGGTTGGAGATTGCGGCGCTGGCCGGGTTTTACATCTACGCCGCCGCCCACAAGGTTCCATTTATCGTAGACGGCGTAATTGCTAGTGCGGCTTTGTGCGCAGCAGATGCCCTTTCCCCGGGCACCGCAGCTCGTGCTATCGCTGGTCACCGTTCTAGTGAACCGGCTGCGTCTGCGGTGCTAGAACACTTTGGCTTGCAACCTTTGCTTAACCTAAATCTCCGCCTCGGTGAGGGCACCGGGGCCTGTTTAGCTGTTCCTTTAGTGCAAGCAGCAGCCGCAGCATTGGCCAACATGGCCGATTTGCCCGAGCCAGA
>JAPOTT010000007.1:0-8891 GCA_026709025.1 bacterium
CCTCTACAACCGAAGCAGAACTGCGTTCGGGACCTACCGGCAACACTGCTGGGGCAATAGCAGCGGGCAAGCTGTTAGCTGAGCGAGCTAAAGAACAAAACATCACCACGGTGGTTTTTGACCGCGGCGGCTTTCGCTATCACGGTCGTGTAGCTGCCCTAGCCGACTCAGCCCGCGAGGCTGGACTGGAGTTCTAATGGCAGAACCTACAACCCTCACTAACGATTCGCAGTTGCGCGACTCTCGGGTGATCAACATCAATCGGGTAGCCAAAGTGGTAAAGGGTGGGCGGCGTTTTTCCTTCACAGCGTTAGTGGTGATTGGCGACGGTGCCGGGCGTGTTGGTCTGGGCTATGGCAAAGCCAAAGAAGTGCCCTTAGCTATCCAAAAGGGCACCGAGGAGGCTCGCCGGAACCTGTTTAGAGTGCCATTGGCATCCTCTACCATCACCCACCCGGTAATTGGGCAGATGGGTGCCGGCAGGGTGCTGCTCAAGCCTGCCGCACCCGGTACTGGTGTGATTGCCGGTGGTGCCGCTCGGGCCATCTTGGAAGAAGCAGGCATTGGCGATGTGCTCTGTAAATCTTTGGGCTCGCCTAACCACATCAACGTGGCTAGAGCTACTATCGCCGGGCTCCAAGCACTTAAGCGGCCCGATCAGGTAGCCCAACAACGTGGATTACCCGCCGATGAGTTTGTGCCTGCGGGGATGCTAGCTGCCTATCTTGAATCTGAGCGCACCACAAAAGGTGCCCCAAACTCCGCCGAAGAGTAGAAGACTAGAGAAGAGTAGGCATGGCACTTAAAGTTACCCAGATACGCTCTGCTATAGGTACCCGACCCAAACAACGCGGTACTTTGCGAGCCCTAGGGCTGCGGGGCATAGGTCAAACCAATACCTTGCCCGATGCTCCAGAAATACGTGGAATGATCAACAAGGTGTCCCACCTTGTTTGTTGCGAGGAGGCCAAAGACTCATGAAGCTGCACGACCTTAGCCCTCCTGCTGGTGCCCGTAAGCGTCCCAAGCGCAAAGCCCGAGGCATTGCTGGCAAGGGTGGCAAAACGGCTGGCAGAGGCTCCAAAGGCCAACGAGCCCGCAACAAGATTGCAGTTGGATTTGAGGGCGGTCAGATGCCCTTGGCACGACGTGTCCCAAAGCTAGGTGGGTTCAAGAACCCGTTTCGGGTTTCATATCAAGCCATCAACTTAGATGTGATAGAAGCCTCTGAGCTAGACGAAATTACTCCTGAGGTGCTTCGTCAGCGAGGGCTCTTGCACAAGGGGGCTTTAGCTAAGGTACTTGGCCGAGGAGAAATCACCCGGCCTGTAACAGTAAAGGCTCACGCATTTTCAGAATCTGCAAAAAGCGCTATTCAAGCTGCGGGAGGTAGCGTGGAGCTGTTGCCCAAGCCCTTCAAAGGTAGGCCACCTGCTAAGGGCAACGCCCTCACCAATCGCTAGCCGTAACCTTTTTTAGGGAACTCATAGCAGAAAGGATTAGAACTCGCCGTGCTCACCAGAGTGGCAAACATGTTCCGAGTTGCCGATCTACGTAACAAAATCCTGTTCACGCTGTCCATGCTGGTTATTTTCCGCGTGGGTGTAGCTATTCCCTCTCCAGGAGTAGACCTAGACGCTGTAGATCAGCTTCGCAACACAGCCGATGCTGGTGGTGTTACCGGATTGTTAGATTTCTTTTCGGGTGGGGCACTTTCGCAGTTTGCTATATTTGCGCTTGGCATCTTCCCTTACATCACCGCCTCCATCATCATGCAGGTGTTAGGCGTGGTGATACCTCGTATTGAACAATGGCAGAACCAGGGTGCAGTGGGCCAACGCAAGATCACACAGTGGACTCGCTACCTCACAATCGCCATAGCCATCATCCAAGCAACCTCCTTTGCCTTTTTGTTCCACAACGGTGGGGGCGGTTTGGGGCTTTCTGGCGGCAATGCCAACCAACCAATAGATCTGCTGCCAAACTTCACCGCCCCCCGAGTGTTCTTGGTGGTGCTAACCCTAACCGCAGGCACCGCCTTGTTGATGTGGATGGGCGAGCTAATTACCCAAAAGGGCATTGGCAACGGCATGTCGCTCATCATCTTTGCCTCGGTGGTGTCTACCATCCCCAACCAGTTCTCTTTAGTTAAAGCCTCCGAAGGCTGGGGTGCCACCTTCGTTATCGCTTTGATGTATCTGGCTTTGTTGGTGGCGATTGTCTTTGTGGAAAACGGTCAACGCCAAATACCAGTGCAGTTTGCTAAGCGGGTGGTAGGTCGTCGCATGGCTGGAGGTCAAAGCACTTACATTCCCTTGAAGGTGAACCAGTCGGGCGTGATCCCCATCATCTTTGCCAGTTCGGTTCTGTACTTGCCCATCTTGTTGTCAGCAGTGTTGCCATCTGATTCAAACCCCGATCACAATACTTGGGGTGAAAGCGTCCAAAACTGGGTGAACGTGCATCTAGGCGACCCCGCAGATGTGATTTACCTGGTTACCTTTGCGTTGATGATTGTGGGGTTTGCTTACTTCTACACCGCCATAACCTTCGACCCGGTAAAACAAGCCGATCAAATACGCAAACAAGGTGGCTTCATCCCCGGCATTCGCCCCGGTAGGCCAACTGAGAGGTACCTAGCCCATATCTTGTCGCGTATCACCTTGCCAGGGGCCTTGTTTATTGCGGCCGTGGCAGTAATTCCTGCCATAGCCCTAGCCCAGTACATTCCTTCTCAAAGCACCTCGGCTTACAGCTTTAGCGGCATCTCCATTCTCATAGCAGTGGGTGTGGCTCTAGAAACCATGAAGCAGATCGACAGCCAGCTAATGATGAGAAACTACGAGGGCTTCTTGAAGTAATGCCCCCCGTGGTTGTGATATTGGGGCGACAAGGATCGGGCAAGGGAACCCAAGCTGAACGTATCAACGCACGTTACGGGTTCATCCACGTATCTACCGGCGACATGCTACGCGCTGCAGTACAAGCTGGTACGCAGTTGGGTCTCAAAGCAAAAGCCGTAATGGATGCGGGCAATCTTGTGGGCGACGACATAATCATTGCAATCGTGGCCGAACGCGTTGGTGAGCCAGATATCCAAGCCCATGGGGTGTTGTTGGATGGCTTCCCCCGCACAACCGCCCAAGCCGATGCCCTAGCCAATATCTTGGGAGCAGGTGGCCCCAGCCTAGCCATCAACCTAGAAGTGCCCATTGAAACCGTTACCGAAAGGATGCTGGCCCGTGGGCGAGGTGACGACACCGCCGAGGCCATAGCGCGCCGCTTGGAGCTTTACGAGGCAGAAACAGCTCCGCTTTTGGCATGGTTCCAAAACAAAGGTTGCCTGCGAACAGTAGATGGCCTAGGCACTGAAGACGAGGTGTTCGCCCGGCTTGCCGACATTATTGATGAGACAATAACTACGCTGTAGGCCCTTTGAGTTTGTGAGCCCACCAAAGGGCCGGTAGTATGATTATTCGGCTCTAAGCCAGAGTCTGCATTGGCGCGACTAAGCGTGCTATGTCGTTGGTCGTCCCTGTTAGGTCGGACTGCCGGTCCAACCCAACATAACAGCCCAGCCAAGATGTCAGGAGAGGTCGCCCTTGGCGAAGAATAAAGAAGATGCAATCATCATGGAGGGCACTGTGACAGAGTCCCTCCCCAATGCCATGTTCCGAGTAGAACTCGAGAACGGGCATAAGGTGCTTACCCACATTTCTGGCAAGATGAGGATGCACTACATCAGGATTCTCCCCGGCGACAAGGTGCAAGTGGAGCTAACTCCCTACGACCTGCAAAGAGGCCGAATCACATACAGATACAAGTGATCAACCCAATCGGTTGATCTAGCCAGCAGGCAAAGCAGTTCAGCTAAATCAGCTCAGCGAAAGGCAAACGTTGAAAGTCCGTCCTAGCATAAAGAAAATGTGCGATAAGTGCAGGGTTATCCGCCGTCACGGTAGCGTGCGGATTATTTGCGCTAACCCGCGCCACAAGCAAAGGCAAGGCTGATCTTATGGCTCGTATAGCTGGCGTAGATATCCCCCGTGAAAAGCGAACCGTCATCTCCCTCACATACATCTATGGCGTGGGCCACTCTCTGGCTAAAGAGGTTTGTGCCTCAGCAGCAGTAGATGAGCATTCGCGTGTAAGAGATCTTACAGACGAAGAGATTGCTCGGCTGCGTAACTATATTGAGGGCAGCCTCAGGGTTGAAGGCGACCTGCGTCGTGAAACCAGCCAAGATGTTAAGCGCAAAATGGAGATCGGTTGCTACCAGGGCATCCGCCATCGCCGTGGCTTGCCGGTGCATGGCCAGCGAACCCACACCAATGCTCGTACCCGCAAAGGCCCTAAGAAGGCTATTGCTGGCAAAAAGAAGGTAATGAAGAAGTGAGCCCACCATCTAGCCCTAGTCGTCGTCCCAGGCGGCGAGAGCGCAAGAACATCTCTTATGGGGTAGCCCATATCAAGAGTTCCTTTAACAACACCATCGTCACCATCTCAGATCAACAAGGCAATGTTTTATCTTGGGCTTCTGCGGGCAACGTGGGGTTTAAGGGTTCTCGCAAATCTACTCCCTTTGCCGCTCAGATGGCAGCTGAAGAGGCTGGTCGCAAAGCCATGGAACACGGTGTGCGCAAGGTAGATGTGCATGTACGTGGCCCAGGTTCAGGCCGCGAAACCGCCATTCGCTCATTGCAAGGTGTGGGCATTGAGATTACCGGCATCAAAGATGTTACCCCTATTCCTCACAACGGTTGTCGCCCGGCCAAGCGACGGAGGGTTTAAATATGTCACGCTACACAGGCCCACGTTCTAGGGTTTCGCGCCGCTTGGGTGTTAACGTATGGGGCACCAAAGGCGAAACGGTTGCGCTAGAGCGTCGTCCCTACCCTCCGGGAGAACACGGTAGAACCCGTAGGCGCGGCAACGTGTCTGAATACTTGTTGCAACTCCAAGAAAAGCAAAAGGCCCGTTACACCTATGGGCTCAATGAGCGGCAATTTCGCAACGTATTCAAAGAAGCAGCCCGCCAAAAGGGAGTTACCGGCGAGAGCATGCTGCGGCTATTGGAGCTACGCCTAGATAACGTGGTTTACAGGTTGGGCTGGGGTGTTACCCGTCCTCAAAGCCGTCAGCTTGTATCGCACGGTCACATTAGCGTGAACGATAAGCGGGTAGACATCCCTAGCTATCGTCTGCGCAAAGGCGATGTGCTGGCGCTTCGAGATAAAGCCCGCCAAATGGTGGTGGTGAGTTGGAACCTAGATGTTTTGGATCGAACCCCACCAGCTTGGCTGCAACGTACAGATGACGGCTTTGAAGCCACAGTGCGAGAGTTGCCGGTACGCGAGCAAATCGATGTGCCCGTGCGTGAACAGCTCATCGTAGAACTTTATAGCAAGTAGTTGAACCTCAGTTGCTTGCTCAGACTCAGATTTCTGAGGCCAACTTTACATTCACAACTCAACAAAAGGGAGCCCAATTATGCTGGTGATTCAACGACCCGCCGTTGAAACCGTTACCGAACTTGAAAACAACCGTCAAAAGTTTTCTGTCAGCCCGCTAGAGCCAGGCTTCGGGCAAACGCTGGGCAACTCCTTACGGCGGGCATTGCTATCGTCTATCCCCGGCGCTGCTGTAATCCGGGTGCGCTTTGATGACGCGCTGCATGAGTTTGACACCATCGCTGGTGTAGCTGAAGATGTTACCGACATTATATTGAACCTGAAGGATTTGGTGCTGCGCTGCCACAGCGAAGAGCCGGTAGAGTTGCGCCTAGACCAACAAGGCCCGGGCGAGATTACAGGTGCCAACCTCACCGCCAACCCAGATGTAGAGGTGCTGAACCCTGAGTTGGTTATTGCCCGATTAAATGAAAAAGCCCGTCTAGCCATGGATATCACGGTTTCTGAAGGCCGAGGCTACGTATCTGCAGATACCAACAAGCTGGACTCGACAATCGGGGTTATCCCCATAGACTCAATCTTCTCACCGGTGCGCCGGGTTGCCTATACCGTAGAGCCAACCCGTGTAGCACAATCCACAGAGTTTGACCGCCTCATCCTAGACATTGAAACCGACGGCTCTATATCACCCCAAGAAGCCTTAGCATCGGCTGGTTCTACGCTTCGGGCCCTAGTGCAGTTGATTGAGGAGATGAGCGAGGAACCGCAAGGTCTTACCATAGCTGAGGCAGCTGCGTTGCCAACTGGAGCACCAGATCTAGATCTTCCCATAGAAGATCTTGAGCTATCAGAGCGTCCCCGTAACTGCCTCAAGCGTGCCCAAATAAACATGATTGGCGAACTCTTATCTCGCACCGAAGAGGAGCTGTTGTCTATTACCAACTTCGGCCAGAAATCTTTGGATGAGGTTACCGAAAAACTAGACGAGCGGGGCCTAGCCCTAGCTGGCCCTCGCTAAGAAAACGAGGCTGCATCATGCCCGGAAGACCTCGCAAAGCCCGCCGTTTTGGTGGCAGTTCACAGCATCAAAAGCTAATGATGGCCAACCTAGTGGCATCGCTGATTGCCGCTGAAGGCATCACCACAACCGAGGCCAAAGCTAAGGCCATGCGTCCTGTGGCAGAAAAGCTCATCACCAAAGCAAAAAAGGGAGGACTGCACAACCACCGTCAGATCCTCTCGCAACTTGGCGATCCTGAAATTGCCGACAAGTTGATGGTAGATATTGGCCCCCGCTACACCAACCGTTCCGGTGGCTACACCCGCATCCTCAAACTTGGCCCCCGCCAAGGCGACAACGCGCCCATGGCAAGAATTGAGTTGGTTTAGCTAGCTGGCGTGCGCCTCCGAGCTGTTCTGGCTTATGATGGGGGGCCTTTTCATGGTTTTGCACCAAACCCGGGCGTGCGAACTGTGGGAGGAGATCTTGCCGATGCCCTCTCTGTGTGCTTGCGCACGCCGGTAGAGATAACCTGTGCAGGCCGAACAGACAAAGGGGTACACGCCCGTGCTCAAGTGGTTAGCTTTGATGTTCCTGCAAGTGCCATAACAAGCGATTTGAGCCTCGGTGAGTTGCAACGCTCCCTCAACAAGATGCTGGGACCAGCCATCGCTATCCGCGAAATCACCCAAGCTCATAACAGTTTTAGCGCCCGTTTTGATGCCCAAAGCCGCACCTACCGCTACAGCATTGTTAACGACGCTGTGGCTAATCCCTTTTTAGCAGCAACCGCATGGCACTATCCACAACACCTAGATGTAGAAGCCATGAACGCTGCGGCCCGACACCTCTTGGGTACAAACGATTTCGCGTCCTTTTGCCGTCTACAGCACTCTCGCGATGGCAACGAAAAGTCCCGAGTCCGCCATGTGCTAAAGGCACATTGGATACAAGTACAATCCAACACAAGCCCCATCAAAGATGTCAACCGCTTCTTACAGTTTGAGATAACGGCATCTTCGTTTTGCCAGCAGATGGTGCGCTCCATAACCGGCACCCTCACAGACATAGGCACCGGGCGCTGGCCTCCCGATGCGATGGCCTCAATCCTTGCTGCCAAAGATCGTTCCAAAGCAAACAACCTAGCCCCACCCCAAGGACTATGCCTGTGGGAAGTAACCTACCCCCTCCTACCTTGATCTTGAAGTTGGGTTACTCTAGTTCTACTTCGATGCAGCGGGCTGGGGCGCTTGCGGGGGTGAATACACGGGGCGACGGTTGGACTTCTGCGCCCGTGCGGGTGGTGTTCAAGTATGCTTCAATGGCGTTAGCGGTGGCCTTGGCCGCCACTGTGATGTACTCGTCGGTGGCAAACAGGGCAGCTTCAGAAGGGTTAGATAGGTAGCCGTATTCCACCAACACCGCAGGGAGGTTGGGCCTGCGGATCATGCCGTAGGCATCACGACCGTTTGGAACCAGCACCCTCAACACCCCAGCATCGGCAAGCCGACTCCAGCGCACACCTTTAAATCGGCTTAGGGCTTCTGTGATCTCGGTGTACAACAAGCCGCCGAGGCGAGCGGAGTCGGCTCGGGCAGCTTGACGAGATTCCGATTGCACGAACACTTCGCTCCCCGGAACCGAGCCTGTAGCTAATGTGGGAGCGTTATGGTGAAGCGATACTAAGGCCTCAGCACCTAAGTTGTCGGCGAATCCGGCCCGAACCGATAACAAGGTGTCATAATCGCCAGTTCGGGTAGTGGCTGCGGTGATACCGCGGCTTGATAGTTCATCTAGTACGGCTCGGCTGAGGGTTAAGTTGAGGGCCTTTTCTGATAACCCATTGGGGCCAGATGCGCCATAGTCGGAAGTGCCCCCATGACCGGGATCGATAACCACCTTCACATTCCGCAGAGGCTGGCCTTTGGTGACGGTGGCATGGTTACCACAAGGCGTGATCACCCGGTAGCCGTTGTAGGCGCGTCCGACCACCGCAACGGTCACGCCGCTCGGTGTTACTACCCCCTTTGGAAGCCCCCCATTGGCAACAGCCTCAGCCACCGTGAGCAAGCGAACATCGTGCCGAGCGACCCGACCAGTAGGTGCAAATCGCCCGCAGCCTCCCTCAACTGTGTGGAGGTTTACCCCGTAGCGACAGCGATAGATGTTGAGCAGTGCCTCTTGGCGTGCGACCAGCCGATCTCTAACTGCAATATCCCTAGCCGAGGGGATCTCCGCGAAATCGGCTGGCTGAGAAAAACCTTCAACCGGATTGCCAGCAACGCAACCGCCGGGCACCGCTTCAACATCGATGCCGAACTGGCATCTAAAGAAATTGAGTAGGGCTTCCTGAGCCGCAATCAACCTGTCTCGTTCAGCAACATCTGCAAGGGTAAAACCGCCGCGCACAGCACCCTGCGCGCCAGCAGTTGAAACACCAAGAGCCATCACCAACAAACTCACAGCTACCGCCCACAAAA
>JAPOTT010000007.1:9001-29092 GCA_026709025.1 bacterium
GCAAGTTCCAAGAGGCGGGTGAGTAGGGGGCTGCCCCATGTGAGGAAATTGAGGTGGGGGGTTTCTTGGTAGAGGGTTGGGTTGAAGGTCACAGGATGGGGCGAGGCTTCGTCTAGGGATAGTAGCCAGGCATCGGGAAAATCGGGGTGAGGCGCGAAGCGGTCGTGGCACCAGCGCATGCCGTGGAGGATGGCTTGGAGGTCGCCGAGGGTCATGGCTGGTTGCAATGCGGTTTCGTGATCGGGCACGGCATCTAGGTCGGCCAGTTTGAGGGATGCCTGCTCGAGCCGGTCGGCGGCCTCGGTGAGTTCCCGGGCCGCTTCTTCGGGGGCGATGCGTCCCATGGCGGCTTTCTCAAACACCGACTCGGTGGCGGCAAGCACGGGTTGGGCGTTGCCCACCACGTTGGTGAACCAATCGAGGCAGTCGCGGATGCGGCGGTAGATGTCTTCCTCTACCGTGTCGGAGTAGAAAAGGTTGGTAACCTCCACCTTTGGCTGGCCGCCGATGCGATCTACTCGTCCGATGCGCTGCTCCACCCGCATGAAGTTCCACGGCAGATCGAAGTTGATCACCCGAGCACAGGTTTGCAGGTTGAGCCCCTCCGACATGGAATCTGTGCCTAGCATGATCCGCACGTCGTCGCCCCGACGGAACAGCTCCTTAACCTCCTCTTTGGGAATGGACACCCATTGGCGATTCTCTAGCGACCAGCGCTCGCCCCCGCCGCCGTAGTAACACACCACTTGGGTGCCGTAGATCGCTACCAGGCGATCCCGCACATAGCGGAGGGTGTCGGCGTATTGGGTGAACACCACAACGGTGCGGTGCCCATCAGAGAAGCTCTGAGCTAGCAGTTCTTGTAGCAGGCTCATTTTGGGCTCGTCGGGGGGTAGCGCGTCGAGGTCGGCGATGAAGCGGTCGAGTTCGTTGATCTCAGCAGCCAGATCATCGGCGGCGGTCGTCCCCTGGCCTTCGGGGTTCTCGTCCCAGTCGGCGCCCTCCAGTGCGGCCTCGTCGTCGGCATCGAGCAGCTCGGCCATGGTCCGGTGATCGGCAAGCACTCCTCTGCGCCGGTCTAGCGAGCACCGGATGGCGCGAAAGCTCGAGGTAAGTCGCCGCCGGTAGATGGTCATGATGAAGCCCAGCGGCCTGCGGGTACCGGTGGATTGGAGATAGGCATCGTAGTGGCGGGTGATATAGCTCTCGATACGGTTGTAAAGGTTACGGGCCGCGCCCAAATCGCAAAACTCATCGTTCACCACTCGATCCGGGATCACGGTGCTATCGGCCAGCATTCCCTGGCTGCGGTAGGCCCGCAGCGTGGTGCGCGTGGTGCGGAACACCCGATCGCGCACCGGAGTGTTGGCCCGCAGCCACCGGTTCCAATGCGGTTGCACTTCGGGGTTGGTGTGACGAAGGGCGGATTCGGAGAGGGGGCTTTTGTGGAAGCGGGTGATGTGTTGAGCCTGTACCGCCCCGAGGTCGGCTTTTAGGGCGCGGGCTGCCGCTTCATCGGGCTCGGCGGCGGTCAAGTGGCCAGCCAGCATCTGCTTGAGAAACTGCCAATCGCGATGGGCAAGCGGCTGCTGTACCTCTTCGTAGTATTGCTGCATCTGTGCAGCGCCAGCATCCCATTCGGGCGGTAGGCCGAACAGGTTGAGTAGGTCCCAAAGGTCGTGGGTGTGGAGCTGCATTGGGGTGGCCGAAGCCAGCAACAGAGCCTGCCACTGCCCGTGCTGTTTGAGCTCTAGCAGCGTGGTTAGCAGTTGGTTGGGGGTGTCGTTGGGTTTGGCACCGCGGCGGCGGGCGTGGTGAGCCTCATCCACAAACAACAAGTCCCAGCCTTCGCCATCTAGCAGTTGTTCGCGCTGATCGCGGCGGCGGGCCAGATGTGATGATGCCAGCAAAACTGGTGCAGATCGCCAGGGGTTGACGTTGGCCCCTAGCGGCTTGCGAACACCATCGGCACCGATCAGTTCGCCCCCCTCGAAGCGGGGCACATCCAACAGAAACTTCTCTGCCAGCTCTTCTTGCCACTGGATGAGCACCGATGCTGGCACCAGCAGCAGCGCGGTGCTAGCCCGGCCCGACAAAAGTAACTCGCGCAGCACCAGCCCGACCTCGATGGTCTTACCCAGCCCTACCTCGTCTGCCAGCAGATACGACCGGGGCCAAGTGTCTGTAATATGCCGAGCGATAGCCTCTTGGTGGGGCCATGCCACGATGCCAGCCGAGGCAAGCCCCACCCCGGTGCCGGTGCTGGGCGCTCGGCCGATGTCGGCCAGCCGCTGTCGCTCTTGTTCGGTGAGCAGCGGGGGCTCGAGGGGGTCGCGAGCGGGCGGGGCCTGGTTCTCGGGCACCAACTGCAATAGCCGGTCGCGGGCGGCTTGGGGCAACGGCACCGTGCGCCACACAACCCGGTTCGAGTTTGAACCGCTAGGCTTGCCCTCCCACAAGCGCTCGAAATCCTCGGCCCATTGTTGCCCGTAGGTATCCCATATTTCCGGTTTCCACGACGGGTACACGCTGAAACTTTCGTAGTTGGCCCGCCATCCAGCTGCCGACTCGTTGATGCTGCCCTGGAACGCCAACCGGTCTCCAACGGTGTCGGTGACCACCCCGAACTTGGAATGAAAATAGCGATCACCGGCTTGAGAGGCAGCTAGCGGCATCCCGTCGGAGTCGCAGGGCACCCCTACCCGGATGGTGAGTCGCTCTTGTTGCACCAGCCAGGCGATCACCTGCCAGCGCTGTTGCTCGATCTCGTCGGCCGCCAGAGGCATTGCTTCGCCCAGCCGACTGCTTAGTACTTCGTCGATGGCGGTGCGGCCCAGCAGAGCCTCCCGATCTTCTTCGGAAAGCTGCACCCCCACCAGCAGCCGGATAGTGCCCTGGTTGTGGATGAACCGGGCCAGCCCGGCCGCGGCCGACATGAACGAGGAGGAGGAGAAGTAGCCCGCTACACGGTCGTAAGCCACCGCCCGCTCCAGCACGGGCACGTAAAACGCGTTGAGCAGATCATCTTCGCTGCTGTAGTGGGATTGAATGCCTAGGTCAGCGAACTGCCCCGGCGAGGGACTGGGTTCAGCCATCGGGGGAGAAGAGCTGTTGCTCGGTGATGTCCAGCGGGTCGGGGGGGATGTCCAAATCGGGGAAGCAGGTAGTGGCCAGCCGGTCCAACAGCTCGGCCTCGGGCAGGTTCCACTTGCCGGACGCCCTGGTGCGAGGTACGGCTCGGAGCAGGGCTTGGAGGCAATCGCTGAACCGGCCCTCGGTGATAAGACCCCGCTCGCTGAGCCACCGGCGGGCTGCGGCCGGGCCGTCTTGGTCGGTGATGTAAAGCGCTGTGTGGACGGCATCTATCAGCGTGGGGAAGGAGCGGCGTTCCCTGTTAACTCCCGGCAAGTGGTCATCACCCTCCCGCCGCAGCCGCTGGTGGGGCTCCGAGATGACAACCGAGCCGGATTTGGCGGTGATGAGCTTGGCCCGCTCCACCTCGGCGGTCTCTAGCCCGCCGGTAGCTAGCGCCAGCTTGCGAGCCTCATCGTAGGGAAACTCTCGAGCGCAGAACATGTCCCATGCCATCAGCATGAAGTCGGTGAGCGGGTCGAAATCGGTATCGCTGCCCACCAGTCGGGCTCGCAAGAGACGGATGCCTTCGGCGCGGGCCACGATTAGGGCCTCTTCAGGGCGCAGCAGCCGCGAGCGGCCCTCAGCATCGGCTTCGGCAGAGTACACCGGCCAGCGGGCCGACAGCGCCGACAGGGCTGGCCCGTAGGTGGACAACAGCAGATCAACCCCGCTGAGGCCCTGTTTGGCCGCCCGCTCCAGAGCATCGCCCGCAGCGTGGCGGATGTCGCCCTCAATATCGTCGAGGTATGTCCGCTGCTGGCCCGAGCGGGTTTCGCTGCGCTTACGGCACACCATGAACACGGTGGATTTGGCCGAGTTCTGGCGGGCTTGATGCAGCGATTGTTCGCTCTCGGTGTGAACCGGCCAGGAGG
This sequence comes from bacterium, assembly GCA_026709025.1. GTDB lineage: Bacteria > Actinomycetota > Acidimicrobiia > Acidimicrobiales > Bin134 > Poriferisocius. The sequence goes on from JAPOTT010000007.1 coordinate 13,009, forward strand.
TTTCGATGGTGAACCCGGTGGTGATGAGGGCGGTGCCTAGTGCATCCCAAGCATCGGCTCGCTTGTGGGTGAACATCACGGTGAGCACTCCGTTATCGGCCAGCACCCGACGGCACTCGGCGAAGACGGCGGCCATCTTGGCGGTGTAGTCGTGATCGGCCAGTTCTTTGGCTCGCCGTCCAGCATGGGCAAAGCGGGCCCGGTTGGTAACTGCCTCATCGTGTTTGTTGGTGAGAGGCTCGGCGAACAGCTCGGGCCACAGCGCGCCCAGGGTGCGCTTTTCCCACACATAGAAGAAGTCGGACAGCTCGGCGTACATCACGTTGTCGTAATAGGGCGGATCGATGCACACCAGGGTCTGCGATCCATCGGACAGCGAGGCCAAGTTGCCCGCGTTCTCGCTGGTGACGGTGACTTGGGGTTCGGGCAGCGCATTGGCGATGAGCTGGTTGGAGGCGTGGTTGGGGTGGAGCAGCCCGGCGATGCCGTTGTAAGCCCGGATAATTCCGCGTTGCAGGCACCATTGAAACAATTCTGTGGCACCCTCAAACTCGGCAAAAGTGTGCTTTAACGGGAACGCGTGCATAGAAAATGCTTGAGCTATTTTCTGTCGACTTATATCCCACGCACTTTGGCGTGCGTTATAGGTGAGCCCCTTTCCCTGTATGAAGCTCAGCAGAGCGAGTACGGCGTCGGCCCGGTCGGGATCGTCGATAGCGGCGCGAACCTCACCGATGAGCTTTCGGAACTCCTCTACGAAGCAGCCATGCACCAAGAGCTGCCGCGGGGTGAAGAAGTCCCGCCACCGGGGCATGCCGTAGTTGTGAGGTTCTCGGGTCTTGTTCCCTTTTGGCACGGTCTCGCTGGGCAGGATGTCTGCGGCCTCCCACTGGGGCAGTAGTCGTTCAAGCTCGGCTTCGGCTGCGGCCAGGGTGTTCAAATCCACAGCATCAGGGGCCCGAAAGCCCCGGCCAGATGCGGTTCGTATGGCCACGGCGTACAGCACCTCGCCCATGTGGCCAGCTTGGGCTTCGGCCTTGATGTAGCCGCTGTCGATGGTCAGGTGATCCCAAGGCGACACCGCCTTGCCCCGCGACCACGTGGCCTCTCGCTTGGGGTCGAAGTCGATGGCATGACCTTCGACGATCTCGAACTCGGGCTCATCTAGTTCTCGGTCGCCGCGCCGGGTAACCAACCGCACCGCGACGGGCTTGTCGCCCCGCCGCAGCGCCCAATCGCCCACCAACGGCACCATCTTGCCCGTGCGAGGGCAGGCCACGGTACGGGCGAAGATGTAGGCCACCACCTTCTCCTGGGTATCCGGCAATTCAAAGTGCGGCGAAAGACGGTTAGCCAGGCGACCGACCAGTTCTTGACCCCACTGTTGAAGGTCGGCAGTGATATCCAACCCGTGTCGAGCTGATAGTTCCACTCCGGTTCGCAGCACCGAAGCAGCCACCGGGTTGAGGTCGTTGGCATGGGTGGGAAGCCGGTAGCGAACCGCCTCGTAGGGAATAGAGCCGCCCCCGGCGGTGGGGTCACACACCGAGGGCAGCCTTCCCCAGGTGTGTTGGAGAACCTGATGCAAGAGACTGAGATCTCCGGCATTGGGGGAGTTCTTATACGCCTGCTTGTAGCCGTAACCGTTGCCCTTGAGCTTGACGCCAGCGGCATTGGCAGCGTCAAGCAGCTTTCGCGCCTCCACCGGGTCGCCCCAGATGCCGCACAGGTGTAAGAACCACTGCTGATAGGCCAGAGGGGTGGCCAGTTGGTCGTGGTCGCAGAACTCGGCGGCCAGTTCGGACGACCAGGCGGGCAGCAGGCTGCCCAGCACCGCGCCCGCGCTGGCCACCAGTGGGCGGCGAGCCCACCACACATGCAACGCGAATAACGGGGGGAGATCCATAGCGACGGCGCGTTCCCGCACCGATTCAATGCCCAGCTCGGCCACCGGGAACCAGTCTTCTATGAGTAGCCGGGGCTGGTTGGAGTCAGTCATCGGCTAGCAGCAAGCGCAGCGCCCTTAGCGCTCGGTTACCGGTTGGGCCGATGGACTGGGCGTACCAGTACAGTGCTTCCTCGGCGGTTAGGGCGCCGATGGCCTCGGTGATCACCTGTCGCCGCGCAGGGCGGGTTATCGGAGCGGCGGCGGCAACCGTGAGAGCTAGGCGAACGCCAGGGGCCTGGGCCAGATTGAACGGGCGACACCGCCGTGGCGATATTGCAGTGGGCTGATAGCCCGAGGCGACCACAGCATGCACCACGGCTCGGCGATAGCACACGGCTTGGGTTGGGCTCACCCGAGCCACCGGCTGGACGCGCTCGCCGATAGTCTCAGCTAAGGTAAAGCCCCAGCCGTCTCCTTGGGCAATGGGAAGCAGCTGCAGCACAAAGCGGCGCTCTCGCGTGCTGGGTACGCTCATCAGTCCTCCCAATCGCAGAGAGCCACGAGGTTTGGGCTACCCATGCTCACCTGCTGTCGCCGTCGGCCAGCGTGACGGTGATCTCGATTGCGCCGGGGTCGTTGTTAGTAACTACCGAGCGGAACTGATCCCAGTCGGGGCCGCCGTAGGGTATGGGGACTGCGGGGGTAAACTCTAAGGTTAAAGTGCCACCCACAGCTGAGCCCCTGTCGGCCAACCCCAACAGAGCGTCCTCCACCTGTCGCCATCCAGTGGCGGCACCGGCCAGATCGGCGGAGAGGCTGCCGTCGAGGCCGTCGTATTCCACCACTATGTTAGCCGTTACCCGACAGTCGAACCGGGGGAGCTGGCTCACGCAGTAACCCAGGGCTCGCAGATCGCGGGGGCCTTCTCCCGCGTCGGCGGCGGCAATTACCGTGAGCCCGGCCACCGGGCCGCCGCCTCGGTCACCCAGGGCATCTTCAATCTTGCGGAAGGCCTTGCCCACCGTATCGCCTGAGCGCCGCACAATAATCGGCCCACTGGGTTCTGATTGTGGGGAGCTGACCCCTTCTTCCGCGGCTCTCTCGGGGGTGAGAATTAGGAGGCTATCAAGCTCCGCTCCGAGGATTTCATCGGCATCAAGCGGCGAGCGGGTGGGCTCTTGGCTTCCGGGGGGGGGGGGGGTGGACACACCAGCCAGCATAACCACACATTGCTGCGAACGAGCAGCGCGGGCTAAGCCTTCAAGCATCTCGGTTTTGGCCGGTTCGCCGCCTAGTGCTTTGTGCAGGGCGCGGCGCAGAGCAGCACCATCGATGCTTCCGCCATTGGTAGCTAGCGCGGTGTTGATGGCCGGTTGGTCTATAGGCCGACGAAGCAGGCCCAGCTCTTGGGCTCGGCTTTCGGTGTAAAGCCACACGTTGCTGTTGATACGGGCGGGGGGAGCAGGATCGCCTAGCACCCAAGCCCGGTTTTGGTCGGGGTCGTAATACACCCAAGCCCCAGAGCGCACCCCAGTAGCGATAGCTTCGGTGATGAGGCTGGGGTTCAGCACCATAGCTTGAGCATGGTCTCGCCACGGAGCCTCGGCTAGCTGTGCGGTGGTGATCTCTGGATGGCTGGGGCTGAACCCCACTGCGGCGGCCAGCCGGTCGGTAGGCGGTGCGGTATCTTTAATTTTGCCGTTCGACCGCAACGCCTCAATGATCACCGATGTTTGATTTGTGGGCACCTTCCCCTGATCGCGGGCGGGCAGGTCGTAGTGGCGAAGGTTCTGGTTGGCAGGGTCGCGCGCTGGCCAGTACAAATGGCGGTAGGCAGTACCTATGGCTACCCGGGTTTCAAGAACAGCTTTGTCAGCCAGTTGCTTGAGGGTATTCGCCACGTCGCTGTCAAACTGAGCCATACGGTCGGCATCGGAGGTAACGCGCCGGGCCGCCAACTCAAACCTAACGCGCTCTCGCATGGCATCGATGGCATCTTCGTCGGCCACCAGCGCCACCACCGCATTGCGGTAGGTACGGTTCTGTTCCTTTATGCCGAACCGGTTGGCAACGTTGGCCACCTTTTCGGGCGGAGTGTGGGCGTTGCGGGCGGTGGTGGTTACGTCGAGGTGGGAGAACACCACCAGGCGGAGATGCTGCTCATCTGGCACATAGGCGGGGCCCGTAGGAAAGTGAATGGCTTTTACCGGGCCATCGCTGGGAAAGATGGAGCGAATACGACCATCAAGCTCCTCTGTGATGTCGGCGTTGGCTACGTTGGCCATCTCCGAGGCGATGATCCGGTTGGCGTTGGGGGCGGTTTGGAATCGCCAGCTTGCTCCGTCGGACACCAGGTGCCAGGCCACTCGGCTGGTGGAGGCCAGTGCCTCGTCGGTAATGTCGGGGTCGTCGCCGGGCCAACAGGTGCCAGCATAGATGTCGGGCGGGGCGGCACCGGGCAGCGGTTCGCCAGCCACGCTGTGGCAGAACACTGTGGTACACGCCCGGGTGGCAATGCGCTGGTCGGGCCAGCGCTCTTTGTCCACCCCATAGGCGTGGCTGTTCGGGGCGGCGAAGTCGGCCACGGCGGGGCCGTCGAGGGCATCGCGGTCGATGGAAGTGGTGATAGAGGCCCGCACCTGGGCGTGGTGCAGCGGCAGGTCACCCAAATTGATAGTAGGGGCATCCACCCCGTCGGCCCACAGGGCAGCCACCGCTTCAGCCAGCATCTTCAGCGCTCCCCGGGCCCGCTGGAATCCCGGCATTGGGCCGATGCGCTTGTCTAGGCAGTCGATGAGCGCCGGGTGAAAGGGGTAAGTGCTGGTTATGCGCTCGGCATAGGCGGCAGGGTCGGCTGTGGCCGCGCCGATGGCTACGCCCCGTTGAGCCATGTTGCGGTAGAACTCCTGATAAGCGGCAGCGGTGGTCGCAGCGGCGGCCTCGTTAACCTCGGAGAACAGGCGGCGGCGCAAAATGAAGCCAATCTCATGATCCTCGGCGGGGCGGCCGATGGCCCCTTTGGGCCGCTCCATCACATCATTGGCTTCGGCGATGAGCTGTTCGGCGGCCACGTCGTTCAGCGTTTGGGCGATCTCGGTGGTCTCGGGGCCGAAGGCGGCGGTGCCGGTGGCCAAGGTGACGATGATCCGCACGGCGGGAGCGGCAGTGGCCGCCTCGAACAGTACTTTCAGGCTGGCAATGGTGGCCTTGGCCATCTGGTTGATGTCGGGCCGGGCCGAGGAAGCCAGCTGGCGCAGGTACTGGGCGATCTCGTCGATGACGATCACGGTGGGGGTGGCGCCGAACATGTCGAGCCACACCTGCTTGCCCGGAGCGGTGCGAGCTTCATCGCTGGCTTGGATGAGAGCCCACGCCTCGGGGCCGAGCTGGCGGCCGATCTCACCCCACAGGGTATAGGTGGTGGTGCCATCTGTGGTGAGGCCGTTCACCGGGTCGAGGCTGTCGCCCACTACCGCGGCGGCCGAACACTGCAAGGGAAGTAGGGCGGGGTCGATGAACTCGTTGAGGTTTGGGGGCCGGGCACCTCGGGCCAGGTGCCAAAGGGCGATCAGGCCGTGGGTCTTGCCGCCGCCGAAGCTGGTTTCGTAGCGGTACACCGCGTGCTCGGCACTGGCAGCGGCAGATGCATTGTGCGATAAGCGGGCGAACGTGCCAGCCAGCAGATCCTTGAGGCCGCGGGTGGGATGGGTGATCTTGAAGAACGAATCGGCATCGGCGTAGTCGTGATAACCGGGAGCGTTGGCTATGACCTGATCCAACTGGGCGGCGAAGTGCTTGTCTACCAACCCGCCCTGCAACACTTCTGATCGGGGAGTGCATGACTCCCGCACGCTGGACAGTGGCTTACTTATAGGCGAAAGCGGCCCATCCATAGCAGAGGCTGACCCATCCATAGCTGCAAATCTACTCTCAGTGGCGCTGTGATACGCAAACTCGCCCCGTTAGAAGCTACCAACATTCCACGTACATCTGCTCAATAAGCCTGCCTACATCCAACATGCAGCACCTGTATCCAACCTATGGTGTGTCTTAGTTGTCGCTTGTCCTTGTAACCTCGTATCATTGACGTTTCGGTACCGCATCTACCGCATTTATTTACTGCAGCAGGTTCTTTTGAAGGAAAGCCGATGCCCACTTACAGTCCTAAAGTTAAAGAGGTTGAACGCGCTTGGCATGTCGTGGATGCCGAGGGTTTGGTGTTGGGCCGCATGGCCACCGAGGTAGCTCGCCTGTTGCGGGGCAAGCACAAGCCTGAGTTTGCCCCGCATGTGGATATGGGCGACCACGTCATCATCATCAACGCCGATAAAGTGGTGCTTACAGGCAACAAGGCCACCGATAAGCAGGTGTACCGACACTCTGGCTATCCCGGAGGTTTGCACCAAACAAGCTACGGAGATTTGCTTGCCAGCCAACCCGCCGAGGCTGTGCGAAGCACCATCAAGGGGATGCTGCCCAAAACTCGTCTAGGCCAGCAAATGCTTAGCAAGCTCAAGGTGTACGCGGGCCCTACCCACCCGCACAAAGCTCAAAAGCCGCAACCACATGAAATAGCAGCGGCTCAACACCGTACTGGAGATTCCTGATGGCCCTCCCGCTCACGCAAGCAACTGGAAGACGCAAGCGGGCCGTGGCACGAGTGTGCTTGCGCCCGGGTGATGGCCAAGTAACGGTAAACGGTCGCCAAGCAGACGACTACTTCCCCTCTCGGAGCCACAGAATGACCTTTATGGAACCGCTGCGGATCACCAACACCATCGAGAAATACGACGTTACGGTAAACATGCACGGCGGTGGTGCCAACGGGCAAGCCGGGGCGCTGCGCTTAGGCTTGGCCCGCGCTTTAGTGAACCTTGAACCAGAACTGCGGGAAATCCTCAAGCAAGCAGGGTTCCTCACTCGTGATGACCGCAAGAAGGAATCCAAGAAATACGGCCTCAAGAAGGCTCGTAAAGCTCCGCAGTACTCCAAGCGCTAAGCGAACGCTGGCGAAGACCTTCAGGCGCATCAGGCTAAGTGCTGCGTTTTGGTACCGACGGAGTTCGGGGCAGAGCATACAAAGACATCTTCCCTGAGGACTTCAACCGCCTCGCTCAAGCCGCAGCACACGTGCTGCAACCCAAAGCACCTGTTGTGATTGGCCGTGACACCCGCCAATCCAGTCCAGATTTTGCCCATGCCCTTATGGCTGGTTTTAGCGCCGTTGGAGTTGCCACCATCGATCTGGGCGTAGCCCCTACACCTGCGGTGGCTTGGGCAGCCGCGTACGCCAAAACTCCAGGCGTGATGGTGTCGGCATCGCATAATCCATGGAAAGACAACGGCCTCAAGCTGTTCAGCCCGGAAGGGCTCAAGCTGCAAGACGATGCTCAAGCAGATTTAGAAGCAATCTTGACCGATGCTAACCAGAAACCTGTATCCACGCTAGGCACCCCCAACCGCACCCTAGACGGCACCGACTTACTACAGGAGTACCAGCGTTTTCTAGCTAGCAGCGTGAGCTTTGACCACAACAGCCTCAGCGTGGTTGTAGATGCAGCGAACGGTGCCGCTACATCTCTACTGCCGATGTCGCTCCAAGCGCACGGCCTCACGGTGACCGTGATTAACGCTGAGCCCGATGGTCAAAACATAAACCGCAAATGCGGGTCAACGGTTCCGGGAACTGTGGCAGCAGCTGTTGTTAAACACAACGCAGATATCGGTCTTACCTTTGATGGTGACGCAGACAGAGTCCTGGCCACAGACCACACAGGAGAGTTGGTGGACGGCGATCAGATCATTGCTATCTGCGCCGCAGACCGCCAAGAGCGCCACAAGCTGCCCGACAGCACCGTAGTAGTAACGGTAATGTCCAACCTCGGCTTTCACCGTGCCATGGCCGAACGAGGCATTACTGTGGTTACCACTCCAGTGGGAGACCGCAATGTGTGGGCAGCACTGCACAAGGGCAACTGGGCGTTGGGCGGCGAGCAATCTGGTCATGTGATCTTCCCCGAACTAGCTACCACCGGAGACGGTATGGTTACCGCGCTGCAACTGCTAGAAGTACTGGCTAGGCGCAAAATGCCGCTGAAAGAGCTAGCTGCTGAAGCAATGACAAAGATGCCCCAAGTTCTTCGCAATGTCAAGCTAGGTGCAAACCCCATAGACCATCAGCAACTAAGCACAGCTATAGCCACAGCAGAACAAACCCTTAACGGCAGCGGGCGGCTTATCGTGCGACCTTCAGGCACAGAACCGGTAATCCGCATCATGGTGGAGGCTGAAACTTCACAGTTGGCTCAATCTGTGGCAGCCGATTTAGCTGCTGCCTGTGTTGCCTCCAACTCTTAATCCCATCAGCTAACCCAACCTAGCCACGCACCACCTAGCCACGCACCCCACTCCACCTAGTGGCACGCGCCACCTAGCCACGCGGCCGCACCACCTAGCCACGCGCCGCTATGTGGGGTTTATCGGAGTGTACTAGTAGCGTTTCTAGGGTGTGTGGGATCGTTGCAGTACTCCAGCGTGGCTCACAGCGGGCTACCCCAGCTCCGCGTGATGTGTTGGCCTTAATTCAGTTGGCTAACCGTAACCTTGAAAACCTCACTACTAACGAACCAAACGCACTACACGCACCAAACGCATCACACACAGCATGCCTCAACGAAGCAGCTAGCAACCTCCACAAAGCCAACAACCTGCTAAGCGGCATGGCGGGGCTGCGACTGCTTTTGGCCGATAAAGCCCTGCGCGATGCTGTACACGAATCTCTTGTCAATATAAACCGCGTTATTCAACGCGTTGAACACCCCATACAAACCTCAAACAATCTTGATGCCGAAACCACAAACGCAGCCCTTATATCCCTAAAGGATGCTGCATGGGCAATCAGCACAGACCGGCTTCAAACCGTAGAAGCCGTAGCTAACCTCACCGGGCCTACCCCCGGTGAAGCTGCTCTAAGCACTTTTTGGTCGATACAGGTAGCCCTGGCTGCCCTAGACCGCCTAGAGATACGTGGGCGCGACTCCGCAGGCATACATTTGTTGGTCCAAAACCACGGATTAGACGCTAACGATCCCGCTGTAGCTGCTGCAGTAAAGCAACGCAGTCAGGATCCTCTTTTTAGGTCTGGTTCGGTTCGCTGGGCTGAGGGGCACTTAAGCTTTATCTACAAAACAGCCGCAGAAATAGGTGAGTTGGGCGACAACACCAAAGTGCTGCGCGCTGCGGTAGGTAACGACGATCTTCTAGCAACCGCTCTTGCAAACCCCGAGGCATCTGCTGTGGTGCTAGGCCACACTCGCTGGGCCAGCGTAGGGCAAATCAACGAAGCCAACGCTCACCCTGTCAACTCCGAGCTAGCTGAGCCCTCAGGCCCAAATAACCATCCATTAGCAATCGCTGCTCTAAATGGAGACGTAGACAACCATGCCCATCTGAAATCTCAGAACTCGTTAGCAATCCACCCAAAAATCATAACCGATGCCAAGGTCATCCCTACCCTTTGGTCATCTCGCCTACCTAGCAACGCAAACACAACAGACCCGCAGGCAGCCCTGCACTCCTTTCGTGAAACCGCCCAACAACTGCAAGGCTCAGTGGCAATAGCCGCCCAAGCTGCCACCCATCCCAACTATGTGATGTTGGCGCTGCGGGGCAGCGGACAGGCCCTATATGTGGGTGCTAGCGAGGATGCATACATAGTAGCCAGCGAACCTTACGGCCTAGTAGAACAAGCCAGTCGCTACCTGCGAATGGACGGTGAAACACCAGCCACCGCAACCTCAACCACCCAGGCTGTGCCATCCGCTCGCGCAAACCCAACCCCCGATCACAGTCGTGGTCAGGTACTGATGCTGAACCGCCATGAGGCCCCCAACCTGTGTGCCATCCAACGGCTCTCCTACAGCGGAACACCACTAGCAGTTACAGATGCCGACATAGCCACCGCGGAGATCACTACCAGAGACTTAGATCGGCGCGGCCATCGGCATTACCTGCTCAAAGAAATCAATGAATCCCCAGATTCGGTTCGCAAAACCTTACAAGGTCGCCTCGGTGTTGCCACACAATCACCACAGCTTCGCTCAAGCACTGCACAAGCTAGCCCCGCACAAGCTAGTACTGCGCCAACAAGCCCTGTACAAGCTGGCACTGCGCCAACAAGCACTGAATCCCCGCTTGCCGTGCGCCTAAGCGCTGATGCCTTGCCAACAAACCTCAAGCAGCGCCTATCTAGTGGTGAGATATCCAACATCGTCACCATTGGTCAGGGAACTGCGGCAGTAGCAGGCCAAGCTCTGGCACATTTTTTACGCCAAGAACTTCCTCAAATCCATATCAACAGCCTCACTGCCGCAGAGCTATCGGGTTTTGGCCTCAGCTCCGACATGACCAACACTTTGGTAGTAGCTATCAGCCAATCGGGAACTACTACCGATACCAACCGCACTGTAGACCTCGCTAAGCGCAGAGGCGCGGCAACTCTGGCCATCGTTAACCGTCGCAACAGCGACCTAGTTAGTAAAGCCGATGGCGCTTTGTACACCTCCGATGGGAGAGATGTGGAGATGAGCGTAGCCTCCACAAAAGCCTTCTATTCTCAAGTAGCCGCTGGTGCGCTTTTAGCTGTAGCCCTTGCGGATGTGCTCAATGCCAACAACCCTGTCCCTAGCGTGGCCCCCATAGCCAATACTGCCTCTGATGGGCCTAACACCCCTAGCCCATATCGCCGCCAAGAACTCTTAACTGCATTGCAAAACCTGCCCACACAGATGGCTGAAGTGCTGCAGATGCATACCCAAATCGCCGCAACAGTTCGGCGCAGCGGCCTCGGACGCACCTACTGGGCAGTGGTAGGCAACGGCAGAAACCATGTCGCCGCACAGGAGGTACGCATCAAGCTCTCGGAGCTTTGCTATAAGTCCATCTCCTCAGATAGCACCGAAGATAAAAAGCACATCGACCTATCCTCAGAGCCGCTTATCTTGGTTTGTGCATGTGGTTTGTCGCACTCCAACGCCACCGATGTAGCTAAAGAGGTAGCCATCTTTCGGGCACATCGCGCCATGCCCATCGTGATTACACACGCCTCCCAAGCTCATCTGTATTCCCCTGCGGAGGTGATCACCACCCCTACCACCACATCTCCTGAGCTGGCCTTTGTGTTAGCCACCATGGTGGGGCACCTCTTTAGCTATGAGTCTGCATTAGCTATTGACGAACTAGCCCAACCCCTGCGGGAAACCCGCACCATCATCCAAGATGCTCTAGACGACACAACGCACCGCCTACACCCCAACCTCCTCTCTACCCTAAGCTCTGCTTTGGAGCCCTTAGCCCAACAATTTCTAAACCACTTGCACAATGGGAATTACAACGGCTGTTTACAAGCCAGCACCGCAACAGATATTGCTTCGTTGTACCGTTACAGCGCTGGCATTACTCCACTAGATGTCTATCAGCTAGAGCGAGGCATACAGGGCACGCCCGAAACAGTGCTAAGCCAGTTCCTAACATCGCTCGGTGTAGCCATTAACGAACTGACCCGTCCGATTGATGCCATCCGTCACCAAGCCAAAACCGTCACAGTAGGCATTTCTCGCCGTTGAGTTAGCTGGTGTAGGCATGATCCCTATAGTCACTCCCGCAGAGATGGTCGCCATTGATGCTGCTGCTCCAGAACCAGTTGAGGTGCTCATTCAACGCGCAGGGGTTGCCCTAGCCAACGTAGCCACACAGATGATGGGTGGCAGTTACGGACGCAGGGTGGTGGTGATGTCTGGTAAAGGCAATAACGGTGCCGACGGCAGAGCAGCCGCTACCTACTTACGCCGTCGCGGCGTGCGGGTAGAGGTTTGGGATGCTACCAAGCCGCCAAAATCCCTGCCCTCTGCCCATCTAGTTATAGACGCTGCCTACGGAACTGGTTTGCAGCGCCCCTACACCCCTCCTGCACCACCACCGTACTTAAAGCAACCGGCTAAGCCTGCACCCATTTTGGCTGCAGACATTGCTTCGGGCATCGATGGGCTAACCGGCGAAGTACACGGCAGCCCGTGGCAGGCCACCCACACTCTCACCTTTGGTGCCCTCAAACCCGGCTTGTTGCTGCACCCGGGCACCCAATACTGCGGCCAAGTAACCCTAGAACAGCTAGGGCTAGACACCTCCCCCGCAAAAGCCCATCTGCTAACAGCATCCACAGCTGCCAGCTGGCTGCCCGTGCGGCCGCTAGATGCCCACAAGTGGCAAACTGCCTGCTGGATAGTGGCCGGATCCACAGAAATGGCTGGCGCAGCTCAACTAGCTACAGCTGCTGCGCTGCGTGGCGGATCGGGCTACGTGCGCTTGAGCGTTCCCGGTCACCCAAACCCCACCAACACTGCAATCGCTAGTGCTAGCACTGCCAGCATCGCTCACAGCGCTAGCACCAACGGTGCCATTGAGGCAGTTAGCTACCCTCTGTCTGCTAGCGGTTGGTGGGAGCAGATACAACACCAAGACCTGTCTCGCTTCAAGGCCATGTTAGTGGGCCCGGGCCTTGGTCGTCATCCAACCACTGCTGAGGCCATACGAGAGCTTGTTAGCAACGCACCGTTACCTCTGGTGCTTGATGGAGATGGCCTCACCGCTTTGGGCAGCGGTGTTGTTGCCATTCTGAATCGCCGAAATGCCCCCACCATTGTTACCCCCCATGATGGGGAGTACCGTGGTCTTACTGGAAATGCCCCCGACCCGGATCGCTTTGCCGCTGCGAGGCAGCTTGCTTTCATCTCTGGTGCAACGGTGCTGCTCAAGGGCCCTTGCACCGTGGTAGCTCAACCCGATGGCACAGCCATAGCCACCAACAACGGTGATGCCCGCCTAGCCACGGCAGGCACTGGCGATGTGTTGGCCGGTCTTATCTGCGGCCTGCTCAGCGCGGGTGTGCCACCAATGCAAGCTGCTGCTCTTGCGGCATGGCTACACGGCCAAACAGCACAAGCCCTACCTTTTGCACCAATGGCCGCATCCAACCTGATAAATGCCCTGCCTCGAACTTGGCAAGCAACTGCCGCCAACCATCAAGTCAATCAATCCACCCAACACGCTAGTCAATCCACCCAACACCACACGCCATGAGACCAACTACAGCTGAGATCAACCTCGGCGCAATCGCGCGTAACGTAGGGTTGCTTGTCAACCACATAAAACCCGCCACACTATGCGCTGTGGTGAAAGCCAACGGCTATGGCCACGGCCTAGTTGAATCAGCCAGAACAGCAGCCGATGCAGGTGCAACCATGTTGGCTGTGGCCTTAGTGGAAGAGGGCCACCAACTTCGACAAGCAGGCATTCAAACCCCCATCTTGTTGCTGTCCGAACCTCCTCTGTGCCATTTCTTAGATGTAGTGGCCAATGATCTCACCCCTACCGTCTACCAAGCGTCTGCCATAGCTGCGGCAAACGATGCTGCGGTAGCAGCTAAGACGCGACTACCGGTTCACCTAAAGATAGACACCGGCATGGCTCGCGTGGGCGCGCAACCACACCAAGCGCTCAACCTCGCCAACAACATCGCCCAACACAAAGCCCTACAGCTAGCTGGAGTTTGGAGTCACTGCGCAGTGGCAGACGATCTCACCAATCCTTTTACTGCTCAGCAAATCCAAAGCTACCAAGACGTTGTTGCCCAGTTAGAAAGCGCTGGGCACCACGGTTTTGTGAAGCACATTGGTAACTCAGCCGTAGCTCTCGCCCACAGCGCTGGGCACCTAGACATGGTAAGAAGCGGTATTGCGTTGTATGGCATCGCCCCGTCTGTGGCCATGCAAGATAACTTAGCCCTTCAAGCAGCTATGACCATCCGCACCGAGGTTGCGATGGTCAAAAACGTTGCTGCAGGCACACCAGTATCTTATGGGCACCACTACGTCACCCCCGCCCGCACTCAGCTGGCAACCATTCCAATCGGGTATGCCGACGGCCTACCACGTCGGCTCGGAACTTGTGGTGGCGAGGTGCTAATTGGTGGCCTACGGCGACCCATCGCTGGCGTGGTGACGATGGATCAAACGGTGGTGGATTGCGGCCTAGCTCAACCTGTGCAAGCATCCGATGAGGTGATTTTGCTGGGGAAACAAGGCACAGAGACGATCACCGCCACCGAAATAGCTACTCGTCTTGGCACAATCGCCTACGAAATCGTCTGTAGGCTCAGCCAACGCGTGCCTTTGCGGTTCAAGTGAGCCAGCTCAAGTTAGTCTGCTTCTAGAGCAGCTTTATTGCGCTCAGCAAACGTGGGATCCATACCAACTACTCCTTCTGAGGGGTGGAGTTCTTCTAGCACCGCCCGGCTGCGAGCCGCAACCCGATCTTTGCTGTCAGCGTGGGTGTAAATCCAAAACTTTTCGTTACGCACTGCGTCAAACACCAAATCTGCCACCACCGCAGGATCCATACCGTCACGGATAGCAGCAGCCATAGACTGATACGTAGCAGCCACATTGGGATCAGACGAAGCAACACCCCTAGTGCTTACATACGAATCAGGACGATTGCGTTCCGACTCAAAAATGCCAGTAGCTATTGGGCCAGGGCACAAACAAGAAACTCCAATTGGAGCCTCAACCATCTTCAACTCAATACTCAAGGTTTCAGCTAAACAAACCACTGCGTTTTTGGAAGTTGCATAAGGGCCATAGGTGGGGCCGGGGGTGAGGCCTCCCTCTGAGGCGGTAACCACCAAGTGTGCTGGTTCACCTTGTTCTAGCATTCGGGGTATAAAGCTTCGCACTCCGTGGATTACCCCCCACAGGTTCACGTCTAACACCCACCGCCAATCTTGCTCTGTGTTTTCCCAGGTGTACCCATTCGTTAACACACCAGCATTTAAATGCACCAGGTGAACCCCACCAAAACGCTCAACAGCCGCAGCTGCTAAAGCCTCGTTAGCTTCACCGCTGGTTACGTCTGTCAACATTAACTGGGCATTTTCCAACCCAGCCACAGTGTCAGCCAAGCCCGCTTCATCCACATCAGCAGCCAAAACATGCATGCCTTCAGAAGCTGCTTTTCGTGCCACAGCCCTGCCCATACCGCTTGCAGCACCAGTTACCACCGCTACTTTGCCTTCAACAGTTTGCATATCAACCTCACTAGTAATCTTGTACTAAATCTTTTTACTAAAATAGTGCCCTTTGATGGTACCCAGAAGGGTTTTTTGTAATCAAGCTCAAGCGAACAGCCCGGCTTGAATACGCGAAGAGCCAAAAACCTAAACCGACCTGATGGCCTGTTCAACCGCAGCAGCTACCATTACCCCCAACAGCGGATGATGAGCTTCCACCTCGCCTGTGGCTGCAACCACCAGCGCATCGCCATCGCTTTGGGTGTGAACAGGAAACAAAGCCCGAGCCATACCGGTGTGCCCGGTGCCAGCAAGCAGGTAGCAGTCCAACTTGTCTACCGCAGCGTTGGTTACCACCACTCCAATGGTGGTGTTGGTGCAATCTAAAGCACTGCCGGGTTTGCTTGCAGGTTCAGCGGTGGCGGCAACTTCTGTGCTGCTAACAGCGCTGTCACCAGCGCCGTTACCAGTGCTGCAACCAGCACCGTCAGCTGAGGCCACAAAAGGGTCAACCACTTGATGTTCGTAAGTACCGGCAACCAACTCCGCAACCACACTGCCATCGTTGAGATCGCCAGCGGCGTTCACTGCCACCAAAGCCCCTACCTTCACATCCCCCACCTGCACTACGGCACCACCCAAACCACCGGGCTTACGGTGCTCTGGCCCACGCCATTTGTTCATTGTGGCACCCGCACCCGCACCTACCCGGCCTAGTTGGGGCATCTGTGCTCTGGCGGTCTGTGCCGCAGCGTATCCAGCCTCAGGCTGAGGTCGCACCGTGCTATCGCCCTCTGCTAAGTCGTAAAGGGCCAAACCCACCACAATGGGCACCCTCCCGGCGCGTGTTTGAAAGCCTCTACCTTGTTCTTCGCACCAAGTCATAACACCGTCTACTGCAGCCAGCCCAAACGCCGAGCCCCCCGTGAGCACAACCGCATCTACCGCAGTTACGGTGCGCTGCGGTTCAAGCAATCCAAAATCCCTAGAAGCGGGTGCCCCTCCACGCACTTCTCCCGATGTCACAGCCCCCTCGGGCAGCACAACAACCGTGCAACCGGTGCGCGCCACCT